>NZ_AQOD01000001.1 GCF_000513715.1 Salinivibrio socompensis S35
GGCTTCGTAATTGTCATTGCCCTCTTCCTTACATTCTTTCTCGGTTTTACCCACCCATGCCACTTCTGGCTCGGTGTACGCAATCGATGGGATCACTTTCGGATCAAAGTAATGTTTCTTACCCGAAATCACTTCGGCAGCCACATGGCCTTCATGCACACCTTTGTGGGCCAGCATAGGCTGTCCGACAATATCGCCGATCGCATAGATGTGTGGCACGTTAGTGCGCATTTGCTTGTCGACATTGATAAAGCCGCGATCATCGACTTCAACTCCGGCTTGGCCGGCGTCAAGCAGCTTGCCATTCGGGCTACGACCAATCGCCACCAATACAGCATCATAACGCACTGGCTCAGCAGGCGCTTTTTTGCCTTCCATCGTCACGTAGATGCCATCTTCTTTGGCTTCTACTGCGGTGACTTTGGTTTCCAGCATTAGGTTCATTTTCTTGCTGATACGCTTGGTAAAGACTTTAATCACGTCTTTATCGGCAGCCGGGATCACCTGATCGCACATTTCGACCACATCGACCTGTGAGCCCAATGCGTGATAGACAGTGCCCATTTCTAGACCAATGATACCACCGCCCATCAGCAGCATTTTCTCTGGTACTTCTTTGAGCTCGAGCGCGTCAGTGGAGTTCCAGATACGTGGATCATCATGCGGAATAAATGGCAGCTCGATAGGACGAGAGCCTGCCGCGATGATGGCGTTATCGAAATTGATGGTGGTGCTTTCTTCACCCTCTACTAACAGGGTGTTCGCGCCAGTGAAACGACCGGTACCGTTGACCACCGTGACTTTACGCTGCTTGGCCATGCCGCCCAAGCCGCCGGTCAGCTGACCGATCACCTTGTCTTTCCAAGAGCGGATTTTGTCAATGTCGGTTTGTGGTTCGCCGAAAACCACGCCGTGATCGGCCATGGCTTTGGCTTCTTCAATCACTTTGGCGACGTGTAGTAGGGCTTTAGAAGGAATACAGCCAACGTTTAGACACACACCCCCAAGGGTGTTGTAACGTTCAACCAGCACTGTTTCCAAACCTAGGTCGGCACAGCGGAAAGCGGCGGAGTATCCAGCAGGACCAGCGCCAAGAACGACGACTTGCGCTTTGATTTCTTTACTCATTCTGACCTCGTTGTAGTCTTATTCCCTGACAGGCTAAGAGCGGTGATTTTTTATTGTTGTGGGTGTTTGGAGCCACAGTTTACAGCCATGTTAATGGGCTGAAAAATAAAAACCCATAGCCTGTGAGCTGCACAACAATTCCCAACCGACCCATCGTGGGCCGGTTGGGTTGTCGGTGTTGCGATTACAGTACCAAACGGCGGATATCAGACATTAGGCCGTTGAGGTAGCTGATAAAGCGCGCGCCTTCCGCACCGTCAATCACGCGGTGGTCGTAAGACAGAGACAATGGCAGCATTAGGCGAGGTTCAAAGTCCTTACCGTTCCATACTGGCTTCATTTCTGACTTAGACACACCCAGAATAGAGACTTCGGGTGCATTGACGATTGGGGTAAACGCTGTACCACCTAGGCCACCAAGGCTCGAGATAGTAAAGCAACCACCCTGCATGTCGGATGCAGTCAGTTTACCCGAACGGGCTTTCTTCGAAACTACCATCAGCTCTTCAGATAGCTCGTGAATCCCTTTTTTGTTCACGTCTTTAAACACAGGCACAACCAGACCATTTGGCGTATCAACCGCAATACCGATGTTGACATACTTTTTCATGATCAGGCTTTCACCGTCTTCTGACAGCGACGCGTTGAATGATGGGAAAGCTTCCAGCGCTTTAGCAGCGGCTTTCATGATGAACACCAGTGGGGTGATCTTCATGCCAGACTCTTTCTTCTTCTCAATCGCGTTTTGCTCTTTACGGAACGCTTCAACTTCGGTGATGTCCGCGTTATCCCACTGGGTCACGTGCGGGATCATTACCCAGTTACGTGCCAGGTTCGCACCCGAGATTTTCTTAATGCGAGACAGGGGTTTCACTTCGGTTTCACCGAACTTGCTGAAATCGACTTTTGGCCATGGCAGCAGACCAAGTGCGCTACCGTCGCCAGAGCCAGACGCCGCGCCAGATTCAAGACGTTTCAGCGCCTCTTTCACATAGCCTTGCACGTCTTCTTTCAGCACGCGTCCTTTACGACCAGAGCCTTTTACTTTGGCCAAATTAACGCCAAATTCACGCGCGAGACGACGAACCACCGGAGACGCATGTGCATACTCTTTGTTCTCGACGAACTCGTCTTTACCGGCGTCAGCTTTGGCAGCAGGTGCCTCTGCTTTCGGTGCAGGCGCTGCTTTTTCTGCAGCAGGCGCAGCGGCCGGTGCAGGTGCAGGTGCCGCAGGGGCGCTACCAGCAACCTCGAACACCATGATGTGCGAGCCAGTCGACACTTTATCGCCTGCAGCGATTTTGATTTCTTTGACCGTACCCGCAAACGGCGCTGGTACTTCCATTGATGCTTTATCGCCTTCAACGGTGATCAATGACTGCTCTTCTTCAACGGTATCGCCCACGGCAACCATGATGTCAGTCACTTCAACTTCATCACCACCGATGTCTGGCACGTTCACATCTTTCGCTTGGGCCGTTGCAGGGGCGGCTGGTGCCTCTGTGGCAGGTGCATCTGATGCTGGTGTGCTGCCACCGACTTCAAACATCATGATCAGTGAGCCGGTTGACACTTTGTCACCTGCTGCGATCTTGATGTCTTTGACGGTCCCCGCGAACGGTGCTGGCACTTCCATTGACGCTTTGTCACCTTCAACCGTGATCAGTGACTGCTCTTCTTCAATGGTGTCGCCTACTGCTACCATGATCTCGGTGACTTCAACTTCATCACCACCGATATCAGGCACATGGACTTCTTTGGGTTCTGATGCGGCCGCTGGCGCTACAGCAGGGGCGGCAGGAGCCGCCTCTTGTGCTGGCGCGCTTTGTGCTGGCGCATCGGCTTCGAAGATCATAATCAAAGAACCAGTGGTAACTTTGTCACCCTCAGTAATTTTGATTTCCTTGACCACACCCGCTTGTGACGCAGGGACTTCCATGGATGCTTTATCACCTTCAACGGTGATTAACGACTGCTCTTCTTCTACCTTGTCACCGATGCTGACAAGGATTTCAGTCACTTCTACTTCATCCGCACCGATGTCAGGTACATTAATCTCGATTGACATTGTTTCAGCCTCTTACGCGAACAGCGGGTTTACTTTGTTGGTATCGATGTCGAATTTCTTAATCGCTTCTGCCACGACTTTCTTATCAACATCGCCACGCTTAGCCAGCTCGTTCAGTGCCGCCACAACCACATAACCGGCGTTCACTTCGAAGTGACGACGTAGGTTTTCGCGGCTGTCAGAACGACCAAAGCCGTCTGTGCCCAGCACTTTGTAAGACTCAGCTGGGAGAAACGCACGAACTTGGTCAGCATAGTTTTTCATATAATCAGTGGCAGCGATGGCTGGCTCTGTGCCCATGACCGTTTGGATATAAGGCACTTTACTCTCTGCATCTGGGTTCAGCATGTTGAAACGGTCCACATCTTGGCCATCACGTGCGAGCTCGTTGAACGAGGTCACACTGTAGACGTCAGACGCCACACCGAATTCGTCGCTCAGCAGTTTCGCTGCTTTTCGCACTTCGGTCATGATGGTGCCCGAGCCCATTAGCTGAACTTTCGCTTTGTCACCCGTGTAGCTTTCTAGCTTGTAGATACCTTTACGGATACCCTCTTCCGAGCCCTCAGGCATGGCTGGCTGATGATAGTTTTCGTTCATCAGCGTCAGGTAGTAGTACACGTTTTCTTGGTCAGGGCCGTACATGCGACGGATACCGTCTTGCATGATCACTGCCACTTCGTACGCGAAAGTTGGGTCATAAGACACACAGTTAGGTACCGTGCTGGCCAGAATGTGGCTATGACCATCTTCGTGCTGCAGACCTTCACCATTCAGTGTGGTACGCCCGGCTGTTGCACCCAAGAGGAAACCACGTGCTTGTTGGTCTCCCGCCATCCACGCCATGTCGCCAACACGTTGGAAGCCGAACATTGAATAGTAGATGTAAAATGGGATCATTGGCAGGTCGTTGGTGCTGTATGACGTCGCCGCTGCAACCCAAGATGACATTGCACCTAGCTCGTTAATGCCCTCTTGGAGAACCTGGCCGCCTTGCTCTTCTTTGTAGTAAGACACCACGCCACGATCTTCTGGGGTATAGGTTTGCCCTTGTGGGTTATAGATACCCACCTGACGGAACAGACCTTCCATACCAAAGGTACGGGCTTCGTCAGCAATGATTGGCACCACGTTCTTGCCAATATTTTTATCTTTCAGCAGCACGTTCAGTGAACGCACAAACGCCATGGTAGTGGAGATGTCACGCTTTTGCTCAGAGAGCAGAGCTGAGAAATCATCCAGTTTAGGCAGTGTCAGTTCTTCAGTGAACTTTGGCAAACGCTGCGGTGTGTAACCGTGCAAGGCTTTACGGCGCGCGTGCAGGTATTCGTGTTCCGCAGACCCTTCTTCCAGTTTCAGGTAAGTCAGATTTTGCACATCATCGTCAGACAGCAAGTCTTGTAGACCAAGACGATCACGCATGGCGTGAACATGGGTCATGTCCATTTTCTTCACTTGGTGCGCGATGTTTTTACCTTCTGCCGCTTCACCCATGCCGTAACCTTTCACGGTTTTCGCCAGGATCACGGTTGGACGGTCGTTACAATCTTGTGCGGCTTTAAACGCTGCGAACAGTTTTGATGGCTCATGACCACCACGCTTAAGCGCAAAGATTTCTTCGTCGGTCATATCGGCAACCAAGGCTGCAGTTTCAGGATATTTACCGAAGAAGTGCTCACGCACGTAGCGCCGTCTTTTGATTTGAAGGTTTGGTAATCGCCGTCGATGGTTTCGTTCATCAACTGCAGCAATTTACCCGAGGTGTCTTTCGCCAGCAGTTTATCCCAGCCAGAACCCCAAACCACTTTGATCACGTTCCAGCCAGCCCCTTTAAATAGGCCTTCTAGCTCTTGAACGATTTTACCGTTACCCATCACAGGGCCATCAAGACGCTGGAGGTTACAGTTAATCAAAAAGCATAGGTTGTCTAGATTCTCACGGGCCGCAAACGACAGCGCACCACGTGATTCTGGCTCATCCATCTCACCGTCGCCGAGGAACGCGTAAACACGCTGCTCTGAGGTGTCTTTCAGGCCGCGACCGTTCAAATATTTGAGGAAACGTGCTTGGTAGATAGATGCAATCGGACCCAAGCCCATAGAAACGGTTGGGAACTGCCAGAACTCAGGCATCAGTTTCGGGTGCGGGTAAGAAGAAATACCCTTGCCGTCGACTTCTTGACGGAAGTTGTCTAGTTGCTCTTCGCTTAGACGGCCTTCCACAAACGCACGTGCGTAGATGCCTGGAGAGATATGGCCTTGATAATAAACCAGATCGCCACCATCTTTCTCGTTTGGCGCACGGAAGAAGTGGTTAAAGCAAGTTTCATAGAACGCAGCCGATGACTGGAATGAGGCCATGTGGCCACCCAGCTCTAAATCTTTCTTGGACGCGCGCAACACGATCATGATGGCGTTCCAACGAATGATAGAACGGATACGACGTTCCAAGTTCACATCACCTGGATAAGCAGGTTCTTGATCTGCAGGGATGGTATTTACATAGTTGGTGGTCACGCCAGTTGGCATGTCAACACCGTCTAAACGTGCTTGCCCTAAGACTTGCTCCAGAAGGAACTGGGCACGTTCTACACCTTCTTCACGAACGACTGACTCAAGAGCTTGCAACCACTCTTGGGTCTCAAGTGCGTCCACGTCATTTTTCATGACTTCAGACATGGCGATCTATCCTTTCGTTGATTGACTCGTACAAAACAAACGTTGTCGCAGCTGCAATGGCCCCTCGCCTTTATTTTGGCGGAGAATAGGGATTACTCCAGCTCGTCCTTGCGTTGTTGAATTCGACGTAGAGACCGTTCTCGACGGCTTTCTTCTCGGCCAAGATCCAACAGAGTTTCCTCAATGTAAGCTAAGTGTGCATGCGACGCCTGTCTCGCTTTTTCAGGCTCGCCAGCGGTGATTGCATCCACAATCTCAGCTCGGTGTCGGCTGACGTTTTCCACCGTCTCTTGACGGCGATAAAGTAGCTCAAAATTTTGATAAATATTCTGTTCCAGTAACGGGGCGAGGCTACGCATAATGTGAAGTAGCACCACATTGTGAGCCGCTTCCGTTACGGCAACGAGATATTGCATCACAGCCGATGCTTCTGCTTTTAAATCCCCATCTTTCTGCGCTTGTCGAATCGCATCATGGCAATCTTCAATCCGAGAAAAATCCTCTTCAGTGCCTCGTAATGCGGCGAAGTAAGACGAAATGCCTTCGAGCGCATGCCGTGATTCCAACAAATCAAGCTGGGTTTCTGGATGGTCCGCCAATAACTCTAACAGGGGTTCAGAAAATCGCTGCCACAGTCGTTGACTGACAAAAGTGCCACCACCTTGCTTGCGAGTAAGCAACTTTTTCACTTCAAGTCGCTGAATCGCCTCGCGTACTGACGGACGAGACACATCAAATTGGATCGCTAACTCTCGCTCAGGCGGCAACTTCTGACCTGGAGACAAGGTCCCTTCCAGAATCAAGCCTTCGAGCTCTTTTTCAATTACATCTGAGAGTTTGGGTTGACGGATTCGCTGATATGCCATTGTTTTTATTGACCATCCACGTTGAAAGCCATGACTATCAACTGCAGAAACTGACTGATTGTAAATTGGTAAGACCAATTACTTTACTATTCTCTAAAGTTACCAGACAGCGGATATTCTGTCCACCTGAACTTTGATTGACATCATGGAAACCTCTGTATTTGTAACCTGACAGTCCCTCTTTGACCCTGCTTAAAAATTGGTCATACCAATAAGTTTATTCGCTTTATTGGGCGATACAGAGCAAAGAATGTAACCTTTCCCAGTCAAATGCATCGCCTGGATCGGTTTTCCGTCCGGGCGCAATATGTTGATGTCCTGTGATCCGATCACGGGTAATGGCTGGATAGTACTGCATCAGCGTCTGCGTGATCACCGCTAACGATTGATACTGCTGATCGGTGTAAGGAAGTGTGTCCGTGCCTTCAAGCTCAATACCGATAGAAAAATCGTTACATTGCTGCCGACCGTTAAAACACGAAGCGCCAGCATGCCACGCACGTGCATTGAATGGTACAAACTGGATCACACTTCCATCTCGTCGGATCAGTAGGTGAGCGGATACGCGAAGATCACTGATCTGGGCAAAATAGGGGTGTGCACCAGGATCAAGGTTGCCCTTAAAAAACTGCTCAATATACGGACCGTCGAACTGGCCAGGGGGCAGGCTAATATTGTGGACCACCAGCAAGGAAATGTCCTTACTGTCAGGGCGTTGGTTATGATGAGGCGAAAGACAGGCGCGCGCGCCTGCTAGCCAATGGTCGTCGATGCGGGTAAAAGACATGCAAGCTACTCGTGTCGCAAAATCATTCACTGTATCCGCTCGGCAGGCAGATTGGAATATAAGCAATAACGCTCATTAGGATGTGTTTTGGCATAGTACATTGCCGCATCCGCTTGATTCATCATTTGTTGCAACTCCAATCCGTCGGTAGGAAAACAGCTCACGCCGATGCTAATCGATAATGACAACTCGACGTCTCCCGTTAATATAGGTCCATGCATCTGCTCTTGGATACGTTGAGTGACTTCATGCAAGGCATTCTTACCGGTCAATAGATCCAGCCACACGATAAATTCGTCCCCCCCTAAACGCCCGACTAAATCAGAACGACGCACGGCTTGCTTCAGGCGCTGGCTAACAATCCTAAGCAATTCATCACCTACGCCATGACCATAGGTATCATTGACTTGCTTAAAGTTATTCAAATCGATAAACAGTAATGCCGCATTCGTTTGTGCGCGGTTGGCCCGCATTAATGCAACCTCCACGTGTGACTCAAACGCCCGACGGTTAAACAACCCCGTTAATTCATCATGCTCCGCTAAGAATTTAAGCTGGTGTTGTTGCTCGCGTAGCTGCTGAGTTTGACGAGCCACTTCTTCACTTAATTGGTTCTTATCCACCATGGTATGGCTTAGTGCATGCTTCATTTCATTGACGTGATCCGCTAGCTCAGTCAATTCATCTTTATCGATCATGACCAACTCGGTGGTTAAATCACCCTTTTTGATCTGGGTAACTGTATTATGTAATGCAGTTAAGCGCTGTCTTAAACGTCGTCGTAAGCGGGTTACAAAGACCGTCACCAATAAAGCCAAAACCATCAAAATACCACCGTGTACAACAAGCAACATTTTCTGCTGTTTGGCTGCCTCATGCATCGCTTGCTGACGCACCGAAAACGCCGCTTCGCTCATGGCTTGTAGTAAAATATTAAACCGTGAAAAAAGCATAAGCCGCCCTTCATCGACGACTTGTTCCCCACCAAATTGGCCTGCCGTCGTATTCAGCAAACGGTCAACACTGTCCGCCGCTTGCGCTATCGACTGCACAGATTGGGGCGGAATCGCGTGCTGAGCATTTGATAGCTGGGCACGTAACACATTGGTCGATTGAGAAACATCTTGCCGAGTTTGCTCACTAGGATATTGACGATAGAGCCACAAACGGCCGCGTAAACTGTCAATTTGAGAATGTACCGCAACAATGCGATCTAAGCGTGCTTGCGTCTGATTCTGTTTATAAAAAAGCTCCACCGTAATCAGTAACGTCACTAACGTCAGTGCCGTAGATGCGTAAACAACGATGTTTAACTGCTGACCGATTTTCATTCTAATAAGCTCACTTTTTGAGTTGCTTCAACCAAGGGGCCAGGGTTAAGCAAATGGCGATATGACGGTGTTGGTCCCTCAACCAATCCCGTGCGTTGCGCCCAACGCGCTTGGTTTTTTAAACGCAACAGTAAAGAGTCGTTCAACGAAAGACGAAATAGATAGTCTTGCCAAAGCCAGTTGAGCTTGTCGTCAGACATCGACAGATACGCGGCGACCTGCGCTTTCGCTTGGTCGGGGCGGAGATGAATAAAATCCACTGCCTCATCCAAGGCTCGAATGACACGGCGCATATCTTGGTGCTGCTTTTTAACCACTAAACGATCACTGACCAGTAAAAAAGACAAACTATGTAGGCCTTTGCTATTCAGTGACTGCACGGGCTCACTCGCACGGTTGACGAGCTGGTAGCCGTAGGCTCCCAAATAGCGATCGCATCAACGTCATTATCGAGCAGTGCCGACGGCAACGCCTCTGGCGGATAATAAACTTTCTCTATCGTCTCTGTGGGCATACCGTGTAACTGGAGCAGTGAGTCAAAGAAGTACTCACTCGCGCTCGACGCGACCACCCCAACACGCCCATGACGAAGCGCCTCAGAAAGCGAATCACCGATCGCCCGATGGATAGACCACAGTTTTACATCATTATCTGACTCAACGAAGCTAGTCAAAATATTGAAATCCTCTCTTTCAAAACTATTAAACATCGCCACGGTTTCTGATGTGGTAGCTAAATCCGCCTCTCCCGCAACCAAGGTTTGAAAACTCTTTACCCCGCCGTGAACCGGTTTCAACGTCATATCGATACCATGTTTTTTAAACAAACCTTGCTCTTTAGCAACAATAATAGGTGCTGACAGAGGGGTTAACGACACCGCAATCGTCAGGGGTGATAATGACGAAGACACGGGCAAGCGCAGATGCTGCCAAACGCGAAACCCCGCCAGGACGACCAAGATCATCGCCATCAGTGCCAATCCGCGTTTCATGGTGTTACCTCTTTGCTAAGATTGATTAAAGTGTAGACAAACCAGCAAACAGCGCATGGATAATTAAGAAGGCGTCGTGTGGATAAAAAAATATACCCTTTCAGGGGAATGGGAGAGAAAAGCTGCATTTCCCCCCAACCAGGGGTATCATTCCGCCACGTTTTTTATCACCGCGGTAAGCCATAATGACATCGACTCCTTTTCACGCTGTTCATGACAGCAAAAGCCGTTTAGCCTATCTCACCTCTCATCTTAAAACGGATGTGCCCCGTGCCGTCGCTGAGGCATTGCGTGAAGACTTGGGGGGCGATATTGACGCTCGCACAGACATTACCGCCAGCCTGATCCCGGCCGATTCGGTGTCAACCGCGGTACTGATTACGCGTGAGGATGGCGTATTTTGCGGCCGTGATTTTGCTGATGAAGTCTTCAAGCAACTGGGTGGCGAGGTTTCCTTAACCTGGCACGTCACCGATGGCGACGCGATCACCGCCAACCAAGCCTTGTGTACCTTAAAGGGGCCGTCACGCATGTTATTAACCGGTGAGCGCAATGCGATGAACTTTATCCAAACCTTATCAGGCTGCGCCAGTAAGACAGCAACCTATGTCGCGCAGTTGCAAGGGACAGGTACCAAGTTGTTGGATACCCGTAAAACAGTCCCCGGCCTGCGCAGCGCACTTAAATATGCGGTGGCGTGTGGCGGCGGGCATAATCACCGTATTGGCGTGTTCGATGCGTATTTGATTAAAGAAAACCACATTCTCGCCTGCGGGGGAATTGCCAATGCGGTGCAAGAAGCCCGCCGCCTGAACCCAGATAAACCGGTGGAAGTGGAAACCGAAACCCTCGATGAGCTGACACAAGCGATTGATGCGGGGGCCGACGTGGTGATGCTGGATAACTTTACCATTCCCATGATGCGAGAAGCGGTCGCACTGAATCAAGGTCGTGTGGCGCTAGAAGTCTCGGGCAATGTCACCTTGGAGACACTGGCGGAATACGCGTCCACGGGCGTGGATTATATTTCCGTGGGCGCGCTCACCAAACACGTCACCGCGCTCGATTTATCGATGCGTTTTCAATAACACTTGCGCTAACTAGGATTCGACAAGGCTGCTCGTGGTGGGCGGCCTTTTTTATCGCTCTTTCGTGACAAAAAATTAGTGGTGCGTCGAACACTGCAACAGAAAATACGTAATCTTACATCCAGCTTTTACCCTTCACTCTCAAACTCATGTTTCCCCTCTTTTTCGCGCCACATTCACAAGCGTAAAGTCGCTGCACTCGCGGCCACCGTGTTGGCGGCCAACCATCATTGAGAGGAGAGAAGTCACATGCAAAAGCAACAAGGGTTTAGCTTGATTGAGCTGCTCGTCGTCATTGGGATTATTGGTGCGCTGACTGCCATCGCCATTCCGCAATACCAAAAATATCAAGATAAAGCCAAAATCACTGCCGCCATCGCCACACTGACTAATATGCGTTCGGTGGTAGAAGCGCAGATTATGGAGGATGGCGCGTTCCCAAAAGACACGGACAAAAAAAATCTCGGGATTCCTAAAGAGGTAACACTCGCTACTACTAGCGGTGTTGAAGGTAACATGTCTCTAACCGTGAAGGGGTTACCGGGAGGTGGGGACGTGAAGCTCTCACGCTCTGCTGAAGGCTACTGGGGGTGTGAGCAACCGTCGAAAACTATCACTGTCAATGGCTGTGAAAAGAAATCAACACCTTAAGCTAATACAAAGCAGGGACTCACGATGATCCCAACCGCTCAGTTGTATCAAGCCGGTTTATTGACCGATGCCCAGCACCATGCGCTGGGCATTGCCGATAGCACATCGCTTAGCGTCTCTCGTTTGCTTGATGTCGGGGTTGACCCTCACGCGCTGGCCAACACCTTAGCAAGCCTGCATCAGCTCCCCTTTGCGGAAAGCCATCAGTACCCGTTTAAAGCCAC
Source organism: Salinivibrio socompensis S35 (assembly GCF_000513715.1). GTDB lineage: Bacteria > Pseudomonadota > Gammaproteobacteria > Enterobacterales > Vibrionaceae > Salinivibrio > Salinivibrio socompensis. Next base: position 11,813 of record NZ_AQOD01000001.1, read on the forward strand.
CTGTTATGCCCTCGACCGGCGCGATTTGATTCAGCGTCACCAAGTGCTACCGCTTGCTCAGGAAGGCCAAGAGCTATTGCTGGGCGTCAGTGACCCAGATAACGCAGAAGCTGTCGCCGATTTTCGCTTTTCAACCGGGCTCAATGTGCGTTTGGTGGTGTTAAGCCAACCTGATTTAGATGCCGCACTGCGCCATTTATACGGCGCTGACATTGAAGGCACCGGCGATGGTATTACCATCAGTGATCAAGACCTCGCAGCGCTCACCGTCGCCGATAGCCCGCAAGATGACAGCGCAGAGTTGCAAAGCGATCAATCTCCGATTAGCCGCTATATCCAGCAAATTTTAATTGATGCGGTGCGAAAAAAAGCATCCGACGTGCACTTCGAGCCCTTTGAGGATCACTTCCAAATACGGTTCCGCCAAGACGGCTTGCTACAAACCTATGCCCATCCGCCCGCGGGCGTCTCGCGGCGCTTATCCACGCGATTAAAAATCTTAGCCCAATTAAATATTGCCGAACGACGCTTACCGCAAGATGGGCGAATCAAACTGACCCTAACCGCTGAACATACGGTCGATATGCGGGTCTCCACCTTACCGACCGTCTGGGGTGAAAAGGTGGTTGTACGCTTACTCAATACCGATCAGCAATCGTTGAATTTTGAGGATCTTGGCTTTACCGATTGGCAGCGTCACCACTATCAAGCGGCGCTCGACCAACCACAAGGGATGATTTTATTCACCGGGCCAACCGGGAGCGGTAAAACCGTGTCGTTATACAGTGGCTTGCGTTATCTCAATCAGCCAGAAAGAAACATARYCAACCCGWACTCGTCTGAGATCGTGATGTACAGCTAGTACGTCTGAGCATCGA
>NZ_AQOD01000002.1 GCF_000513715.1 Salinivibrio socompensis S35
GGCCAAGTGATTGCGGTCGGCGGTGCAGACTTTCTTGCAAACCATTCGCGGTTTAACCTGGCCCTGGCGTTGTTCTTTGCCTTTATTTTGATGTGTGGCCTCATTAACCTCTCGGTCGGGTCTGCATCCGCACAATGGGCGATTACCGCGCCGATCTTTGTGCCGATGTTAATGCTGGTCGGCTATGCCCCAGAAACTATTCAGTCCGCTTATCGGATTGGCGATTCGGTCACTAACATCATTACCCCGATGATGAGTTACTTTGGGCTTATTTTGGCGGTGGCTTGCCGCTATGTGAAAAACCTGGGGATTGGTACCTTGATTGCCACCATGCTGCCCTACTCGATGATCTTTATGGTCGGCTGGAGCATCTTGTTCTATGTGTGGGTTTTTGTTCTCGGTTTACCGGTCGGCCCGGGGGCAGAGACGTATTACAACTTTAACCAGTAATCATCATCCGTTCTTTTTAAGGCAAGCGATAACGCTTGCCTTTTTTCTACGTATTTTTCCACTTAAGTAGGATTTTCATCCTCCCGCCAACGCGGTTATAGTAGTGCTATCTCAGTGATGGTAGCTAACAGATGACAATTCTTGCCGACAGTCAGGACCAACCGGCTTGCGACGCCCACTCTCTTGCCCGTGAGGCACACCTGAGTGAGGCGTTTAAACACAGTATTACGCCCTTTTGGCAACAACGTGAGCATGGCTTTTTCCACGGAGAAAGTGGCTTGCGTCTGCATTGGTGCAGCTTTACGCACCCACAACACACGCGTGCGGTGGTGGTGGTGAATGGCCGCATTGAAAGCGTCATGAAGTACCAAGAGATCTTTTATGACCTCTTCCAGATGGGTTATGACGTGTACAGCTTTGATCATCGCGGCCAAGGCTTATCGGAGCGGTTAGTCATTAAACCGCGTGATTTAGGGCATGTTGAACGTTTTAACGATTATGTCACCGATCTCGCGACCTTCATGCAAACTATTCGGGCGCATCGTCATTACGATCATACGGTGATGCTAGGTCACTCGATGGGAGGCGCCATTGCTACGCTCTACGCGCATCAGTATCCAAACGCCTTAGATGGATTAGCCATGACCGCACCCATGTTTGGCGTCCAAGTGAGCCCTTGGTTAGGTCGCATTGCCCCTTGGTTATGTCGCTCAATAGCTCGCTATCAACACCCGCCCCGTTTTGGGCCGGGGCAAGTGGGTTATCGTCATGTGCCCTTTGAGCAAAACCACCTCACCCACTCTCGGGCACGCTATGCCTGGTTTCGCCAGCTGTACATCAACCAACCTCAATTACAGATTGGTGGGCCAAGCGCGCGCTGGATTGCCGAAGGCATGGCCGCAGCCGAGCAATGTTTAGCGGTCGCACCACAATTCACCACTCCGACCTTGATCTGCCAAGCCGGCGGCGAGCAAATCGTCTCGAACCCAGCCATGTCTCAGTTTCATTATTTACGCCAACAAGCCAATCAACCCAGCCAATGGCAGTTTTTTGCTGGCGCACGACATGAAATCCTGTTTGAAACCGACACCCATCGTATTGCCGCCCTGTCAGCGATACGCGAGTTTTTTGATCGCCAATGTGATTGACCTGCTGGTCGCGACGACAACTAAACGCGGAAATCAAACAATGATAGTGTTCCCTTTTTAACCGCGATGAGTTGCAGTAGACTCAAAGCATACTGTGATTGTGATCGCCTGACCAATGAGGACATGATGTACAAACTCGTCGCTTCTGATCTAGACGGTACCCTGCTCACCCCTGAGCACCGTATCGCCCCTTACACCAAGCAAGTGCTGGAGCAGCTTCATCAGCAAGGTATTCACTTTGTGTTTGCGACCGGTCGTCATCATGTCGATGTCGCCAGCATTCGTGAAACGGTCGGTATTCCAGCGTATATGATCACCTCGAACGGCGCCCGTGTGCACGACAGTGATAACCAGTTGGTTTACCAACATAATGTTGATCCTGCTATCGTCGCGAGTCTGATTAAAGAGGTTAAATATGATGCAACCATCACCATTCACTTATATCGTGATGATGAATGGCTACTGAGCAAAATGGACGAAGAGCTTGCCCGTTATCATCAAGATTCCGGGTTCCAGGCCCGTGAATTTGACGTCGAAAATCCGCCCGTCGATAACGTGGCGAAGATTTTCTTTATCCGTCACGATCATGATTACCTACTGCAGTATGAGCATCAGTTTATTGCGCAGTATGGGGATCAGGTCAGTATTGCCTTCTCCACCCCTTTCTGCCTTGAAGTCATGGGGAGTGGGGTGTCCAAAGGGGCAGCCTTGGAGGCCGTCGCTCAGCGCCATCAGCTTAATTTAAGTGACTGTATTGCATTTGGTGATGGCATGAATGATGTTGAAATGCTCAACGCCGCCGGCCAAGGGCTAGTCATGGCAACGGCACAGGCGCGTGTGAAAGCGACCCTTTCAGACAAAGCAATCATTGGCAGCCATGCCGACGAAGCCGTCGCCCGCTATTTAAAAGCCCATTTACTAGCTCAATAACCGATTGATCATCCGCTTTTGGCGCCACCCTCGCTATGGTTATTCCCCCTCCATGGCGAGGGTGGCCTGCCGCCTTAATAGGCGCAAGTCTGTCTCTCGCTTATCACAAGGAGTTTATCGTGCCACCTATTCGTCATCTGTTCGTGATTACCACTGTGAGTGTGTTCAGTTTGGTGGGATGCAGCCAATCGTCTGGCCCTGTTGAGCTTGGGCACCGTAGCGATGTCGTGGCGTCAGGACTCAAACAATCACCTATTCCTTTTATGCAAAGCGGTCGCATCGCCGTGAGTCCCGAAACAGCCAGTTTCACTCCCTGCGGTAGCCAACAGCAGTACTGGCTCGACTTAACCACAGAGCAACGGGCGGCGCTTGACCAGCATGAGGCGTCGGTATATGGCGAATTCGAAGGTTTTTTTACTCCCGTATCTCGCCGCGGTTTTAGCGCCGATTACCCCGCCGCGGTCACCATTTCTCGCTTAAACATGCTGACCAGCGAGCTAAAAGGCTGCGCCCAACCACGGAATACCGTGCTGGCCGAAGGCAATGGCCCTCAACTATGGTCCGCCGCGGTCGGAAAAGGGCTTTTAGCGTGGGAAAGTAAAAACGATACCCACGAAGTCCCCTTAACGGGCCATCAGTTAAGCGAGAACCAGGCGCAATTTAGCAGCAAAGAGGCCGTTCTCACTCTCACAGCGAACGGTTGCCAGCAAAGTGAGCACACGTTATATGGCTGGCAAGCGCGTTTGAAAACAGCACAACATACGTTCCAAGGCTGTGCGGTTTTACCGTCAGCCGATACCAGCCAGCATTGGATGGGCCAATATCAAGCACCAGCCAACACGCCGGCCAGCCAGCATTAACCACCCAACTGACGTTACTGCCCGATCACAGTGCGATAACCACCTATCATCCGCAAGGAGAAGCAGTCACTAAAGAAACTGGCGTTTGGCAGCCGGTCGGTAACAATAAGGTACAAGTGCTCACCACTCGTAGTGGCGAGCAAATGGTGGTATCTGAGCGTATTTATCAACGCAGCGGCTTGTCCTTGACCGCAACCGAAGAGACCTTTAATGGCAATACGTATCCTTTGGGATCGGAAGGGTTAACACTTAAACGTCAGGTGAATGGCGCGGACAGCAGCCAACAATGACCTGGTATTCGTGGCTGGGCTTTCGCACAATAACGCGCCGTTAAAAAAGGAGACAATCATGGCGTGTTCGCCCTGCCGCCAATGCGGTTTTACCTATCACTGTATCTGTCACTGCTATTGGCCGCTTGAAAGCCAACTGCAATGCGTGCTGGTGATGCATGAAAACGAAGCTCAACGCCAATCCAACACCGGCAAACTGGTCAAGGCGGCCCTGCCTCACACTCAGGTGGAGATTTGGCAACGCAAACAACCACCGCAAGCCTTGCTCGACAGCTGGGCGCGCGGTGGTGTGTCACCTTGGTTGTTGTTTCCCAGTGATGATGCCGTCCCTGCCGATAGGTTATTCGCTGACGCGGATGCGTTAGTCTCTTGCGCGGATAAGTCAGCCTCTTGCGCGGATACGCCCATCGCCACCCCGAAAGAGCCTCGCGCGCCGTTACAGTTTGTAGTGCTTGATGCAACTTGGCAGCAGGCGCGCAAAATGCTCAATAAAAGCCCGTGGCTAAATCGTCTACCGCGGGTCAGTTTGCCGTCAACAGCCGCCTCGCAATATACGATCAGGCGCAACCAGCCACCGGGACACCTGTGTACCAGTGAAGCGGTGAGTGCCTTACTACGAAGCCAAGGCGACGTGAACGCTGCCACGCAACTAGACCATTTTCTCGTCCACTTTATGGAGCGCTACGAGGCCGACCGCCACCATCACACCGATCCTCTGCCCGCCCCCAAGATGCTAACGTCAAAGTAGTGAAGTAAAAGGCGGCTGCATAAAAAACGCCGGGCACAGCGCGCTGCGATGCCCGGCGTTTAAGCGGTTTATGGGTTACAGTTTAAAGCGGCTGATCTCTTGCTCGAGACTATGAGAGAGCTCGGATAAAGTGGCCGCTTGACGGGCGGCTTCATCGGCTTCGGTCGATAGCTCATTCGACACATCACGAATGCCCTCTGAGTTACGGGTGATCTCCGACGTGACGCTCGACTGCTCTTCCGCTGCCGAGGCAATTTGTGTCGCCATATCACTGATTTGACTCACCGCCGCAACAATTTGACTCAGGCTCTCATGTGCCACGCTCGCCTCATCGACACTGGTATGTGCTCGTTGTTGGCTATTTTGCATCATGGTCACCGCGCGACCGGTCGCCTGCTGCAAGGTATCAATCATCTGTTGAATTTCGGTGGTTGAGGCATGGGTGCGTTGACTCAAAATACGCACCTCATCCGCAACCACGGCAAAGCCACGGCCTTGCTCCCCCGCACGCGCGGCTTCGATCGCGGCATTCAACGCCAGCAGGTTAGTTTGCTCGGCGACATTCTGAATGGTCGATAAGATACTAGTGATGCTGTGCGCATGCTGGTCGAGCTCACTGATCACACCGGTTGCCGCCTCAACGTCATCCGCCAACTTGGTGATCGCGTGTTTACTTTTCTCTACCTGCTGGCCGCCATCGTTGGCGACGCTTTCGGTCTCTTGGGCGGTGCGTGCGGTGTTATCGGCATTGCCGGCAATATCTTGGGTCGCCGAAGCCATTTCATGGATAGCGGTCGCCACCATATTGATTTCATCTTGCTGATGACCAATCCGGGTAGAGCGCTCTTCCGCTTGCGCCGCGGTCAGCTCGGCTTGTTGCTTGAGCGAGCCAGACAGCTGACGTAAGTGCGACACCATAGTGTGCATGTTGCCGACAAAGCGGTTGAAGTTGTTGGCAAGTTTGCCAATTTCATCATTACTGTGTGGCTCAAGGCGCTGGGTTAAGTCCCCTTCACCGGAGGCAATTTCTTCTAGCGCGGCGGATACATTGAGCAAGTCACGGAACAACACGTGCATCAACCACGTCACAGCTCCGGCGACCAACAAGGTAATAATGAGAGCTGTCAGCATCAGATCGAATAAAGCATCACCCTGGCTGGCGTATTCGGTGCGCTTATCCAGCTCAATCGCCAGTACCCAATCGGTGTTGGGAACCGACGCAAAGTAAAACAGTTTATCGACCCCATCGACAGGCAATTCCACCAACGATTGCTGTGCCAATGCCTGACGCACGCGGTTTTCATTCAACTCAGGGGACAGGCTGCGATACGGTTTTAGCAAGCGCGCTTTGTCTTTGTGGGCGAGAAAGGTGCCATCGGCGCCTAACAGCATCGCGTTAGCATTTTTGCCCACTTTCAATTGGGTCACGTCGCGGATCAGCTGGTCAATCAACACATCCGCGCCCACCACACCCATCAATTCGCCATTACGACGCACCGGCTCGGCCAAGGTCACCAGCATCGCACCGGTAATCGCATCACTGTAAGCGGTGGTAATAATCGGGCTACCTGCACTCACGGCTTGCTTGTACCACAGGCGGGCGCGAGGGTCATAATCATCGCGGTTGCGTTCAGGGCGCGAGCGATACATGGCGCCTTGGGTAGTACCATAGTAGATATCGTCAAACCCACCGGCCTCACGTGCCTGCTGTAAATAGCTCACACGATGGCTACTGCTGGTGTAAGCGGTAAAGGCGCTGGTGATATCAGCACGGATTTGCACCCAACCGCTGATCGACTCAGTCGCCGCATCGGCGATACCACTGACGCGGCTATAGATGCTCGACTGGGTTTGGGCTTGAATTTGGCTTACAGCAAGCCAGGTGAGAAAGGCGGCCATCAGCAATACAGCAGATAAGCATGCCCCAATTAATTTTTGTTTTAGTGATAACTGCATGGGAACGGCTCTCAAAGCAACGACAGGTTAATTCCAAACTCCCCGATAACCGAGGTAGCAATAGTGAACAGCCGTCACCCCGTCCCTAGGGTACCGCGAGCCCATCCAGCGCGTCGCGGGTTCACAGCGCCGGATAATTTTTATCCGACATGGCAAGCGCGCTAATGTATCAACACTGAGACAGGATTGCCATTTTTTAGACAAAAAACAGTCAACTAGAGAGCACTTAGAATCAAGATCACACATACTGCCCGGCCACCCAGCCGGAGCTCCAGGCCCATTGGAAGTTATAGCCGCCGAGCCAGCCGGTGACATCAAGCACTTCACCGATAAAATACAGGCCGGGGATATCTCGCGCTTCAAGGGTTTTCGAGGAAATTGCGTGGGTATCTACCCCGCCAAGCGTCACTTCTGCGGTGCGGTAACCTTCGGTGCCGTTTGGGGCAATAGACCACTGATGAACGTAGTGATGAAGCTCATCGATCTGCTTGTCATCTAACTGCTTGAGCGGTTTATCCGGCAAGTTATCACGCGCAATTAAGATCTCAACCAAGCGTTTGGGAAACAGACGAGCGAGTGAGGTCTTTAAGGTTTGATTGGGGTGCTTATCACGCATCGCTACCAGCACGTCTTTCAGCGACTCACTGGGGAGTAAATCGATAGTGACCGCTTCACCCGGTTGCCAGAACGAGGAGGTTTGCAATACCGCCGGCCCTGATAAGCCGCGATGGGTAAAGAGCAGGTTCTCGCTAAAACACACGCCAGATTCGGTAGTGATCGAACACGGTACCGACACCCCGGAAATATCGGCGAAGCGGGTTTTGTCTTCTTGGTGCAACGTATACGGTACCAAGGCGGCACGGTGGGTAGCACCTTTAAGCCAAATTGTTCGGCGAGCTGGTAACCAAAGGGCGTGGCGCCTAATTTGGGCATGGAAAGGCCGCCCGTGGCCACCACCAACGACTGGCAGCGCACCGGATCGCCATTGAGTTTGAGGCGAAAGCCAGTGTCCTCTTGCTCGATATCATGCACTTCACAGCGATAACGTTGACTGATGGTGGGTTGGTCGCATTCGGCCAAGAGCAGGTTAACGATATCTTTGGCGCTGTCATCACAAAACAGCTGGCCGTGGTCACGCTCGTGATACGCCACGCCATAGGTTGCGACCAGACCAATAAAATCCCATTGGGTGTATTGTGCCAACGCTGATTTGACGAAGTGCGGGTTTTCACACAGGAAGTTATTGGCGGTGACGTCATAGTTAGTGAAATTGCAGCGTCCACCGCCCGAGATCAGGATCTTGCGACCTGGTTTTTTAGCATGATCCACCACCAAGACGCGGCGGCCGCGTTGACCAGCTTGTGCCGCACACATTAATCCGGCGGCACCCGCGCCAATCACAATTACATCATACTCAGTCACACGCTTACCTGTTTATTCTCTGCTCACCCAGTGGGAGCGGCATTGTAGCAGCCAGTACGTGAGCGGCAAGCGCGATTTAACGCACCTACGCCTCAGGTGACGGCCTCATTGCAGCTGCACCTTGTTCTATCATACTTTGATCCATATGTAGCGTGCGGGTAGGAAAGGCGATATCCGCACCGTGTTGATGAATAATTTTAATCACTTTTAATAACACGTCTTGTTTAACCTGATGATAACGCTGCCAGTTGACGGTTTTAGTAAAGGTATAAATAAAGAAATCGAGCGAATGTGGCCCAAAGCTGTTGAAATTCACAATCAAGGTTTGCCGCGTTTCAATATCTGAATGAGCTTCGAGCATGGCGTAGACACCGTCAATCACCGCGCCGAGTTTATCGGCATCTTGATAGCGCAGGCCAATGGTTTCATAGATACGACGATTTAGCATCCGCGAGGGGTTCTCGACCACGACGTTGCTAAACACCGAATTGGGGATATATAAGGGGCGCAAATCAAAAGTGCGGACCACCGTCATGCGAATGCCAATTTTTTCTACCGACCCTTCGATATTGCGGTCGGGTGAACGGATCCAGTCACCCACTTTAAATGGGCGGTCAAAATAGATCATCACCCCACCGAAGAAGTTGGAGAGCAAGTCTTTGGCGGCAAAACCGACAATTAAGCCCCCATGCCGCCAACCGTCAGCAGCCCAGACACACTGACGCCTAGGCTTTGTAGCAATGTAATCACCCCCATACAGACGGCGAGTGAGCGTAAGACGTTGCCAATCGCATTAATCGTGGTGTGATCACGGCGTCCTTCGTCAAACAACAGCTGCTCACCACTATTGACTAATCGAAGTAAAAACCAGATCAGTAAGAACACGATCAGCACTTCTCTGATCACGCTTACCCAGCTTAAATCCAAGTGTCCGGCGGTGTTATCGAGAAATATTTCCAGGGCATGGAGTACAGGCCAGCCCCAGATAAAAAGCGAAAATGGCGTATCAATCGCCGGCCACAAGACATCATCCCAGCGTGTTTGGGTCCGTTCTGCCAGTGTCTTTAAGCGACTCATGACCACACGCCATATCACCCATACGATGACCCCCATTCCCATAAAAATAACAATATTCGAGATCCACTCCCACGCGGCGGCTTGATAGAGTGACTGCCACCATTGGATTAGGCTTTGCATGATTCCCTCACGGTTAGGGTGTTTAGGCGTTAATGCTTGCCAGACTAGCAAAAAAAATGCTGACCGAAGTCAGCATTTTGTCTAAAGGATGATTATCCGTTTACCAGCCCGCAAAAGCGACAAGAAAAAAGGTCGCGAGCAAGGCACCGGACAGCGCAACATTGAGCGTGAACAGGTGACGCACTTTATTGCATTTCCCGACAAACACCTCATCGTGATGATGAAGATACTCTTGGCTACGAATGTATTGATACAAGCGTTTTTGGCGCGAAATGTCGCCTTGGGGTGATAAAGTGAAAAAATTACTCTCTCGACGACAGATTTGCTGGTAAAGCAGCGGGTTGGCATCACGTAACATCACGACCAAAGCCCGCAATGACGAGACATAGCGTGCGAGATTTATCACTGTCACTGTGAACACAGCCACAATCAGGATATCACCGTTCATAGTCCTCTCCCTCCACTACGCTGGATAGCGGTTCAGAGGGAGAGGTTACTCAATTACTCTCCCGCAGAGCCGTCCATCACTGACGTAGATGATTCAACTGCCATTGATGCCAAGTCTTTGTCGATAAAGAACAATGCCTTGCCATCTTCGCCGACTAACTCGATCTTATCGAGCACGCCTTTAAACAACTTCTCTTCTTCATGTTGCTCCGCCACATACCACTGCAAGAAATTAAAGGTTGAATAGTCTTGCGTGGTAAACGCGGCATGCGCCAAACTGTTTATTTTCTCCGTGATTAAGCGCTCGTGTTGATAGGTTTCGCGAAACACCTCGCCTAACGACGCAAATTCATGACGTGGTGCGTCAATCGAACCTAAAACAGGCATCGCCCCCGTTTCACTCACATAGGTGAACAGGCGCTGCATATGCTGCATTTCTTCCTGTGCGTGCTTGTGTAAGAATTTCGCCGCGCCTTCAAAACTATGGTCCTCACACCAAGCACTCATTTGTAAGTATAGATTTGATGAGAAAAACTCCAAATTGATCTGCTCATTGAGCCTGTCAACCATGGCAGGTGCTAGCATATAAAACGTCCTCTTTATTTGGGGTTAGCTGCCATTCTGACCAGCAGCACGTTGGTTTTCAAGCGGATTACGCCGGCAATGTCCAGCGGCACCGATTCTTATCTCGAATTTATGACCCGTCTCATTGTCGAATTCTTAATCGGAATGCGATCACCGTGACGGATTTTGCTTCTCAAGCTGGTTAGACTGCCTCTACAACCTCGTATAAAAAGGATAACTCTATGTCATACAAGCATATTTTGGTTGCGGTTGATTTATCAGATGACAGTGAAAGGCTGCTGAAGAAAGCCGACGCTCTCGCTACCGCCTTAGGCGCACAGCTCTCGTTGGTGCATATTGACGTCAATTATGCCGAGCTCTATACCGGACTGATTGATATTAACTTAGTCGAATCACGTAACCGGGTGATTGAAGAAGCCCAGCAAAAACTGAACCAGCTGGCCAGCGACGCGCAAAGTACTGTCACGCATACTTTGGTTAGTAGCGGTGATTTAGCTGAAGAGATCACCGAGTCGATTCAAAACATGGGCATCGATTTGGTGGTCGTCGGCCATCATCAAGATTTCTGGAGCTCGTTGTTGTCGTCGACGAAACAACTGCTTAATAAAACCCCGGTTGATCTTTTGATGGTGCCGATCCGCGACTGACCCCGTCTCGCGACCCGCATGGACAGAAGGCGGGTCTTTCCGCCTTCTGCGCTTTTAACCATACGCTGACTGGGAACCGATTGCGTCCTAGAAGCGAAACGGTACACTGCCCTTTTACTCACGTTATCGAAGGAACCGAGTTATGGGGTATCTTAGCGGGGTGACACTGCTGTGGGCCTTTTCATTTAGCTTAATTGGCGTGTATCTGGCCGGCCAAGTCGACAGTTACTTCTCTGTATTGATGCGTATCGTACTGGCAGGGTTGGTGTTTTTACCTTTCTTACGTCCTCGCCAAGTGCGACCCGCGTTTGCCGCCAAATTGATGTTAGTCGGCGCGTTTCAGCTTGGCATCATGTACTGTTTCTTCTATCAGTCCTTCTTATTCTTATCGGTGCCAGAAGTCTTGCTGTTTACCGTTTTACCCCGCTTTATGTCACCTTAATTTACGATGCGTTAAAACGGCAGTTCAGCGCTTGGTATCTGCTCACCGCCGCTCTTGCCGTACTCGGTGCGGTCGTGATCCGCTATGCCACCGTCAACCCTGATTTTTTACTCGGTTTTTTGGTGGTGCAAGGCGCGAACCTGTGCTTTGCCATTGGCCAAGTCGGTTACAAATATTTGATTGAGAAAGAGCAGACTCCCCTTCCCCAACATGCGATATTCGGTTGGTTTTATCTCGGCGCCTTAGTGGTAGGGATTTTAGCTTTCGCACTACTGGGTAACAGCAACAAGCTGCCCTCTACGCCAACCCAGTGGGGTGTATTAATTTATCTAGGCACCATCGCCTCTGGGCTGGGCTATTTCTTTTGGAATAAGGCGCTACCCTCGTCAATTCAGGGGCACTCGCGGTGATGAACAACGCGCTGATCCCAGCCGGCATTGTAGTCAATGTGGTGATTTGGAACCGCGACGCTGAGTTAATGCCATTATTGACTGGCGGCGCGCTGATCCTCGCCGCACTTTGGTTTAACCAAACGTGGGTGAAACGCCGGGTCGCCGTCCAACGGGATGCCGCCCAACGCTCTCAGTGAGCACTGAATAAAAAAGGCAGGTGACTCACACCTGCCTTATGCCATTTCTGTCTCTTTGGGTGTCACTGAGATATTGTGCCAGGTTTAAATAAACGCAAACGCATCCGAGTACAGTTGATCACGACTCACGCCACGCTCTTTACAGAACATATCGCGTGCCACGCCTGCCATTTCAAAGCGGCCGGCAATATAGATATCGTAAGCGCCGAGGCTAACAAAATCTTCCATGACCGCTTCTAACACATTACCGACTTTGCCTCGCCACTCGCCTTCCGCCTGTTCAACAACTGGCATAAACGTAATATTACTATGCGATTCAGACAGTGCTTGCAGCTCGTCATGCGCATAGAGCTGACAAGGTGTTCGTGCGCCCCAATAAATAAAAATGGGTGACTGCACCTCTTGACTAATACAGTGATCCACGATGCTGCGCACATAAGAAAACCCGGTCCCGCCGGCAATCAACAGCAAGGAGCGCTCACTTTCACGCAGCCAAGCATCACCGGCAGGCTCGGTGATTTCAAAATTCGCTTCACCACTTTCTAACAAGGCTTTGGCTTTTTCGACCACTTCGAGCGCGAACGGGTTTTCGTCCGCCGCTCCCACATGGAGTTCCAGCTCCGCACCATCTTCACGACATGGGCTACTTGCCAGCGAAAACGGGCGTTTGTCTTTTTCGCCCATTACCGCCATCACATATTGTCCCGGCTGGTAGCTCACCGCTTGCTGCGGTTTCAGGATGATGCGGTAGGTATGACATGCCAACGGCTCAACGGCTGTCACTTCACATAGTATCGACATTCTGTTCCTCTGTTCGTTTTGCTACAGCCGATGAGGTTATTAGAGGCGGTATCGTCACCGCCTTTGGCTGTGTTTATCGTTAACGTTGAATGCTAGCGCTTTCCAATAGGGTTAGTCCACGATGCCTAATTCATCCCAAATCGCGTCGACGCGTGCGACCACCTCTGGATCTTTAGCAATCGGCGTGCCCCACTCACGGTCAGTTTCACCTTGCCACTTGTTGGTCGCATCGAGCCCCATTTTAGAGCCGACGCCAACCACCGGCGACGCAAAGTCGAGCGAATCAATCGGTGTGTTTTCCACCATCACGGTGTCGCGCGCGGGATCCATTCGGGTGGTGATCGCCCAAATAACATCATTCCAATCACGCGCATTCACATCGTCGTCACACACTATCACAAACTTGGTATACATAAACTGGCGCAAGAAAGACCACACGCCCATCATCACGCGTTTCGCATGCCCAGGGTATTGTTTTTTCATGGTGACCACGGCCATCCGGTACGAGCAACCTTCCGGAGGTAAATAAAAGTCGACAATTTCAGGGAATTGCTTTTGCAAAATGGGCACAAAAACTTCGTTCAGGGCCACACCCAGGACGGCAGGCTCATCCGGTGGCCGCCCGGTATAGGTGCTATGATAAATTGGCTTTTTGCGCATGGTTAGATGCGTCACGGTAAACACATGATGGCGCTCAACTTCGTTGTAGTAGCCCGTGTGATCGCCATAAGGGCCTTCGTCGGCATACTCGTTCGGATCGATATACCCTTCCATCACAATCTCGGCACTCGCCGGCACATCCAAATCGTTACTGATGCTCTTTGCCACCTCGGTTTTACTGCCGCGCAATAAGCCCGCAAAGGCATATTCAGATAGCGTATCTGGCACCGGAGTAACGGCGCCGAGAATGGTGGCCGGATCCGCACCATAAGCAACGGTGACGGGAAAGGGTTCACCAGGATGGGTTTGCATCCAATCATGCAAATCAAGCGCGCCACCACGGTGTGCGAGCCAGCGCATAATCACTTTGTTTTTGCCGATTTTTTGCTGGCGATAAATGCCGAGGTTCTGCCGTTTTTTATTCGGCCCACGAGTAATGGTCAACCCCCAAGTAAGCAAGGGAGCCACATCGCCAGGCCAACAACGCATCACTGGAATATTATCCAAGTCAACGTCATCACCGCTGAGTACAACTTCTTGGCAACGCGGACGCCGGACTGTCTTGGCGGGCATATTTAATACCTGACGAAACACAGGCAGCTTGTCTAACGCATCACGAAATCCTTTAGGGGGCTCAGGCTCTTTTAAGTAGGCAAGCAGTTTGCCGACTTCACGCAGTTCAAGCACATCGTGTCGACCCATGCCGAGCGCCACACGCTTGGGGGTGCCAAACAGGTTTGCCAATACTGGCATGTCATAGCCAATGGGGTTCTCAAACAGAAGGGCCGGCCCGCCCGCTCTCAGGGTGCGGTCGCATATCTCAGTGATCTCTTGGTCAGGATCCACTGGCTGCGTAATGCGTTTAAGCTCACCTTGGGCTTCAAGGTACGCAATAAAATCGCGCAGATCGGAAAGTTTCATATCAGGCTCAATGAGTTAATGGACGCCTCTATGATACCAAGTAAACCGGTATCCGGATCGGTAAAGAGTCGACATTAGCGCGACGACAACGCAGATGCAATGTGCTGACGGCCAAGGGGGCCAAGCTCATCACGCAATCCATTCAGCCAGTCATCTTTTCCCGCTTCGACCAATAATTGAGCCACTTGCTGCCCTTGCCGTAATGACAGCTGAGATAACAGAAAGTCAGCGACTGGCGCAGGTAACGGAGAAAGAGTAACCAGTTGGCGAATCGCCGGACCACGCAGAGACGGATTGTCTGCGGCTGCCATCATTTGTTGCAGCGCAAAACCATCGCGCGCACGCTGACGCAAGGCATGCAGTGCATCGAGGCTATATTGGTCGGTACCGCGACGCCAAAGGCGATCATACAATGCCGGACGGTGCGTCGCTTGCGCGAGTGCGGCTAAAATCGCGTTATCCGGCAGCCACATTAAGGTGGGATCATTGAGGTATTGTTCTGCTAGATAGGCTAAGCCGTCCGTCTCATAATCATCAATCATCGCGACCAAGGCATCACGACGTTGTCGATAGCCCGGTTGGTCTGGCTTGATCCAATCGGCGATCACAAGCTGGCGGTAGCTTAATAGCATGCCAAGTTCGTGGGTCAATTGTTGCTCACGATAACGGTTTAACTGTTGCCGGGCCGCTGCGGCATAGTGGAATGCCGGTGTTGTGACCCAATAGCCATCTTGCTGATGACGTAACAGAAAATGAGGTTGTTGCTGACTCAGTTCAGTCAGATAATCTCGCCAATGATCGTTGTCGAGCCGCAGTGGTGAGGAGAGTAAGCGGTAGAGTGTGGCTTCACGTGTCAGCGGCGGAAGCTGACGGATATGTGCTTTGAGTGCAGCTACATCGTCCTTTGCTTGAAGGACAGACATGGTACGCATGGCCTTCGCCGTACTCGCGTTATCCAGTACCTGTTCCATAAAGGTTTGTGTGACGATCTGCCCATCCGCGACTGGCGCGTTAGAGGCCCAAGCCATCGGGATCGATAGGCTCATAATCCCAAGCCCTATGCCCAACAGTATCGTGCGAAAACGTCTTGCCATCCGTTGCAATCCTATACCCAGTGACACGCATCCAGTGCCCCCTTCCTTGGTAACGTCTATTGTGCGAGCTGGGTCTGTTGTGAGCAATAAAAAAGCACTGCGAATGCGCAGTGCTTAACACTATTGCGTTATCCGTTACGAGTTTTGTCGCCGCATGGCATCGAAGAACTCATGATTGGTTTTGGACATTGCCAGTTTGCCAATCAAGAATTCCATCCCTTCAAATTCGCCCATTGGATGCATGATCTTTCTTAAAATCCACATCTTTTGCAGTTCATCAGGTTTGGTGAGGAGCTCTTCGCGGCGGGTACCTGAGCGGGTGAAGTCGATAGCAGGGAAAACACGTTTTTCCGCAATCTTACGAGAAAGGTGCAGTTCCATATTACCTGTCCCTTTGAATTCTTCGTAGATCACTTCATCCATTTTCGAGCCGGTATCCACCAGTGCGGTCGCAATGATGGTTAGGCTACCGCCTTCTTCAACATTACGCGCTGCACCAAAGAAACGTTTAGGACGATGCAATGCGTTAGCGTCGACACCACCGGTCAAGACTTTGCCCGATGATGGCACAACCGTGTTGTAAGCGCGGGCCAAACGGGTGATCGAATCCAATAAGATCACTACGTCTTTTTTATGTTCAACCAGGCGTTTTGCCTTCTCAATCACCATCTCGGCGACTTGCACGTGACGGTTCGCCGGCTCATCAAAGGTCGAAGCAACCACTTCCCCTTTGACCAGACGCTGCATCTCGGTCACTTCTTCCGGACGCTCATCAATCAAAAGCACCATCAATTCGCAATCAGGGTGGTTGAACGCGATGCTCTGAGCAATGTTTTGCAGCAACATGGTTTTACCCGCTTTCGGCGGAGCCACAATCAAACCACGTTGGCCCTTACCGATTGGCGATGCCAAATCAAGTACGCGGGCGGTAATGTCTTCGGTCGAGCCGTTACCGCGCTCCATCACCATCCGCTCACTGGCGTGTAATGGGGTTAAGTTTTCGAAAAGGATCTTGCTGCGGGCGTTATCAGGCTTGTCGCTGTTAACTTGGTTAACCTTTAGTAGCGCGAAGTAGCGCTCGCCGTCTTTTGGCGGTCGAATTTTACCCGCGATGGTATCGCCCGTGCGCAGGTTAAAACGCCGAATTTGGCTGGGCGATACATAAATGTCATCAGGCCGGCCAAATACGAGCTGTCTGCGCTGCGCAAGAAGCCAAACCCGTCCTGAAGAATTTCCCAGCGCGCCATCGCCGAAAATGTCTTCACCGCTTTTTGCGTGCTGTTTGAGGATCGAGAAAATAATGTCCTGCTTACGCAAGCGAGCCAGGTTTTCAAGTCCCATGCTTTCGCCAAGCGCAACCAGCGTCGAGACGGGTTGAGTCTTCAGTTCGGTAAGATTCATAGTGGTGAGTGTCTTGTTTATCAAAGTTGAGGTCTGGAATTAGTTAGCGTGTCGAGACCAGTGGCATGTTCGAGAGATGAACAGAAGTACAAATTCCGTGCTATAAGGTAGCACCTAAATGGGGTATCGTCTAGTTGACAGAAAAACAACCGCCGCTGTAAGGCAGCGACGGTTACTTTAGCATTATAGGTTAGCGTCAAGAAACTCTTTTAGTTGAGTTTTTGACACAGCACCCACCTTGGTTGCTGCGACGCTGCCATCTTTAAAAAGAAGCAGTGTCGGGATACCACGGATGCCAAACTTAGGCGGCGTACCTGCGTTCTGGTCGATGTTCAGTTTTCCGATGGTGACTTTACCTGCATACTCCTCGGCGATTTCGTCCAAAATCGGTGCGATCATTTTACATGGCCCACACCATTCTGCCCAAAAATCAACCAAAACAGGCCCTGCAGCTTTTAGAACGTCTGCCTCAAAGCTGTCGTCGGTTAGCTGCATCATTTTGTCGCTCATCTCTTACTCCAATACATGTTTTTGTTACTGGCTAAATTGCGACCAGTAAATTATGGGACTATTTGACTGGATTCGCTTCCGTATTGCAAGCCTAAGCTGATATTCTATCCGGATGAAAATGACGCATATCACAGAGCAGAAATTTGCCGAGCTCGGCTTGCACGCCGATGTTCTTAAAGGCTTGGATGCCAAGGGGTTTACTGAATGTACTCCTATCCAGGCATTGGCATTGCCGGTCCTGCTCACCGGCCAAGACATTGCAGGGCAGGCGCAAACAGGGACAGGAAAGACCCTAGCGTTCCTCGCTGCGACGTTTCATCACCTCCTCACAACCGACGCTCCGGCATCGCGTAAACAAAATCAACCGCGTGCCATCATATTAGCTCCTACGCGTGAGTTAGCGATTCAGATCTATAACGATGCTGAGCCGCTGTTGGCGAATACCTCAATCACCGCCGGACTCGCGTATGGTGGCGAAGGTTACGACAAACAGCAACAGACGTTAGAGCAGGGTGTTGATATATTAATCGGCACCTGTGGTCGCATCATCGACTTTCACAAAAAGAAAATCATTGACTTACACAGCATTCAAGCCGTGGTGTTGGATGAAGCTGACCGTATGTTCGATTTGGGCTTTATCAAAGACATTCGCTTTTTGTTTAACCGTATGCCTGCCCCCAACCAGCGCTTGAACATGCTATTTTCTGCCACCTTGTCATATCGTGTACAAGAGTTGGCGTTTGAACACATGACCACCCCTGAACACGTGGTGGTAGAGCCCGAGCAAATCACCGGGCATCGGATTAAAGAAGAACTGTTCCAGCCATCCAACAAAGAAAAAATGCCGCTACTGCAAACACTCATCGAAGAAGAGTGGCCCGAGCGTGCGATCATCTTTGCCAATACCAAGCATCGCTGTGAGTCCATTTGGGCCCATTTAGCTGCCGATAATCATCGCGTGGGTCTGCTCACTGGCGACGTACCACAGAAAAAGCGGGTTAAAATCTTAGAGCAATTCACTAACGGCGAACTTGATCTGCTTGTCGCCACCGATGTGGCTGCACGCGGATTACATATTCCTCTCGTGACGCACGTTTTCAATTATGACCTCCCCGACGATGCGCAAGACTATGTCCATCGAATTGGCCGTACGGGTCGTGCGGGAGCCAGTGGCAGCTCTATTAGCTTTGCCTGTGAAGAATACGCAATCAACTTACCGGCTATCGAAGAATATATTGAGCACAGCATTCCGGTGAGCGAATTTGATCGTAACGCGCTATTGAAAGACCTTCCACCACCAAAGAAAATGGCGAAGCGTCCTACGACACAGCGTCGTAGTAACAACAAGAGCGGCAGTAATAATCGCAACCGACAACAGCGCCGTCGTCCACAAAAGTCGGCATAACGTCAAAGAACCATGGGTCAGCGCGCATCATGAGTGGTCACGGAAATACAACATCAACGCCAACGCTGTACGCCGCGATTGATTTAGCTCCAACAGCTTTCATATGCTGGTGGTGCGCCAGGTGGCAGGCAGTGTCCAAACCCTTGCCAAAATCAAGCGAAAAGTGCGTCTCGCTGCGGGGATGGATGACCAACAACAGCTCAGCGATGAAGCGATGCAACGTGGCTGGGATTGTTTGGCCCTTTTCGCCGAACGCTTGCAAGACTTTAATACTGACCATATTCGCGTGGTCGCGACCGCCGCGCTGCGCCGTGCCAGTAACGCCGATGCCTTTTTAGCAAAGGCGAATGCTTTGCTGGGTCACCCTATTGAGATTATCTCGGGCGAAGAAGAAGCACGCACCATTTACCAAGGGGTGGCGCATACGTCGGGTGGCCCGGGTAAACGCTTGGTGGTGGATATTGGGGGCGCCAGTACGGAGCTTATTATTGGTGAGCAGTTTGAACCCACCCTTTTGCAAAGCCTCAACATGAGCTGTGTCACGTTTTTAGAAGACTATTTTGCCGATCGCGTGCTCAACCAAACTGCTTTTGACAATGCAATTGCTGGCGCGAAAGCGGAATTGGCCCCCTTAATGGCCCAGTATCGTGGACTCGGATGGGACTGTTGTGTCGGCGCCAGCGGCACGGTGCAAGCACTGCAAGAAATTATGGTGACCCAAGGGATGGATGAAGTGATCTCCTTGGAAAAGCTCCACCGACTACGCGACCAAGCGATTGCGTGTGGGCAAATGGACGCTCTGGATATTGAAGGGTTGACGCTCGAACGGGCCCTGGTTTTTCCCAGTGGTTTGTCCATTTTAATTGCCATTTTTGAGTGTTTGGACGTCACCCGAATGACTCTCGCTGGGGGCGCGCTGCGTGAAGGCTTGGTCTATGAGATGATGACAGCCATGCGCCACAGCGATATTCGCGCGCGCACCATTGCCAGTATTCAATCTCGCTATCAGCTCGATGAGGCTCACGGGATCAATGTGGCAACCACTGCACTTGAATTGCTTCACCAGTGTCCGGCGTCATGGATACCGGAGCCGGAAGCACGGAGCCTGCTCCATGCTGCAGCCTGCGTACATGAAATCGGGCTAAGCATTGGTTTTAAACATGATGGCGACCATGCCGCGTATTTAATTACCCATCTCGATTTACCTGGTTTTACTCGGGCACAAAAACAACTGGTTGTCACCTTACTACGCTATTACCGTGATCAACTGGTGCTAATTGATGGCCAGCATGCCCTGTCTACCCCTAGCGCCAACCGTCTACTAAGGTTGTTACGGGTGGCGGTGATCTTGTGCCATCGTCGCGATAGTCGCGTTCGACCCGTGATCACACTCGGTACTGACGGCGACGCGCTCACCTTGACGCTGGATACCACGTTGCTCGACGCCAGTCCCTTATTACGCGTCGAGCTAGAGCAAGAAGCCGTGCGTCAATCCAGCCTTGGGCTGCCATTAACGGTACGAGCGCACTAGACCTGTCACACGCGTAGCATTAACAAAAGGCCCGCACCATAATGATGCGGGCCTTTTTTCATTGATACCGTCAATGGCTAACAACGCCATTAAGCTGCCGTAATACCACTGTGGCGTAACAGCGCTTCTGGGCTTGGCTCTCGCCCTCTAAAGCGAACAAACAAGTCTTTCGGTGCTTCACTGCCCCCGCGGCTGAGAATATGGTTTAAGAAATCTTCACCGGTATCACGATTAAAAATCCCGTCCTCTTCAAAGCGTGAGTAGGCATCGCTCGAGAGCACCTCGGCCCATTTGTAGCTGTAATAACCGGCGCTGTAGCCACCGGCAAAGATATGGCCAAAAGCATGCGGGAAACGGTTCCACTCAGGCGTTGGCACCACAGAAACCTGCTTACGTACCGCGCTTAAGGTTTCCATAATCCGTGGTCCAACGTCTGGATCAAACTCGCTGAACAAGCGGAAATCAAACAAACTAAACTCGAGCTGACGCAACATCCCCATGGCTGAGTTGAAGTTTTTCGCCGCGAGCATTTTCTCCAGCATGTCTTCAGGGAGCGCTTCCCCGGTTTGATAATGCCCAGAAATGAAGCTCAGCGCTTCTTGCTCCCAGCACCAGTTTTCTAAGAACTGACTCGGCAGCTCAACCGCATCCCAAGGGACACCATTAATACCTGAGACATCCGCGACCTCGACTTGGGTCAGCATATGATGAATACCATGACCGAACTCGTGGAACAGGGTGACCACTTCATCATGAGTAAACAAGGCCGGATCGTCACCCACTGGCGGATTAAAGTTGCACGTGAGGTATGCAACTGGCGTTTGCAGTTCACCATTCGCTTTACGACGACGCACGCGGCATTCGTCCATCCACGCGCCGCCACGTTTGTGCTCACGCGCATATAAGTCCAAGTAGAAGCTGCCACGCAGAGTGCCTTGGCTGTCATGAATGTCGTAAAAGCGCACGCTCTCATGCCAGGTATCAATGCCTTTACGCTCGGTAATCGTCATCCCGAACACCCGCTTCATCACTTCAAATAAACCGTTTAGCACCCGCGCTTCGGGGAAGTAAGGGCGAAGTGCTTCATCCGAGATGGTATAACGGGCTTGTTTAAGTTTCTCGCTATAATACGGAATGTCCCAAGGCTCAAGCGCATCTACGCCAAACTCTTGTTTGGCATAAGCCTTCACTTCAGCAAATTCGCGCTCGCCTTGAGGGCGGGCCTTATCAACCAGATCGTTCAAAAAGCCCATCACTTGGTCTGGCGTTTCCGCCATCTTGGTGGCCAACGACAATTCGCTGTAGCTATTAAAGCCTAACAAACGTGCCAGCTCATGCTTTAAGCGCAACGACTCATTCATCAGCTCGGAGTTGTCCCATTGCCCCGCGTTTGGACCACGATCAGAAGCACGCGTGGTAAAGGCCTCATACATTTCTTGCCGCAATGCCCGATTATCGCAATACATCATAACGGGCAGGTAGGAGGGGATATCAAGGGTAAATAAATAGCCTTGCTGCGATTTCGCTTCAGCTTGCGCATTGGCAGCCTGCCGCGCGGACTCAGGAAGACCAGCCAGCTCACTGTCGTCAGTGACTAATTTGGTCCAACCCATGGTGGCATCGAGTATATTATTGCTAAATGAAGAGGAAAGCTCAGATAAGCGCTTTTGAATGTCACCAAATCGGTGCTGCTGATCCGCCGGTAAGGCAATGCCCGAGAGCTCAAAGTCTTGCAATGCATCGGTAATGGCTTTTTGCTGAGCAACATCCAACGTGCCGAACTCGGTGCCCTCTTTTATCGCTTTATACGCTTGGTACAAGCCTTTGTGCTGTCCGCGCCAGGTCGAGTACTCAGACAACAAGGACAAGCAGCTTTCATAGGCTTCACGCAGGGGCTGGCTATTGACGACCGCGTTCATATGGCTGACCGGTGACCAAATCCGGCCTAACCGATCTTCAGCCTCGGTAACCGGCACACAAACAGCGGTCCAGCTCGGTTGGTCAGCGCCAGCGGCGGCGTCTACCGCTTGGCGACAGTCAGCAATCGCGGCTTCCACTGCCGGCTTAACATGCTCAGGCTTAATCGCCGAAAACGGAGGTAAATCGTCAAATTGAAGAAGCGGGTTGGACATAATGCCTTCCTTTTTGCTGTCAGGCACTCACCGTACGAGGCCTAAGATATGAATGACAACATGTATATGCCGTCTCGGTACGTACTTTTCAATCCCTCGGGATAAAGCGACGTGTATTGCGAGCGTTACAAAATGATTCTGAGACTGCTGCCTCACTGCCGGTTTGGTATGCTAGTACTCCGACGGTCAGCGTGAGTGGCTTTACAAGCGCCACCAAACAGGACAAGCTGACCTCGATATAAATGCCAGCGGCACCCAGTGCCTATAAGATGGAGAAAGACATGGCGAAGCATTTCGACTATATCTGTATCGGTGGCGGTAGTGGCGGTATTGCCTCTGCCAACCGTGCCGCGATGCACGGTGCTAAAGTCGCCCTTATTGAAGCAAAACACCTCGGCGGCACCTGCGTAAACGTAGGCTGTGTGCCTAAAAAAGTCATGTGGCATGGCGCCCAGGTCGCGGAAGCGCTCAATCTCTACGCATCAGACTACGGCTTTGATGTGGATGTGAAAGGCTTTAACTGGTCAACACTGGTTGATAACCGTGAAGCCTACATCAGCCGTATCCACAAGGCCTACGACAATGTTTTAGGTAAAAATAACATTGATGTCATCCGTGGTTTTGCTCGCTTTATCGATAACAACACAGTTGAAGTCGATGGTGAACATTACACCGCCGATCATTTTTTAATTGCGGTCGGTGGCACCCCAACGGTTCCCAATATTCCAGGCGCGGAACTCGGGATCGATTCCGATGGCTTCTTTGCCCTCCCCGAGCAGCCTAAGCGAGTTGCGGTGGTCGGTGCCGGTTACATTGCGGTCGAGATCGCCGGAGTGCTGCACGCGCTAGGCTCTGACACCCACTTGTTTGTGCGTAAAGACCACCCACTACGGACGTTCGATCCTATGGTGACAGAGACCTTGGTCGAAGTAATGGAAAAAGAAGGGCCAACCCTTCATACCCAGCATGTTCCGGTTTCAGTCACCAAAGAGAACGATGGCAGCCTGACGCTATCATTTGAAAACGGCACCACGCACAATACAGACACCTTAATTTGGGCAATTGGCCGTCATCCCACTACGGATAAAATCAACCTGGGTGCGACGGATGTCCAAACCACGGCAGATGGCTACATCAAGGTTGACCCGTATCAAACCACCAGCGTGCCACATATTCACTGTGTCGGCGACATCATGGATGGTGGCATTGAGCTGACGCCGGTGGCTGTCAAAGCCGGACGCTTGCTATCCGAGCGCCTTTTTAATGGCCAGACACATGCCAAAATGGATTATGAGCTGGTCCCCACCGTGGTTTTCAGCCATCCACCGATTGGCACCATTGGGTTGAGCGAGCCAGAAGCACGCGCCAAGTATGGCGATGACAATATCAAAGTCTATACCTCTAGCTTTGCGGCAATGTACACCGCTGTCACTCAACACCGTCAACCTTGTAAGATGAAACTGGTTTGTGCGGGCGATGAAGAAAAAGTCGTGGGTCTGCATGGTATCGGCTTTACGGTCGACGAGATGATCCAAGGCTTTGCTGTAGCGATGAAGATGGGCGCCACCAAAGCGGATTTTGATAGCGTAGTCGCGATTCACCCCACCGGCTCAGAAGAATTTGTTACTATGCGCTAAGCCGCGCGATAAAACAGTCACTTAAAAAACGCCGTGTCGACACACGGCGTTTTTTATTGGTCACTCGCGAGCATGATGAGACAGGCCGCTAGTGAGTCAGCTGCGCACAAAAACGGGCTAAGCCTTCTTTTATACTCGCCAGCGCCGCCGTGGCCTGCTCGGTCGCATCTTGCTTGGCCGCTTGCTCTAAGGTCAGCGCATGTTGATACAGCTCTAAGGCTGCCAGATTGCCCGCACTGCCTTTCATTTTATGCGCTTCACGCGCTAAATCGGCATAATCAGCATCCGCTAACTGTCTTGCCATCACCGGAAGCTGTTGCTCGCTTTCTTCAACAAAAATACGGCAAGCTTCGTCAAGAAGCGCCGGGCTGTCCATTAACCGGCTTAACGCTTCTTCTTTGTCCCAAACCGACATGTCGGCCTTTCCTTGATTGACACTCATGCTGGCTCCTTTGTACTGATAGACCTATTCGCCACATGGGCTTTTCGAATGTTTTGTCATCATCTTGTTTCTAGCTGTTACTAAGGTTAACCAGCTGCGTTTATGCTATTGAGGCAGCCGTTAAACTCAGGTTCAATAATGCTCGCTTTTCCCCCAAATCATAACAATAGAAGTGAGTGCAAATCATGATGGATATGTTGCCTTGGCTAATCGTTTCCGGCCTGATTGTTTCAGTGATCACCGGACTATTAACCGTACTGATGGTAAAAGGCCTCGATTAAGGCTAAAAAGCTCCATGGTACGCCATGGAGTTTTTGCTTATCTGCTGTTTATGTTTAGGCTTATCCTACTTAGCCTTCTTCCTGACTTTTTTATCCGTCTTTCCCTTTTTGTCTTTCTTGGCCGCTTTTTGCTTGTCTTTTTTAGCTTTTTTAGCTTTTTTAGCTGCGAGATCAGACGCTTTCTTCGTTTTATTTTCCTCATCACTCACTAGCGAGATAGGACGACAGACGTATCCTTTTTCACTGGCGACGCGCGCACATTTACTACATGCGACACGCGGTGGGGTGGTGATCTCTGTTAAGGTTGCTAAATGGGCCTCAACCTCACCACGTCGCCATTTACACAGAGATTTAGCCACTTACGCCTCCGCGCTTAGCGCTGCGTTGATATACATGTCAAAGCGGTTTTTCTTGGTGGTAATGCTTGAGTGCGGTGTTTTTTCCGCTAAGGGCGCGGCATAACCCGGTCGCTTTACCACCACGCGACTGCGTGCCAGATCAAGCGCGGGAAGCAGTAATGCATCTGCATCACTATCTGCACCCACCAAAGATTGAAAAACACGCATCTCTTTTTTCACTAAAGCGGCTTTTTTCTTATGGGGATACATAGGGTCGAGATAAATAACATCAGGTTGCACCAAACCTGGCATGCTTGCCATATCAGTCAGAGCCTGCTCACTATTGGCATGCAGTAACGTCATCCGTGATTGCATCCATGCGCCAATATCAGGATCCAAGTATGCCCGCTGTAAACCATCATCAAGTAAAGCGGCGACGACCGGATGCCTTTCTATCATTTGCACTGAACAGCCTAAAGAGGCCAAAACGAACGCATCTCGCCCCAGTCCCGCGGTCGCATCTAATACGCGTGGGGTCACACCTTTATTGAGCCCGACCGCTTTTGCTATCGCTTGTCCTTTGCCACCACCAAATTGACGACGATGGGCAGCGGCGCCGCTAACAAAGTCAACAAATACGGCCCCTAATTTGGGCTCATCTCGCTTGCGCAGCTCAAGACGTGCCTGTGTCATCACTAAGGCAAACGGTGAGTCAGGATCGTGAGTGAGTGACCACGTCGATTTTAATCGTTCAAATTCTTCGGCTTTTTCAAGGGCGTCACACATCAAAGTGAGTTGCACATCGGATCTCCGCTGCTGGGGCTGGTCCGATTATATCAGAGATGGTTTTTTTCCTTCACTGTCTCACGGCTGGGACGCCAATTTTTTACCTGATGACTTAACGGTGCCGGTACACTGAAATGGTAGCCTTGCGCATAGTCGACCCCAAGGGTTTTGAGTCTATCCAAGATGGCCGCGTTTTCAACAAACTCAGCAACGGTTTGTTTACCCATTTGCTTGGCTAAGTCGTTGATGGCTTTCACCATCGCATAGTCTGTTTCATCAGTCGCAATATCGCGGATAAATTGCCCGTCGATTTTTATAATATCGACCGGTAAACGCTTCAGGTAACCAAACGAAGAAATGCCAGCACCAAAGTCGTCTAGGGCAATGGTACAGCCCAAAGATTTAAGCTGAGAAAAGAGGTCGATCGCACTGCTCATGTTACTGATCGCAGCGGTTTCGGTGATCTCAAGGCAGAGGCATTCACTGGGGACCTTAGTCTGTTTAATCGCATCGAGGAGGAAGGCGACAAACGCTCTTTGGGTAATCGACCGGCCCGATAAATTAATCGATATCTTACCCAGCTTCGCGATTTGCTCGGGGTTCGCGTCAAACCAGGCGAGGGTTTTGGTCACCACCACGGTATCTAGCTGATGCGCCATGTTGTAGCGTTCGGCGGCAGGGATAAACATACTGGGTGGTAGCAAACCACCTTTGGTGTCGCGCATCCTAACCAGCGCTTCAATGTACAGCTTATCTTGACTTTGTGATTTAATATCAATTATTTGCTGTGCATAGATATCAAAGCGGTCACGCGCGATCGCATCATGAATATGGCTGACATAGGCCATTTCTTGCTCTCGGCGCTGCAACTCTTCATCATCGGGGTGGTAAATGTGGAGTCGATTACGGCCTTCATCTTTGGCCGCATAACAAGCTGTGTCTGCTTGCGCATGAACTTGCTGCGGAGAGCCTGCGGTGCGGTCAAGCAGACGAATACCCAAAGAACATGCCAGTCGCATTCGGCTGCCATGCCAGAAGAACTCACTGTCAGCAAGCACCTCTAACAAGGTTCGCCCCCAGTTCACCGACTGCTCTGCGGCATGATGATAAGCGATAACACCAAACTCATCACCACCTAATCGTGATAACACGGCGCCTTCCGGTAGGTGCTGACGGATAATCTGTGCCACTTGTTTTAGTGCTTCGTCCCCGGCTTCATGGCCCGCGGTATCATTAATCAGTTTAAATTGATCCATATCGATATAGAACATCGCATGGCATTCATCATCCTCCCGAGCTTGTAACAGCGCCGCGGCCAGTTTTTGTTCAAAGTAACTACGGTTATAAAGCCCGGTTAAATAGTCATGATGTGCTTGATAGGTCAGCTGGTTTTCCATTTCCCGGTGCGCGGTAACATCTTCACCCACGACCAATAATTGGGTTTGATGGTGCATGGCGCGGATGGTTTCTCGAACCCACAATGTATGCCCATTACCCGCTCGATACGGAATTTCACGGCGCCAAACTTGCTCTTGGCTATGCTGATCGCGCTTAATCATCCTATGTGGGGGGACTTGGTCGCTGACATAAAGCTCTGTAATTTTATGCCCCAGCAAGCATGATTTTTCGTGACCGAATAAGTCCGCGGCGTATTGGTTGAGTGACTGAATACGCCCCTGGTAGTCAACCGTTAGCAAGATGACGGGCTGTTGCTCGTAGAGCATGCGATATTCAATTTCGCTGCGCTGTAGCTTTTCTTCGGTTTGTTTGCGCTGAGTGATGTCACGCGCCTCAAGCAATATTTGCGGCTGGCCCGGTTCACTAGGAAAGCTCTTCACCGCCACATCCAAGATCACTTCGCGGTGGGACTCGCTCAAACATAATTCAAATCGATGAGGTTGAGTGGTCTCGACCCGTTTTAAGTGGTGCTCCAAGCTCGCTGGATTGCGCCAGATAGGCCAGAGCCATAAAGGACGCTCACGGTCCGTCTGACTGACAGCAATCAGTTGATAGAAGCTGGCGTTGCCTGAGACCAACATTCCGTGTTGATCCAATAAAGCGATCAGTTGATTACTTTGGTCAAACACCCCTTTTAACATCGCACGATGGCGCATCAGCGACGACTCGCTACGCCGGAGCTGACGAATATTCGCGCCTAACATGACAATCACGCTCCCCAGCACCAAGACAGCCAACGCGACCGCTTGCACCGCAACCCGATGAGCTTGCCATATCGGTTGGGGTTGATTGGTGATCGTCACATCCTCTAACGCGCTAATATCTAACTTCCAGCGCGTGAGCGCCGGATAATCAAACAGGGTGATATTGGTGCTATCGCGCTCGGCGGGCAGTTGACCATCTAACACGTTAAGGAGCAATTTGCCTTGATGGTAACCTTGGGTTTTGCCATCAATCACCACACCACCGACGACACCCTGCCCGAGCATAAAACTCATGGCACCATAGATAGGCACAGGGGCATCTTTAGTCAGTGTATGGATACCCTTGACCTTATCGAGGAACTGTCCGTTGCTATCCCTAAAATAGGAAAGATAAAACACAGCCTCACCCTCGTGCATGGCTTGAATTCTATTTCGTAGCCCCGAGAAAGAGAGGCTAGAAAGCCGCACAATGTCGATCCCAAAATCACCGTGATTAGCCAGTTGCGCTTGCACGACATTCCAGTATTGACGACTCGAGAAGGTATCATCGAGCAACACGTAAACACGTTCTAACTCAGGGTGTAAGCGTTTCATTAGTGCCAGGTTACGCGGTAGATCGACTTCCTCTTTGACACCGGTCAGCTTGGGCAGCAGCGGATAATGCTGACGACCAAAGTTATTGAGCCCTGCATACACCACCGGTGTATTACCAATATACTCATGAAGTTCATGGATTAACCAAAGCGCGGCATTATCCGTGGTTAAGATGGCGTCAAATTGATGACTCGCGAGCTTTTGGATATAGAGTGTTTTTAGTTGCTCTCGGTACGCCTCTGACTGATAACGCTTAATCTCCAGGTAGGTATGCTGAAACGCAATGTCTTCGCCTTCGGTAGCAGCGTCAAGCCCTTCAACGAGAGCTTGATTCCAAAAGAAGTCTGGATGGTAAGAGTGCACCACCAGCACATCTTTTTGTGCGGCGCTGACACTCGTTGCGACCCATAGCAGTATGCCGCCTAAAAGATATTTAATCCCCACATCCACTTCCTGTTGGTTGATTGGTATCGAATGAAACAACGCGATACCCTACATTAGGTGTTAACCGAATGGTCAGCAATCGTGTTAACGAAAAACAAGACCTCGCTATAACAAAAAGACTTAAACAATGAACGAGTTGCCAAAACTGGATGACCTCGATCGTCGAATTCTCTCTACCCTACTGGATGATGCACGCGTCCCTTATGCAGAAATGGCGAAACGATTTAATGTCAGCCCCGCGACCGTGCACGTACGCGTTGAGAAGATGAAAGCCGCCGGTATTATCGAAGGTACCGAGATATTAGTGAACACCAAAAAGCTTGGTTATGACGTGTGCTGTTTTATTGGTATCAACCTGAAAGCGGCTCGCGATTACCATTCCGCGTTAGAAAAGCTGAACCAGCTCGATGAGGTGGTAGAGGCTTATTACACCACGGGGGCCTATAACATCTTCGTCAAACTGATGTGTCGCTCTATCGAGGAGTTACAGTTTGTATTGATTGATAAACTGCAGGCCATCGATGAGGTCCAATCCACGGAAACGCTGATCTCACTACAGAACCCGATTAACCGCAACGTTATCCCTTGATTTTTGTGGGGTAATCTATGCCCTTGCTAAAAAAACGCCCCTGCCAGTGGCAAGGGCGCAAATACGTTTTTTTAGGGCAATTAGCCGACGGTATCTTCTGGCCGCGGTGGTAATGGCGCGCCCGCGTCTTCGGCTAACCACTCAGCAACTTGTTTAGCGAAGTAGGTTAAAATGCCATCAGCACCGGCGCGCTTAAAGCACAGTAGAGACTCCATCACGGTCTCGCGCTCTTTCAGCCAGCCATTATCAATCGCCGCCTTGTGCATCGCATATTCACCCGATACCTGATAAGCAAAGGTCGGTACCTTAAGCTCATTTTTCACCCGACGCACCACATCCAAATACGGCATTCCAGGCTTGACCATGACGGTGTCCGCGCCTTCGGCAATGTCCATCGCCACTTCGTGGAGGGCTTCATCACTATTGGCCGGATCCATTTGGTAGTTAGCTTTATTGCCGCCTTTTAGGTTGGCCGCTGAGCCAAGTGCGTCCCGGAAAGGCCCGTAATAATTAGACGCATATTTAGCCGAGTACGCCATGATTTGGGTATGGATGTAGCCATTGGCTTCTAATGCTTCACGAATACGGCCAATCCGCCCGTCCATCATATCCGACGGCGCAACAATATCGACACCGGCTTCGGCATGAGACAGGGCTTGCTTGATCAGTACTTCGGTGGTCGGCTCATTCATTACATAACCGTCGTCATCGATAATGCCGTCTTGGCCATGCACCGTATAAGGATCAAGCGCGACATCGGTGATCACGCCCATTTGAGGCACATGCTCTTTGAGCAGGCGCACGGCACGGGGCACTAAACCTTCCGGGTTAAAGGCTTCCGAGGCACAGAGCGTTTTCGCATCTTTTGGGATCACCGGGAACAGAGCGATCGCAGGCACACCCAGTTTGGCTAGGTAGTCCGCTTCGTGTAACAGCAAGTCGATCGATAGTCGCTCAATGCCTGGCATTGAAGCCACGGGCTCGCGACGGTTTTTGCCCATCAGGACGAAAACCGGATAAATTAAATCACTGGCAGAGAGTGTGTGTTCTGCCACCAAACGGCGGCTAAAATCAGTTTTGCGTGTACGACGCAGGCGTCGTGCAGGAAAGGCGCCTTGAATGGATACGGCCACTGTATCCTCCTTAATGTTGCAGACCTGGGCTTTGGGGCAGCGTACTGCCTCGCTATCGTTATGCTCCCCTCACTGAATCGAGAAACAGCGCTGGGTATTTTTTACTGTACAATCAATAACATGTTCAACAGGCTGTTGCCGGAGCCGTGCGACAGTTTGTGCGATGTGCGGCAAATATTTTGGCTCATTACGGCTACGTTTGGGGCGCGGACGCAGATCGCGCGGCTGTAAATAAGGCGCATCGGTTTCAATCATCAAACGATCATCGGGCAGCCAACTTACCTGTTGCTGAAGCTGTTGTCCGCGCCGTTCGTCGCAGAGCCAACCCGTGACGCTATATACAACCCCGCGTCTAAGCAACCCCGCAGTGCATGATCGTCGCCAGTAAAGCAGTGTAATACCGCCGCTGGTAACTTATTTAACCAAGGACGCAATATCGCTAGCCAGCGGTCATGGGCATCGCGACAATGCATGAAAACCGGTAACGCATGCTCAGCTGCCAGTGCCAACTGGGCTTCAAAGACCGCTTCTTGTTGCGGGCGTGGGGAAAAATCACGGTTATAGTCGAGACCACACTCTCCGATCGCCACCACCTCGGGCCGCTGAGCCAGGTGCCGGATTGCACTTAAATCGGCAGGATCGACTAACTTAGCATCGTGCGGATGTACCCCAGCAGTCGCATATGCATAGCCAGGATAGCACGCTGCTAAATCCGCCGCCGCTTGGCTTTCTTCCACATTGGTGCCGGTTAGAATCATGCCAGAGACCCCGGCTTGCTGCGCCTGAGCCACAACGTCGTCTCTGTCTTTATCAAATCGTGAGCTGGTGAGATTGACACCAATATCAATCATTCATTGGCCTCTTCAGATGCCGATGCGTCGCGCGGGACATAAAAACGTGATAGCAACACACCCAGCTCGAACAGCAAGCACATAGGAATGGCGAGCAAGGTTTGCGAAATCATATCTGGCGGGGTCAACATCATTCCCACCACAAAGGCCGCCACCACCACATACGGACGCTTATTGGTTAAGCTTTTCGCCGTTGTCGCGCCCGTCCAAACCAGCAGTATAATCGCAATGGGGATTTCAAAGGCAATACCAAATGCGAGGAATAAAGCCAAAATGAAATCGAGATAACTGGCAATGTCCGTTGCCACCTGCACCCCTTCTGGCGCTATGGACGTAAAGAATCCGAAGACCAGTGGCAGCACGACCCAATACGCAAACGCCACGCCCGCATAAAATAACAACGAGCTCGACACCAGAAGCGGCATCACCAAGCGCTGCTCATGCTTATACAAACCGGGAGCGACAAAGGCCCAAATTTGATAAAGCACTACGGGGATCGCCACAAAGACGGAGATAACCAGCGTCAGTTTGATGGGAGTGAAAAAAGGGGATGCCACATCGGTGGCAATCATGCTCGCACCTTCAGGCAACTTATCAATCAAGGGTTGGGCGACCACGCTATAAATGTCGTTGGCAAAATACACTAACCCAGCAAAGACCAATAAAATGGCAACGATGGCACGAAGCAGGCGGTTACGGAGCTCCATCAGATGACTGATGAGTGGCTGAGAATCGTTTACAGAAGACATAGTGGCTTGTTCATCAAGGACATAAGGCGTCGCTCTTTATCACTTATCGGTCAACGAGGTGGACGACGTGTTGGTGTTGGTGGCCGTGTCCGG
>NZ_AQOD01000003.1 GCF_000513715.1 Salinivibrio socompensis S35
TAAACTGCACCCCTTCATCAAAGCCGCCTTTTAAGCCGAATGACAGCAGTGAGGCCGGTAACCCACCGAGGATCAGTGATTTAGCACGTTCATAATGAGGGTGGCTCGGCTGACCAGCATAGTTTACCCACGCCACTGCAGGATGATTGGCAAGGTAATCTGCGACGGCTTTCGCATTTTCACAGTGCCGCTCCATGCGCAGGCTTAAGGTCTCGAGACCCTGCATCAACATAAAGGCATTCATCGGAGAGAGTGCCGCGCCGCTATTGCGCAGCGGCACCGTCCGTGCGCGGGCAATAAACGCTGCTGGACCAAAGGTGTCGCTATAGATGACACCATGATAGGCCGGTTCGGGCTGGGAAAATTGCGGGAAGCGGGTTTGATGCGCCATCCAATCAAAGGTCCCGCCGTCGACAATCATGCCACCGAGGGTGGTGCCATGACCACCAATGTATTTGGTCAGCGAGTGAACCACGATATCGGCACCGTGCTCAATCGGTTTGCACAGCACCGGCGTCGCCACGGTATTGTCGACCACTAAAGGCACACCATGGGCATGGGCCACCTTGGCAAAGCCTGGGATATCCGCAATGTTGCCGGCGGGGTTACCCACTGATTCGCAATAGACTGCTTTGGTGTTGCCATCGATCAGTGCTTCAATCGCACTGGCATCGTCACTTTGAGCAAAGCGCACTTCAATGCCTTGCTCAGGAAGCATGTGGGCAAACAGCGTATAGGTGCCACCGTAAAGCTGTGGCGTCGCGACAATGTTGTCGCCGGTCTTGGCCAGGGTTTGAATCGCATAGGTGATCGCAGCGGCTCCTGCACTGACGCATAGGCCTGCAATCCCGCCTTCCAATGCCGCCACACGTTGCTCTAGTACATCGTTGGTCGGATTCATGATCCGTGAGTAGATATTGCCCGGCACATCGAGGTTAAACAGGTCAGCGCCATGTTGAGCGTTATCGAACTCGTAGGCCACGGTTTGATAGATGGGGGTCGCGACTGATTTTGTGGTCGGATCGGTCTGATAACCGTGATGAATCGAGAGGGTTTCATCTTTCATGGCAATTCCTTTGCGTTGTTGGCTCGCATCACTGCGGCTTCCATAGTAATAATACTATCAATGTAACAGCAAGCCTAAGACGTGGCTATGGATAAAAAATCCTGATACAAAAAAGCCGCACCCGAAGGTACGGCTGGGAACGACTAACCTGTATTACGTAGCCCGGCAGCAATGCCTGCGATGGAGATCATCAAGGCGTCGTCAAGGGACTGATCCCCTTCTTCAGATTGCCGTGTACGGTATAGCAGCTCGGCTTGCAGCATATTCAGTGGCTCGACATAAATATTACGCAGGCGAATCGCTTCGGCGCCCCACGGGTTTTGCTCCATCAGGTTATCGCTGTTTTCGACCGCCAATACCACTTGAATGTCTTGGCGCAGTTGATCACGTAGCGATTCCCCCAACGGCCAGAGGTTTTCGTCGACCAAACGCTGATCATAATACTTGGCGATATCGAGGTTGGTTTTGGTAAACACCATTTCCAACATGCCTAAGCGCGTAGAGAAAAACGGCCATTCGCGGCACATTTCTTCGAGCTGCGCTTTATTGCCTTTCGCGATGGCATGATCAATGGCTTGTCCGGCACCTAGCCAAGCGGGGAGCAACAAGCGGTTTTGACTCCAGGCGAAAATCCATGGAATGGCTCGTAAGCTCTCAACACCCCCTTGGGGGTTACGCTTAGAAGGACGTGAACCCAGTGGTAACTTACCGAGTTCAAGCTCTGGCGTGGTCGAGCGGAAGTAGGGTACAAACTGCTCATGACCTTGCACGACATCGCGATAGGCTTGGCAAGAAATATCGCTCAAGGTGTCCATCAGCTCACGCCACGCTTGTTTTGGCTCCGGTGGCGGCAGGAGGTTGGCTTCTAATATCGCGCTGGTGTAGAGGTTCAAGCTGTTGACCGCCACATCGGGTAGTCCCAGCTTAAAGCGGATCATTTCGCCTTGCTCGGTCACACGTAGGCCACCTTTTAGGCTGCGTGGTGGCTGTGACAGTAAGGCAGCGTGAGCGGGCGCTCCGCCGCGTCCAACTGTACCGCCGCGGCCGTGGAACAGAGTTAAATCAACACCTTGGTCATCGCATAAATTGACCAGCGCTTCCATGGCACGGTATTGCGCCCAACCGGCGGCCATCACTCCAGCATCTTTGGCGGAATCTGAGTAGCCGATCATCACCATTTGGACGTTCTGGGTAAAGCCTCGGTACCAGTCAATCGCCATCAGCTCGCCAATCACGGATTCGGCGTTGTTAAGATCGTCCAAGGTTTCGAATAGCGGGCACACATCCATGCGGAATGGGCAGCCAGCTTCTTGTAATATCAAATGCACCGCCAACACATCCGAGGCGGTACGCGCCATGGAAATCACATACGCCCCTAGGGCGTTACGCGGTTGTTCTGCAATCACCCGGCAGGTGTCGATCACTTCTTTGACATCGTCCGATGGCGCCCAATCACGGGGCAATAGAGGCCGCTTCGAGGACAATTCACGGATTAAGAAGGCTTGTTTGTCTTGCTCGCTCCATTGCGCGTAATCGCCCATGCCCAGATAACGGGTGACCTCTGAGAGCACATCGGCATGACGGGTGCTTTCTTGGCGAATATCAAGCTTGATTAAGTGAACGCCAAAGCATTGTACGCAGCGGAGCAAGTCCAGTAACTTGCCATCGGCAATAATGCCCATGCCGCACTGATGGAGGGACTGATAACATGCCAGTAATGGCTGCCACAACTGCTGGGTGTCGGTCAGGATGCCTTTTGATGAGGTACGTTCGCCTTTTAGCTTGGCATCCAGATAACTCAAGGTGTGATTGAGCTGACTTCGCAGGGTTTTTAAGATGGCGCGATACGGTTCGTGCGCCTCACCGGCCATCTCCCGTACGATGTCATCACACTGGGTCATCGACAACTCACTGATCAGATCTTGCACATCACGCAAATATAAGTCGGCTGCTTTCCAGCGTGATAAGAGCATTACTTCACGGGTGACGTCACTGGTCACATAGGGGTTGCCGTCGCGATCGCCCCCCATCCAAGACGAGATTTGTACGGGACTGGCATCAATCGGCAGGTTGATGTCCAACTGCCCCTCAAGCTGCTGATCAAATTGGCGCAAAAATGCGGGTACCGCTTGCCACAGTGAGTTTTCAATCACCGCGAAGCCCCACTTGGCCTCATCCAGCGGTGTCGGGCGCTCTTGGCGAATCACATCGGTGTGCCACGCTTGTGCAATCAATTGTTCGAGACGTTTCTCAGTTTTGGCCCGCTCGTCGGCACCCAGATAGTCGCTAAGCTCAAGTTTGGATAGGCATTTATTGATTTGCACCAGATTATGAATGGTGGTGCGACGTGCAATTTCGGTTGGATGTGCGGTCAGGACTAACTCAATTTTTAAATCGGCGATCGCTTTCTGCGCGTCATTGGCATCAATCTCACCTTGGCTGACACGTCGGAGCAGGTTATCAATCGCATCGGGGCTACACTCCAGGGTGTCACATTGGCGCGACACCGTGTGGTATTGCTCAGCGATATTAGTCAGATTCAAAAATTGGCTAAAGGCGCGGGCGACCGGAAGTAGTTGATCTGCAGGCAGGTTTTGCAGCACGGTTTTCAGCTTCGCATGATCATCCTGATTGCCCGCCGCCGCCGATTTTGAGAGCTGACGAATTTCCTCAACTTTTTCTAAAAGTGCGGGGCCATGGGCATCTTGAATGGTATTCCCAAGCAGATGGCCAAGCATACTGACATTGCTTTTTAAGGCAGAGTACTTTTCGTTCATAGCGTATCCATTCTGTAACAAAGTTACATCCTACTGTGACTGTAAAGACCCAATCTAGCGAATGTTGCGCGATCGGGTCGAACTYMRGATTTTGTAAACCAAGGCCTTACGGGTACCGTCGAAATTAGCGCGAAAAGTCGCCTCTGGGTTTGACGTCCATCATAAAGATGATCCGAAAGCTGAAAAAAAGTTTCAACTTCCTTATCAGCCAACATCAAACCGTTGCCGCCGCGCCCACCAACTCGCGGTTAACCGTGAAGCATGACTGTGTCGATTGCATGAATAAATAGAATTGTCGCCATAATATGAATGGATAGACATTAAAAGTGATTTTTTACGCTTTTTAGGCTTGACACTCAAACGGGAACACGATAAAAAATAACCATTCACTATTTATGAATAAAAATATCTATTGAGAGTTACTTCATGACGCCACTCGCTGCTAAACACAACGCCCTTGCCCTTCGACGACGCTAGCCTGCTTTGCGCCGCCCCAGGCTGCGCCCTTGATATCCCACTGCCTAGCAGTACGCCTTAAACACTCATAAAGAGAGACACCCATGACACTTAATACCATTATTGTCGGTGCCAGTGGCTACACAGGCGCAGAGCTTGTCGCCCTTGTCCATCGTCATCCGCAATTGCACTTGGCCGGTCTGTATGTTTCGGCGGGCAGTGACGATGCCAATCGGCCCGTGAGCGAGCTACATGGTCAACTTCGCGGCGTGGTGGATCTGCCACTCACACCGTTGTCGTCGGCGCAAGACGCGGCCAAGCAGGCCGATGTGGTATTTTTAGCTACCGCGCATGCGGTCAGTCATGAATTGGCCCCGGTCTTTTTAGCCCAAGGCTGCGTGGTGTTTGATTTGTCGGGGGCGTATCGGGTGAATCAAGCCGACTTTTACCCTCAGCATTACGGTTTTGCGCATCAATCGCAGAGCTGGCTTGAGCAGGCAGTGTATGGACTGGCGGAATGGCAGAGTGAGGCATTGTCAGCTGCACAGTTGGTGGCGGTGCCGGGCTGCTATCCCACCGCCAGTCAATTAGCGCTCAAGCCGGTGATCGAGGCAGGCTTGCTGGATAAACAGATGTGGCCAGTAATTAATGCCACCAGTGGTGTGACAGGTGCAGGGCGCAAAGCAAGCCTGAGCAATAGCTTTTGTGAAGTCAGCTTGCATGCATATGGGGTATTTTCGCATCGCCACCAACCCGAAATTGCGGCCCATCTCGATGCCCCAGTAATTTTTACCCCGCACCTTGGCAGCTATAAGCGTGGCATTCTTGCCACCATCACGGCCAAATTAGCTCCGGGCGTCACGGAGATCGAGGTACGGCAGACACTGACTCAGGCTTACCAAGATGCGCCGCTGGTACGGGTACTTCCTGCCGGTGAGATGGCCAAGCTGCAAGCGGTGCAGCATACCGGCTTTTGTGACATTGGCTATCAGGCGGGGCATGGGCATCTGATCCTCACCAGTGCAATTGATAACTTACTCAAAGGCGCGGCCAGTCAAGCCGTACAGTGTTTAAACCTCAAGTTTGGCTTTGCTGAAACCACAGCGATTGTCTAGGAGAGACGGATGAAAACGCCATTAGTGATCAAGTTAGGGGGAGCGGCACTGAGCTGCAGTGACACGCTTGCCAAGGTTTTCGGCGCGATCAACACCTATCGCAGTGAGGCTGAGCGTCCGTTAGTGCTGGTGCACGGTGGCGGCTACCTGGTCGATGATCTGCTGAAAAAACTCAACCTCACCAGTGTGAAAAAGCAGGGCTTGCGGGTCACACCTGTCGATCAAATTGATTATGTCACCGGTGCCTTAGCTGGGACCGCGAACAAGCTGCTTTTAGCACAAGCGCGTAAAGCGAACATTAAAAGTTGCGGGTTGAGCTTGGCCGACGGTGGCTTGTGTCAGGTCAGCCAACTTGACCCTGAACTTGGTGCGGTGGGTGAGGCCTTTGCTGGCGATCCCAGCTTGCTAGAAGCAGTACTTGCCGCTGATTGTGTGCCGATTATTAGCTCTATCGGCATTGATGGCCAAGGCGAGCTTTTGAACGTCAATGCCGACCAAGCGGCGGTCGCGGTAGCAACGACCCTCGGTGCTGAGCTAGTGCTACTGTCGGATGTCAGTGGTGTGTTGGATGGCAAAGGCCACCTTCTGCCTTGCCTGACCGAGCTAGATGCCCAGCATTTGAATGGAAAAGGCGTGATCACCGATGGGATGGTGGTCAAGGTAAACGCTGCATTTGTCGCCGCTCGCGATCTGGGTAAACCGGTGGAGATTGCCACCTGGCGTTACCCAGAAAAACTCACCCAACTATTCGATGGCCAGCAAATCGGCACCCGGTTTAGCGCCAGTTAATACAACGTATAACGACGTGACGCAAACCGTCGAACCGTCGCATCATGATTTAAGGAGAGCAAGATGAGCAACGTCAAGAAAGTGGTATTGGCCTATTCGGGTGGACTGGATACCTCGGCTATCATTCCCTGGCTAAAAGAAAACTATGACTGTGAAGTGATTGCCTTTGTCGCTGATGTCGGCCAAGGCGAACAAGAGCTAGAAGGGATTGAACAAAAGGCGATCGCCTCGGGCGCGTCACAGTGTTTTGTCGCCGATCTGAAGCATGAGATGGTGGCTGACTATATTTACCCTAGCCTCAAAACCGGTGCCACTTACGAGGGTAAATACCTGCTTGGTACCTCAATGGCACGCCCTATCATTGCCAAAGCGCAGGTCGAGTGTGCCTTAGAAGTCGGTGCTGACGCGCTCTGCCACGGTTGTACCGGTAAAGGGAACGATCAAGTTCGTTTTGAAAGCACCTTCTCGGCACTGGCGCCGCAGCTTAAAGTGATTGCACCGTGGCGGGAGTGGGATCTCACCAGCGAGAAGCCTTGCTCGATTACTTGGCAGCCCGTGATATCCCTTGCACTGCAAGCCTTGAGAAAATTTATTCACGTGATGCTAATGCCTGGCACGTCTCCACCGAAGGCGGGTGTATTAGAAGATACTTGGACTGCCGCCAACCAAGATTGCTGGGTATGGACGGCTGAACCAGAAGACGCGCCCAATACCCCCGCGTTTGTTACCTTGGCAGTGAACGCGGGTGAAGTGGTCGCGGTAGACGGTGAATCCATGTCGCCTTATGACGTACTGACGCTGCTTAACGATAAAGGTGCTGAGCATGGCGTGGGTCGGATCGATATTGTTGAGAACCGTTTGGTGGGGATGAAATCGCGTGGGTGCTATGAAACCCCAGGCGGCACCATCATCATGGAAGCGCTGCGTGGCGTGGAGCAGTTGGTGTTAGATAAAGAAAGTTATCAAGTTCCGTGAAGAGCTCGGTTTAAAAGCCTCCCACCTGATTTATGATGGGCGTTGGTTTACGCCGCTATGCCAGTCGATACTCGCCGCTGCCAATTCGTTGGCCGCCCCGGTGAGCGGCGAAGTGGTGATCAAACTCTACAAAGGCCAAGCCACCGTGGTACAAAAGCGCTCGACCAACAGCCTTTACTCGGAAGACTTTGCCACCTTCGGGGATGACGATGTCTACGATCAAAGCCACGCGGAAGGTTTTATCCGTTTGTATTCGCTATCTAGCCGGATCCGGACGCTAAACAAACAAAAATAATCCTAATAAACACCCACTGTGAGCAGTAAAGGAGAGACAGCATGGCATTATGGGGCGGACGTTTTAGTCAGGCAGCAGATAAACGGTTTCAAGCATTTAATGACTCACTGCGCTTTGACTATCGCTTAGCTGAGCAAGATATTGTGGGCTCCATTGCCTGGTCGAAAGCCTTGCGCTCGGTGGGTGTGTTAACAGATTGCGAGCAGCAGCAATTAGAGCTGGCACTGAACGAGCTCAAGCTGTCGGTGATGGAAAAACCAGAGCAGATCCTAAGCTCGGAGGCAGAAGACATTCACAGCTGGGTCGAGCAGCAGCTGATCGACAAAGTCGGTGACTTGGGCAAAAAGCTGCATACGGGTCGCTCGCGTAACGATCAGGTCGCCACGGATCTCAAATTGTGGTGTCGCCAGCAAGGGCAACAGATTTTGCTGTCTCTCGATAAGCTCCAGCAGCAGCTGGTGGATGTAGCGGGTCAGCATCATGATACGGTGCTGCCCGGCTATACCCACTTGCAACGCGCACAGCCGGTGACTTTTGCGCACTGGTGTCTGGCCTATCTGGAGATGTTTGAGCGCGATACCACCCGTTTGCAAGATGCGCTCAGCCGCCTGGATACCTGCCCATTAGGCTCAGGCGCGCTGGCAGGGACCGCATATCCGATTGACCGTGATGCCCTGGCTCAAAATCTAGGCTTTAAGCGGGCCACCCGTAACAGCTTGGATTCGGTGTCGGATCGCGATCATGTGATGGAGATGATGTCTGCGGCGTCGATGTCGATGCTGCACTTATCGCGGATGGCGGAAGATATGATCTTCTATAACTCGGGCGAATCGGGCTTTATTGAGCTCGCCGATACCGTGACCTCAGGCTCGTCGTTAATGCCACAAAAGAAAAACCCGGATGCGCTGGAGCTAATCCGCGGCAGAACCGGCCGGGTGTACGGCTCCTTGTCTGCGATGATGATGACAGTGAAAGCCTTACCGCTTGCTTACAATAAGGACATGCAAGAAGACAAAGAAGGGCTATTCGACGCCATGGACACTTGGCACGATTGCTTAGACATGGCTACGCTTTGCTTTGAAGGCATTACCATTCATAAAGACAAAACCTTACAAGCGGCGCAACAAGGGCATGCCAACGCAACCGAGCTGGCCGATTACTTGGTGAGTAAAGGGATCCCGTTTCGTGAAGCGCACCATATTGTTGGCGTGGCGGTGGTCTCTGCCATTGAGCAAGGCTGTGCGCTAGAAGATTTGTCGCTGGCTACTTTGCAGCAATTCTCGCCGGTGATTGAGAACGATGTCTATGCCATGCTCACGATCGAATCGTGCTTGGCACAGCGTCGGGCGCTGGGCGGGGTAGCGCCTGAGCAGGTCAGCTTTGCTATTCAAGAGGCACAAAAGCGATTGGATACGCGCTTTACCCCGAAAGTGACCGTGCGCTCGGCGCGGCTAACGGACCTAGATACCATCGAGGGCATGGTGGTTTATTGGGCCAAACTGGGTGAAAACCTGCCACGCGATCGCCACGAACTGGTGCGCAATATCGGCTTGTTCGCAGTCTCTGAGCATCAGGGCGATTTAACCGGCTGTGGCTCGTTATACATTTACGACTCAGGATTGGCAGAAATTCGCTCACTGGGTATCGAAGCAGGCTGGCAACGCCAAGGCCATGGCACCGCCTTGATGGGGCATTTAATCAAAAAAGCCAAGCAAATGGCGATTGAGCACGTCTTTGTTCTCACACGAGTGCCGGAATTTTTTACCCAATTAGGCTTTACCCCAGTGTCAAAATCACAACTGCCTGAGAAAGTGATGAAAGATTGCGAAATCTGTCCACGCTTCCACGCCTGTGACGAAGTCGCGCTGACCTACCGCATTGCAGGCCCAGCGTCGATCTCGACATTCTCACACGCAGAGATTAAGTGAGAGAGTTAGGCGGCTTCAGGGCCGCTTTTTATTGCGCCGAAATAGATACATCAACAAGTGGAGCGTGAGTAGCGCACTGGCGCTGCCTGCCGCGAACAGCAGTGCAATAGATTCGACTTGCCGGGGGGTGTCGGCATAGCCCCACCACCAAAGTGGCCAGAGTACAGCGCAGATAACTGCCAGTTGCTTCATACAGCGTGTACAACGCCCTAGTTTCTGCTTCCAAATGCCGGATTGACAGTATTGACAAGCCATACGGGGTTCTCTTTGTCTCTGATGGCGGTAGGGTATTGTGGCGTAGTTAGCCGTCGGATACAAAAAAGCCTCCGCGAAGGAGGGCAAAAGGTAAGCAAGTGCTTGGGGAAGCAACAGGCATTGCCTGTAAAGCGCCGAGCGTTCGGCGAAAAGGGCAGTGGATTAGCAGCCTGGGCCGCAGTCCATGCAGTGTTTGATCATCTCTGGGCCGAGTTTGAGCTTGGCGTTAACATCACGCAGTGCGGTACGCACCCCTTCTTCAATCACCGGGTGATAGAAGGGCATATCTAACATTTGCGAAATCGTCATTTGGTTTTGGTGTGCCCACGCCAGCAAGTGTGCCAAGTGCTCGGCATTTGGGCCTATCATTTCTGCACCGAGGAAGCGCCCCGTGCCTTGTTCGGCATAGACATGCAACAAGCCTTTATTGCGCAGCATCACTCGTGAGCGACCTTGGCCTTCGAATGACACAACGCCAATTTCAAAGCAACCACAGGGGCCGAGTCGATCGGTAATCGCTTTATAGCTCTCGCCGACCATTGCGATTTGTGGATCGGAGAACACCGCGGAAAGCTTGCTGCGGCGCAATCCGGCACGAATGTCTTTGCCGCGCCCCGCATTGTCGCCAGCAATACGGGCTTGGTCAGCCGCTTCGTGTAGCAGCGGAATTTGATTATTGGCATCCCCTGCGATGAAAATATGCGGCGCAGTGGTTTGCAAGGTGTAGATATCGGCAACCGGCACACCGCGTGTATCCACCTTAATGCTGGTCGCGTCAAGGTTTAGCTTGTCAACATTG
This sequence comes from Salinivibrio socompensis S35, assembly GCF_000513715.1. GTDB lineage: Bacteria > Pseudomonadota > Gammaproteobacteria > Enterobacterales > Vibrionaceae > Salinivibrio > Salinivibrio socompensis. The sequence continues at coordinate 10,456 of NZ_AQOD01000003.1, forward strand.
GGGCGACGACCGGTCGCGGCAACCACGTAATCCACCCAACGCAACTGGCTTTCGCCGTTTTTGTCGCGATAACGGATTTGGACCTTATCGCCTTCACGGACCATCTCTTCAACGTTCGCATCGGCGTCGAGATAGAACTCTTCGCTGAAGGTTTTATCGGCATAGGCCATGATGTCAGGGTTGGTTAACGGACCGACTTGGCCGCCAACACCAAACATGGTCATATCGACGCCCAGACGATGTAGCGCTTGGCCGAGTTCGAGGCCAATGACCCCCGGGCCGAAGACGGCCACAGACTCAGGCAAATCATCCCATTCGAAGATGTCATCATTGACCACGAGGCGATCACCGAGGTGGTTCCATGCTTCGGGCCAGCTCGGGCGAGAACCGGTTGCGATCACGATGCGATCTGCTTGGACTTGGGTATGATCGTCAACCATCAAGGTGTGGTCATCGATAAAACGCGCGTAGCCACCCACCTTGTCTGCCGCCGGAATGTCGTCGACACTTTCTAGAACAAAACCAACAAACCGGTCACGCTCGTGTTTGACGCGATCCATCACCTCTCGGCCGTTAATGTGTGTTGTGCCACCGGGATACACGCCGAAACCAGGCGCTTTGTCGATATGATGCGCCGCTTCAGCGGCCGCGATTAACAGTTTGGATGGCATACAACCGACACGGGCACAGGTTGTGCCATAAGGGCCACCTTCAATCATCACCACGTTATCCGTATGTGCTTTTGCGGCACGATAAGCGCCAAGCCCCGCGGTACCGCCACCAATCACAGCCACATCAACCGTTAATGTTTTCATCTTTTTCTCCTGGGAATAAAACGGGCGGCCAAGAATGCCGCCCAAACAGCGGATTACTGATTTAGGAAGGTGTCGAGCTCTTCACTGCCACCAATATGACGGCCACCGATAAATACCTGTGGTACGGTGGCAAGGCCGCTAACTGCACGTAAAGAGACCGTGGTCGCATCTTTACCGAGGATGATTTCTTCAAACTGAAGACCTTGATCAATCAGCGTTTGTTTTGCCTTGGCACAGAATGGACAGCCTGGCTTGCTAAAGACAGTGATCGAGTCTTGCAGTTTGTGCTCAGGCGCGATGTAGTTAAGCATGGTATCGGCATCAGAGACCTTGAACGGGTCGCCTGGTTCATTGGGCTCGATGAACATTTTTTCGACCACGCCGTTTTTCACCAGCATGCTGTAGCGCCATGAGCGTTTGCCAAAGCCAAGATCGTTTTTGTCGACCAGCATGTCCATACCATCGGTGAATTCACCGTTGCCGTCTGGTAATACGTGGACATTATCGGCGTCTTGGTCGGCTTTCCACGCATTCATCACGAAAGTATCGTTGACCGAGACACAGACGATGTCATCGACGCCGTGTTGTTGAAAGACAGAATACAGCTCGTTATAACGTGGCAAATGCGATGAAGAACACGTCGGTGTGAATGCACCGGGTAGGCTGAATACAATCACGGTTTTATTGGCAAAAATGTCATCGCTGGTCACGTCTTTCCACTGATCACCTTCGCGAGTACGGAAGGTAACTTGTGGTACGGGCTGGCCTTCTTTTGTTGCTGTCATGAATCGTTCCTTTTATTTTCGATTTAAGCCGTTAAGCGAGGTGTTGCTCGCTGTGTTTTGATGTATCTAGTATTGCGAAATAACATTGATAGCTCTAATCGCTTAATGCTATGGTTTTGATAGTTATCCCCTATAGAAGAGACGACGATGAACATTCGTGACTTGGAGTACTTGGTAGCGTTGGCTGAACACCGACATTTCCGTAAAGCCGCTGAGGCTTGTTTTGTTAGCCAGCCGACCTTAAGTGGCCAAATTCGTAAACTGGAGGATGAACTCGGCGTCAGTTTACTTGAGCGTACCAGTCGTCGAGTGCTGTTCACCGATTCGGGTATGAGGTTAGTACAGCAAGCACGTAACGTCTTGAGGGAGGTCACAATTCTGACCGAATTGGCCAGCGAACAAGGGGAAAGTATGACGGGTCCCTTACATATTGGTTTTATTCCCACCGTGGGGCCGTACCTGTTGCCCAAAATTATTCCAATGTTGCGTGACCACTTCCCTGATTTAGAACTTTTCATTCATGAGGGGCAGACGCAGCAGTTGGTTCAACAACTGGAAGAGGGCAAGCTTGATTGCATTATTCTTGCCGCAGTAGAAGAAACGCAGCATCTTAAAGAGCTGGAACTCTATGACGAACCGATGCTGCTGGCGGTCAATGAAAAGCACCGGTTAGCCGACTGTGCTGAAGTCGCACTTGATGTGTTAGACGGAGAAACGTTACTGATGTTGGGTGATGGCCACTGTTTGCGCGATCAGGCCATGGGCTTTTGTTTTAAAGTTGGCGCGCGCGAGGATCAACGTTTTCGTGCTACCAGCTTAGAAACCTTACGTAACATGGTGGCAGCGGGGAGTGGCATCACCTTATTGCCTCAGTTGTCTGTGCCCGCGGATAAACGCGATGGCGTGGTGTATATCCCTACGACGTCGCCAACACCTTCTCGGCAAATTACCCTTGATTATCGCCCAGGCTCGCCACTACGTGGACGGTATGAGCAGCTTGCGGACGTGATTCGTGAGCAAATGACATCGATAATGAATGGATTAAGCCACCGCGAACGCAGTCAATAGTATCAAGCCCACAAGGCCCGCGATGGCGGGTCTTGTGGTTTGACTTTCTGGCTGGGTTAAAACAATGATTCGGTGTTTGACTCGTAAATGTTGCCATCGGATTGAGAAGACACATATTCAGTCGGTTCCGTCCCTTTTACAAAGTACTCAAACATCGAGGTATGGTCGGTTTTGCGTGTCAGCAGTCCGGTTTCGCGATCGATGCGCACTTTGACAATATCGGATGGGACCACTTTATTTTGCTCTGGCACGTCCGCGAGTGCGTGTTGCATAAAGTCAATCCAAGCCGGCTCTGCGGTTTTAGCCCCAGATTCCGCCCCACGAATCGGTTGGCGGTCATCGCCCAAATTAGCATTGCGGGTGGTGCGTCCGAGTTTACGAGAATGGTCATCAAAACCGACCCAAACCGTGGTCACAATACCTGGCCCATAACCGGTATACCAGGTATCTTTGGAGTCGTTGGTGGTGCCGGTTTTGCCGCCAATATCGCGACGTTTTAGCGCTTGTGCGCGCCAGCCCGTGCCGTTCCAACCGGTGCCATAACGCCAATCACCGCCGCCCCAAATATTGCTTTGCATCATTTCACGGACGACAAAGGCATTTTGCTCATCAATCACTTGCTTGGCATGACGCTGTGTTTCTTGGTCACTGCCATTGTCGGTCAATAAGTTTTGCTCATTAAATGGGTCAGCTTTTTCCGGTTTCTGTGCACAGTTGTCGCATATCACCGGTGGGTTGGCTCGATAAATCTCTGCGCCAAATGGCGTTTCAACCCGATCAATGATAAAGGCTCCATAAAATAGCCGCCATTGGCGAACACACTGAAGCCTTGTGCCATTTCGACCGGGGTTAAGCTGCCTGCACCCAATGCAATGGCTTCGGCGCGCGGCAGATCATCACGCTTAAAGCCAAAGCGGGTGAGGTAATCCAGTGTATCGTCGAGCCCAACGCGGCGCAGTACCCGCACCGCCATGACGTTTTTAGATTGAGCTAACCCTAACCGTGCGCGGGTGGGCCCAGCATAGCGAGGCGGTGAGTTTTTAGGGCGCCATGCCACACCTTGACTACGATCCCAACGGTTGATGGGTGCATCATTGATCAAGGTGGCGAGTGTCATGCCCTCGTTGACCGCCGCGGAGTAAATAAAGGGCTTGATACTTGAACCCACTTGGCGAACCGACTGCGTAGCACGGTTAAATTTGCTATGGACAAAGTTAAACCCGCCCACCAGGGCCTTTATCGCGCCAGTTGACGGCGACATGGAAACCAGTGCGGTATTCGTGGTAGGCACCTGGCTAAATGCCAACTGTCACCCACTTGGCGAATAAAGATTTGTTGGCCACTGGCGAGGAACTCATCCGCTCGTTTAGGCGCTGGCCCTTGGCGGTTATCAGTAATGTATGGGCGCGCCCAATCTAGTCCTTTCCAAGGCAATTCAATATCGCGACCATTGGGCCCGATAACCTGGGCTGATTGTGCCTGTACATCAATCACTACGGCGGGTTCTAGGGGGCCGTAGCTAGGCTGTTTAGCGAGATGATCGACAATACGTTGGTGTTGCCAGCGTTCGCTAGACGCTTGCCAAAGAGTTGCTACTGGACCACGGAAGCCATGGCGCCGATCGTAGGCAAGGATATTGTCTATGGCGGCGTCATTGGCGGCGCGCTGCATGTCTGCATTCACACTGGTGAAAATGCGTACTCCTGAGGTGTAGGCATCGTCTCCAAGCGCATCGACGGCCCAAGCGCGTGCCATTTCAGCGACGTAGGGCGCTGAGAGTTCTATTTCGGCGCCATGGTAGCTCGCGACAATCGGCTCATTCCTCGCTTGCTGGTATTCAGCATTGGAAATGTAGCCTTCTTTTAACATCCGACCTAGTACCACATCCCGTCGTTCGGTTGAGCGTGAGAGCGAGTAAAGGGGGTTCATGGTAGACGGCGCTTTGGGCAAACCAATGATCACGGCCATCTCGCTCAAGGTCAGTTGATCTAAGGTTTTGCCAAAATAGACTTGCGCGGCGGCTCCCACGCCATAGGAGCGGTACCCCAAGAATACCTTGTTAAAATAGAGCTCAAGAATTTCTTCCTTACTGAGCAACTGTTCGATATGCACGGCGATAAAAATTTCTTTTATCTTGCGCATAATTCGCTTTTCGTTAGTCAGGAAGAAATTTCGTGCCAGCTGTTGAGTAATGGTGCTGGCACCTTGTTTGGCACTGCCAGACATGGCGACAACCGCTGCGGCGCGAACAATGCCAATGGGATCAATACCGGGATGTTGATAAAAGCGGCTATCCTCGGTGGCAATTAACGCATCAATCATGGGTTGAGGTATATCTTCCAATTTGACTGGAATACGCCGTTTTTCACCGAATTGCGAAATTAACTCACCTTCCGAGCTATAGACCTGCATCGGGGTTTGTAGCTCGACATCTTTTAATGTCGCCACATCGGGGAGATCGGGTTTCACATAGAGGTAAAACCCAAAGATTGTAGTGACTCCAAGCACTGTGCAAACCAGTGCAAAGATAAGCAAACGCTTTATGAACTTCACCTGAAATTTCCCGTTTCGTTGCCGTTTAGCCGTTTAATAATCATACGTGAGTAGTATAAAGGCACCAGACATAAAAAATAACCCGTGATGAGGCAGTTTTGTAAATACTGACCTCTCTCTGACGTTGGAGCCTAACACGAAATGATTCCAAGTTCGGCTGTTTTAGGTATCGCTTTCGGCCAAGCGGAAAGTCACGCGATTGCGATTTCCCCGTCATCGTCAACCCTAACGGTATCAGGGCATCACATCTTGATATGTCGCAATAGTGATACCCTATCTACCACCATGAAAACCCTCAAAGACACGCTATTAAGGCCGCTTTCTTGGTATCAGCGTTTTGCCCCGAATGTGGTGGTGGGGGTTGAGGATGATACCGTGATCAGCAAGACCCTCATTGCGGCAGATGTGGAGGATCCCCTCGAGCAGGAAGTCGTGGTGGGGCAAGCATTGAGCGTGGCGCTCAATATGGAAATCAGTGGCCTTTTCTTTGATTTTATTAAGCAGCATCCATTGAGCCAGCAGCCAGGGCAGGCGCAATACCAGGTGGTGGCATGTCGCCAACAGACACTAACACCATTGCTTTCGGCACTGAAAAGTGTGGGGTTGAAGGTGCGCGTTGTCGATACGCAACAGCATGGGCTGCAAGCGGTTTATTATGCTTGATACGTCATCACCGACCTGATGCGTCACCACTTTGGCTACACCTGCATGCTGGGAAATTGTCGGCGATGCGCGCGTTACCCGATGGCGAACTGTATCAACATTCTCTTACGGTCGGTATGTCGGGAGTGGGAGCAGGCCAAGAAGCAGTGGCATCATCTCAGGTTTTACAACAACATTTGGATCACGCCTATCACCGAGATGGTATTGAGCACACGTCTCCCGCCTCAACCCTGTGGCTAAGCGGTGATTGGCCCACAGATATTATCCGCCCAACCCAAGCCCAGAGTGTTTTTATTCAACCTGGTGAGCCGTTCGGCGCGCCCTCTCTCAGCCATCATGCTTGCGCCGCGCTTGGGCTTGCGATCCGAGGTACGTACGGCCGATGAGGATTAATTTACTCCCCTGGCGCGCGCAAGTGCAGCGTCGACAAGTTCGCCTCTTTATCCTGCAAACCCTCGCGGTTGTCGGACTCGCGCTGATCGTAGCGGGCGGGCTTATCCAGTGGCAGCAGTATCAAATAAGCGCACAACAAACGCGTAATCAACAACTTGAACAAGGCATCACGCAATTTAAACAGACCTTAACACGCTTTGAACAACAAGACGCCAAGCGGCGAGCTCTGCAATCACGACTTGGGCTGGTCAATCAACTGCAACGACAGCGCAATAATGTCACTGAGGTGTTCAACTTTATACCGACGGTGATGCCCCCCGGAGCCTATTTAACCCGACTGGCACAACAGAAAGGCCATATCAGTTTGGAGGGGTGGGTGAGCTCAAACGCAGAGCTGGCTCGTTTGCTGGCCGCGCTGGAAGCACAGCAAGCGGTGGCGGCGCTCGATATCGATACCGTGGTCACCGATGACCGCGCCTCCGGCCCGAATAAACGGTTTCGATTGAGCTTTTCACTGACCCAGTATGTTTCACCACAGTTGCCGGGGCGCGAGGAGGACAAACAGTGATAGATTCGATGGCGTGGGATTGGCGGCGTCTACCGTTTGCGCCTTGGTCGGTGAAGCTGAGCTTATGGAGCGCTTTACTGATCGTGATGGGGTATGTCGGTTGGTTAGTTGCTGGACAGCCGAATCAAGCGATGTTGCTTCAAGCTCAGAGGCAAGAATCTCAGCTAAAAGTACGTTACCGACAGCTGGCTCATGAGGTCGCTGCGCTACCCGATGTGGAGGAGCAGCTGGAAGCGCTCAATCAACGCTACGCACGCCTTATTCGTCAATTGCCAGAGGAAGAAGAGTTAGCGGGCCTGCTTGCCGGGATAAACGAGGTGGGTATGCGTCATCAGCTTCAGTTTGAGACCCTTGCGTGGCAGCCAAGAAAGCAAGGAAGTTGGCTTGATGCGATTCCAATCAATATTGTGCTTCACGGCCAGTACCGAGATATCGGCGCCTTTAGTGCCGATATCGCCGCGATGACCCGCTTAGTGTCACTACAAGACTTTGTCCTGGCGCGAGAGGCAGACCAGCGGCCATCAGCAGCCCCATTGCAACTCTCGGTGTCTGCAACCACTTACCGCTACACCGGCCGCCCCGCGCGCAATCAACCCACAAATTAGGACGCGATATGTTAAGAGCCAGTGCATTAGTGTTGCTTGTGATTTTAAGCGGTTGTCAAAAAAAGGATGATGATATTCGCCAGTTTATGCACCAAGTGCAAGGACAAGCGGCTGTCACGGCGACACGTACGCCGCCTCCCACTGTGTATCACCCCGTTCCATTTGCAAAGGAAACGCGCGATCCATTCGTTCTCCCAGCCGCGTCAGGCCAGCAACGGGTATCGCCTGGAGATTGCTGGCAACCTGCCTCGCACTGGCGTGACACGCCGCTTTCAAGCTTATCGTTAGCACAACTTGAGATGAAAGGAAGCTTAACCAAGGGTGGACAAAAACATGCACTCATTGCTTTGCCGAATGGGATGGTCAGGCAAGTCGCTCGTGGCGATCGGCTCGGTGAGCATCATGGTCGGGTGATGGCAGTGACACGTGATCATGTCGCGATAAACCAAGTGCTACCTGATGGTTTAGGTTGCTGGCAGCAACGCACCGTGACCCTCTCAATCCACCCAAACTTGTCGTAAAAGGATAGCAGTTATGATAATACCCACGGCGTTTAAAGCTCTGTATACGCCTAGCTCGCGAGCACTCGCGCAATTGGTGCTTATTGTTGGGTGCCTGATAAATGCCTCTGTTCAGGCGGCGGACATGGCGACGTTGAACCAGGTTCAGTTAACACGCTCTGCGCAAGGGGTGGCAAAACTGATTTTAGACTTCGACAGTCCCGCGATTATGGCGGATTTTCGTCAGCCTACATCCGATCAACTACGTATCCGGCTACCGAAGGTCAAGATAAAACCGTCGTTAATTAAGCGGACCAACATGCAAGACAGTCACACACCGATCACGGCGATCGATATTTCTCAACCGTCTGGACAGGCACAAATTCATCTTCAAGCGGCACAGCCGATCGTGTTTGACTATCATCAACAAAAACAACAGTTAGTCGTCACCATACAAGCCTCCGAGCAAGTGGCAACGGCATCCGTATCCACCGATCCGGATGCACCGATTTCGATCAATTTCCAAGATATCCCTGTTCGCGCAGTGCTCCAACTGATTGCCGAGCAAAACCAGTTTAATTTAGTCACCTCAGACAGTGTTCAAGGCAATATCACTATGCGAATTGACGGTGTGCCTTGGCAAGACGTGTTAGAGGTTATTTTAAGAGTGAAAGGATTAGATAAACGTCAACGCGGCGAGGTCATGCTGGTGGCGCCTCGCCGAGAGTTGATGGCGCAAGAAAAACAAGATTTGGAAATGGCGCAGCAAGCAGAAACACTGCTGCCCCTGTCGTCCGAGGTCATCACCGTGAATTACGCCAAAGCCAGTGAAGTGGCCGCGCTAATCCGCGGTAAAGCGCAAGGCGTGAGCTTGCTATCCCCACGGGGCGCGGTGTCTCTGGATGAACGAACCAATGCGATCATTATCCGAGATATTGATAAAAACATTGATCATATCCGCACCTTAGTTCAACACCTCGATGTCCCGGTTAAGCAGGTAGAAATCGAAGCGCGGATTGTGACGGTTGAGCAAGGTTCGGTCGATGAGCTAGGGGTGCGTTGGGGCATTTTGAATCGTAACGGCTCAACCACCGTCGGGTCATCGATCGAAGGCAATGTGATGTGGGATAGTGATCTGGCGCAACAGGGCCCAGATAGCTTAAACGATGCGGCCGGCGAGGGAAGCACCATCGGTGATTTCCTTAATGTCAATTTGGCCGCTGTGAGCCCTTCTGCGTCTAGTATGGCCTTCCAAGTAGCGAAGTTAGGGAACGACTTGCTACTCGATTTGGAGCTCTCTGCGCTCGAAAGTGAACAAAAAGCCGAAATCGTCTCTAGCCCAAGATTGATCACGACTAATAAAAAAGCCGCCTATATTGAACAGGGGACAGAACTTCCATATTTGGAAGCTTCCTCCAGTGGCGCGGTAGCGGTTTCTTTTAAAAAAGCAGTATTGAGTTTGTCGGTCACGCCTCAGATCACGCCGGATAATACCTTGGTGCTAGACTTAAAGCTGACTCAAGACATGCCGGAAAAATCGGTCGTGGCGGGAAAAGGTGAGGCAATGTCGATCAGTACCAAGCGGATTAACACCCAAGTACTGGCCAGAAATGGCGAAACCGTGGTCTTAGGGGGCATTTTTCAGCACACGATGATCAATAAAGAAACCAAAGTCCCTCTCCTTGGGGACATTCCCTTGCTCGGAGGCTTGTTTCGGCATCAGTTAAAAGACCATGCAAAACGCGAACTTCTGATCTTTGTGACCCCTAAAATCGTCACAGGGTAGGTTAGGTGTTGCCAAAGGGGTCACTGTCCTGAGATAATTTTTAATCTGATCACGAAATATCTGTGAGGAATTGGCGCCTCGGGCTTTTTACATTAAGCCTGCGGGCGGTGTTGTCTTATTTAACCGCGCGTAAAATTGCTTAAAATGGCTGAAAAACGAAACATCTTTTTGGTAGGCCCCATGGGGCTGGTAAAAGCACAATTGGTCGTCATCTTGCTCAGCAACTTCACATGGAATTTTATGATTCTGATTCAGTGATTGAAGATCGTACTGGAGCAGACATTGCATGGGTCTTTGACGTTGAGGGTGAAGAAGGTTTCCGTAAACGCGAAGAAAACGTGATAAACGACCTCACTGAAGAGCAAGGTATCGTTCTCGCGACTGGCGGTGGTTCTATCATGAGCAAAGAAAGCCGTAACCGCCTCTCTGCTCGTGGTGTCGTGGTGTATTTGGAAACCACGATCGAAAAGCAGCTCGCACGTACCCAACGCGATAAGAAACGACCATTGTTGCAAACTGACCAACCACGTGAAGTGCTGGAATCATTGGCGGAAGAGCGTAATCCTTTGTATCAAGAAATTGCGGATTACGTTGTACGAACTGATGACCAAAGCGCTAAAGTGGTGGCAAATCAAATCATGGCGCTCTTAGAGCAGCAATAACCGACCACAGGACCGACCATGGAACGGATAGACGTTAACTTAGGGCACGTAGCTACCCTATCTCTATTGGTGAAGGGCTTTTAGCAGATGCGAGCCTATTTGAAGGCGTCCATTCCCGTCGGGTTGCTGTCATCAGTAATGAGACAGTGATGCCGATTTATGGCGACATACTGGTCTCGACCCTTAAGCAGGCAGGCGCAGTCGATGTCGCGAGCCTTAGTCTGCCCGATGGTGAAGCGTATAAATCGCTAGAAACGTTTAACACCATCAACACCTTTCTATTAGAAAACAACTATAACCGGGATGTCGTGCTCGTCGCCCTTGGGGGTGGGGTGGTTGGCGACATCGTCGGATTTGCGAGTGCTTGCTACCAGCGTGGCGTCGATTTTATCCAGGTGCCTACGACGTTACTGGCGCAAGTCGACTCGTCCGTTGGTGGTAAAACAGCAATCAATCATCCGCTTGGCAAAAACATGATCGGGGCATTTTATCAACCCAAAGCGGTGGTGATTGATACACAGGTGCTTAGCACCTTGCCTAGTCGTGAGTTTGCTGCAGGCATGGCAGAAGTGATTAAGTATGGTGTGATTGCAGATGCCCCTTTCTTTGATTGGTTGGACAGCGAGATGGCAGCTCTGACTGCCCTCTCTCCCGATGCATTGACTTACGCTATCCAGCGCTGTTGTCAAATCAAAGCCGACGTGGTTGCCCAAGATGAAACCGAAGCAGGCGTACGCGCGCTGTTGAACTTGGGTCATACCTTTGGTCATGCGATTGAATCTGAAATGGGATACGGCAATTGGCTGCATGGTGAAGCGGTCGCGGCTGGGACAGTCTTGGCCGCACAAACGGCGTGCATCATGGCTTAATTGAAGGAAAAACCGTTGATCGCATCACTGCCTTGTTACAAAAAGCGCATCTTCCTGTGCAGGCTCCCCGTGAAATGAACTACGATGCTTTTATTAAGCACATGATGCGTGATAAAAAAGTGCTTTCAGGACAGTTGCGTCTAGTTTTACCGACAGCGATAGGCCAGGCTCAAGTGGTTGCAGATATTCCATACCAGCGACTCGCTGATGTGATTGATGCCGGTTAACCATTGAATGCATGACAGACACGTTTGATACGCTAACTTTGGATCTGGAAAGCCAAACCCAGCTCCTTTCTCGACTGCAATTTATCACTCGATTTAGCGCTAATCTGATCCAAGTGACCGGGCCTGCTGGGGCGGGGAAAACCTGGTTAAGTGAGCGCTATATGGAGGAATGGGCGGATGTCCACGTTCATGCCTTACTCGCTTGCCATACGGCACAAAGTGATGATCAACGTCGTGCTATCTTGCTGCGACAAATTGTCAAAGATGGTGTCTTTAATCAAGCCGATCCCCTTCTGGATAGCTTAACCATGATGCTCGATGGCGCTGGCTGCGATGCGTTAATTGTGATTGATGATGCACACCGGCTGACGCCTGGGTTACTGTCTGAGCTGTGGGCGTTGGTGCAACATGCTCAGCATCAAGCACATTGGCGTATCAATGTTGTACTCTTTACTTTGCCAGGAAAGTTGAACAAGTGGCTACGTCAGGTGTCTTACGGGCACGATCAAAAGCCGCTGGAGCTCGAGATCTCGCCGCTCAATGACGGTGAAGAAGAAATGTTCATCGATGTGTTAGCAGTAACGCAACGGATTGATGCAGCGGGTAAAAAACAGTGGCTAGCCAAGCTGGCCAAACAAACCGTTTACCCCGGCACCATCATGGGAAAGGATAATCAAGAGGTAGGCGCTGTGAGTAAAGACAATAAAAAGCCCGCTAAAAATAATAAACCCTTTTTAATGTTGTTATTAGCTGTGGTGCTGATGATAGTGGGGGCTGGTGCGATTTGGTGGGCCTTTCCAAACCAAGATGACGCCTCGTCGGCTGAGACGATGCTTCCCGACGGGTTAAAAAGCTTGGATGATTTGCTCAATGAGCAGCAAGCGACCACGGAGCCACAAACCCTCGATGGACAATCAGCGGCTCAAGGCGATAGCCTGACAGCGAGTCAACGTTCAGATAAGGCTGACACAGTGAAGTCAGGGGCGAACTCAGCGGTAACTGAGGATCAGGCTAACTTACCGCAAGACGTAAACGGTGAAGGATTGACTGTTGGTCGCAATGATGAGGGACAGAGAGTCGTTTTACCTGATGACGTCGTGGACGCTATCATTGACGAACAAGATGCGGGTGGAGATGGCACCCAAGCGGTTGAGGAACCGCTCGCAAGCGAAATTAATCAAGCGATTCCTGCGCCCGCGACACCGGCTGAACCGCCAAATACCGCATCTTCGGCTACAGGTACGGGGTCGACAGCGGCACTAACCAATACTGACACCTTAGCTTTTGGCTCACAGGCCCTACTCGATGTGTCTGCGCAGCGTTATGCCCTGCAGCTTGCGGCCTTGCAATCACGCCAAGATGCGACAGATTTCATCGCCGATTATCAGCTTGGGGATCGCGTTCAGGTTTATCAAACCCGTCGCAACAATGCCAACTGGTACATGGTGTTACTGGGTGATTATGCCAGTGTCACCGATGCCCGTCGTGCAGAACTGACGTTGGCGGATAATGTGCGGGCGCTGCAGCCGTTTGTGAAGTCTTTTAGTCAGATTCACCGTGAGATCAACCGTGCAGATGGACAGTAAAATCCGCTGATTGATGGGCCAAAATAGGTACAATCCGCCCCTTTCCACACCGCAGAGATAGATCAGGGGCAATGAGAAAGCATCGTGCGTTTCTAAAGTGGGCTGGTGGTAAGTACTCGCTAGTCGATGATATTCGTCGTCATCTACCCGAAGGGAACACGCTTATCGAGCCCTTCGTCGGTGCCGGATCGGTTTTTTTAAACACCGACTACGACCATTATATTCTGGCTGATATCAACCCAGATCTTATTAATCTATACAATATTATTAAGCAAGCGCCATTGCGTTTTGTGGCGGATGCACGCGCCTTTTTTTGCCAAGAATACAACCAAAAAGAGCGCTATCTGGATGTACGCCGTGAGTTTAATCTCACCACTGACCCTTACTTACGTTCGCTTTATTTTTTGTACATGAATCGTCACGGCTTTAATGGCTTGTGTCGGTACAATAAAAAAGGCGGTTTCAATGTGCCGTTTGGGTCGTACAAGAAACCGTACTTTCCGGAAAAAGAGTTAGCGATGTTCGCAGAAAAGGCCCAACGTGCGGACTTTGTGTGTGAGGGGTATGCGGAGAGCTTTGCGCGGGCGACAAAAGAAAGCGTAATCTATTGCGATCCGCCCTATGCGCCGTTAACCGCAACTGCGAATTTCACCACTTACGCCACTAATGGCTTTACCCTTGATGATCAAGCCTTGCTGGCTGAATATGCTGAGCAAGCTTCTGTGGTCCAGGGGGTTCCGGTTTTAATTTCTAACCATGATACGCCTTATACACGCCGTCTATATCGCGGTGCTAGTTTTAGTGTGGTTAAAGTGAAGCGAACCATCAGTCGTAATGGCAATGGCCGTAACAAAGTGGATGAACTACTCGCGTTGTTTGCCCCTCAGCCACCCACACCCTAAAGCCATTTGCGGATATAAAGCCATTCGCGGATATAAAGCCATTCGCGGATACGCCTGACGGATGAACGGTGCGTTCACAGCTGGGTTACCCACTTAACGATCACGAGCAATGCGCCAACCACTATCCCGATCATGATGACGCCGGTAATAATATAGATTGTCGGTGAATCATAGCCGAAATCCCGCTCGCGATTGTGTTGTGATTGCACCCCAAACAAAGCGGCGATGACACTTTTTACCACGTGTTTTAGTCTAGGTTTTTCGCCCATCCTGCCTCCTTCTTCGGCGTCTTTTTTTACTCTAGCTCAGTCTCTGCGACTTGCCAGACTTCGCCAAGATTAAACGCGGATCAGGTAAGACTTAATGGCCGATATCGGGTAGAATTACGGCGACTTTCTGGCAATTGAGGCGACCGCACTATGAAGGATTTTTTGATTGCGCCATCGATTTTATCTGCAGACTTTGCCCGATTAGGGGAAGAAGTTGAAAACGTGTTGGCGGCGGGGGCAGATGTGATTCACTTTGATGTGATGGATAACCATTATGTCCCGAATCTGACATTTGGTGCCCCTGTTTGTCAGGCCTTACGTGATTATGGTATTACCGCGCCGATTGATGTCCATTTGATGGTTAAGCCGGTCGACCGCATTATTCCTGATTTTGCTAAAGCGGGCGCGAATATGGTGACGTTCCACGCAGAAGCCAGTGAGCATATTGACCGCACTTTGCAATTGATCAAAGAGCACGGCATGCAAGCGGGCTTGGTCTTTAACCCGGCAACACCGCTCCACCACTTAGATTATGTCATGGATAAATTGGATATGATCCTACTGATGTCGGTCAATCCCGGGTTTGGTGGCCAGTCTTTTATTCCGACCACGTTAGATAAACTCCGTGACGTCCGCCAACGTATTGATGACAGTGGGCGAGATATTCGTCTAGAAATTGACGGTGGAGTGAAAGCCAATAACATTGCCGAAGTGGCGCAAGCGGGCGCGGATATGTTTGTTGCAGGGTCGGCCATTTTTGGTCAGCCTGATTATAAAACCGCCATTGAAGAAATGCGTGCCGAATTGGCCAAGGTAGAAAGGTAATTAAGTCGTATGAGCCTGCGTTATATTGCATTTGATTTAGATGGCACCTTGGTTGATAGCGTGCCCGATTTGACCCAAGCGTTACAGATGATGCTGGCGGACTTGGACAGGCCGACAGTGAATGTGGCCGAGGTGACCGGCTGGATAGGAAATGGTGCCGATATTATGATTCGCCGTGCCTTGTCGCGTGCGCATGATCATGATCCCAGGCTGGACCCTTCGCTCGTTGCAAAAGCGCGAGAACGTTTTAACTACCATTATGAGCACAATGGTCACGAAAAAACGGTGCTATATCCTGGCGTGAAAGAGACGCTAACTGCCTTGCACCAGCAGGGTTATCAACTGGGCGTCGTCACCAATAAACCGTTCGCTTTCGTGCCTGCTATCTTAGAAGATTTAGGTTTAGCGGCCTTGTTCAGTGATGTGATTGGCGGTGATAGCCTATCCACCAGCAAACCTGACCCAGAGGGCTTGCACCTGTTGCGCGATAAGCATGGGTTAACCAATGCCCAGATGTTGATGGTCGGTGACTCAAAAAATGATATCTTAGCCGCACACAATGCGGGGATGGCCTCGGTCGGTCTCACTTATGGCTACAACTATGGTGAGCCGATCAGCGACAGCCAACCTAGCTATGTGTTGGACCACTTTAGCGAGCTTGAGGCTGTGGTTGCCAACCACCCCGCGTAACGATTTCAATCAGCAAACAAGACCGCCCACACGGGCAATATGTAAAGGAACCGAATCATCATGAGTCAATCTTCGAAACCCATTGTATTGAGTGGTGTGCAGCCCTCAGGCGAGTTAAGTATTGGTAACTATCTGGCGCCCTCCGCCAGTGGGAACAGATGCAAGATGATTATGATTGTCAGTATTGTGTGGTGGATTTGCATGCCATTACGGTTCATCAAGAGGCGGACGCCTGCGTGAAGCCACATTGGATGCGTTGGCGTTATGCTTGGCGGTTGGCGTCAGTCCGGAAAAGAGCAACTTGTTTGTCCAATCGCATGTGCCTGAGCATGCTCAACTCAGCTGGGTGCTGAACTGCTATACCCAAATGGGTGAGTTGAATCGGATGACCCAGTTTAAAGATAAGTCGCAGCGCCATGCTGAGAACATCAACGCGGGTTTGTTTAATTATCCGGTGTTGATGGCGGCAGACATTCTTTTGTATCAAACTAATCAAGTGCCGGTGGGGAACGATCAAAAGCAGCACCTTGAACTGGCGCGTGATGTGGCGACGCGTTTTAATAATCGCTATGGCGATGTGTTTGCGTTGCCTGAGCCCCACACGCCCGATGTCAATGCGCGGGTCATGAGCCTACAAGATCCGACCAAAAAAATGTCGAAATCTGACGATAACCGCAATAATGTGATTGGATTGCTGGAAGATCCAAAAGCCATTGCGAAAAAAATCAAACGAGCGGTTACCGACTCAGAAGAGCCGCCGCGTGTGCGCTTTGATATCGCACAAAAACCCGGCGTTTCCAACTTGCTTGGGCTATTGTCTGGGGCGACAGGTGAGTCAATGGATGCGCTAGAAAAGGCGTATGAAGGTAAAATGTATGGCCACCTGAAAAAAGACACCGCAGACGCTGTCGTCGCGATGCTAGAGCCATTGCAAGCACGGTATCATGAGTATCGTGCCGATCGGGCAATGCTCGATAGTGTGATGCAAAAAGGGGCGGCGCATGCTTCTGCACGGGCACAAGACACCTTGCGCAAAGTCTATGACGCGGTGGGTTTTGTGCCACGCGTGTAGCACACCATTGTCAAAGTACAGATATCGTACAATGATAAAGTAAACAAGCAGCGGGCTGGTCTCGCTGCTTTTTTGAACAACACTGAACCGGCCTCTCACTTCTAACGAATTCATCAATAATCGCTGATTTCGATGCGATTCACATCACGTCATATTCTGTATCTATCGTGAATAATACACCCAATTTTCGAGTAAACACTCAATTTACGTGAAGGAACAGGTATGAAAAAGCCATTGATGTGGTCGCCCCTTGCTTTGGTGCTGGCGGGCGTTGCACTGCCCGCCGCGGCGAAAGCCCCACTTACCGAAAGTTATCAATGCGGGGTGACTCCCCCAACGCCCATTTACGCGATTCAAGGCGACGGAGAACGTAGCCCATTTGTGCCTGACGGTAAGTACCGTTCAGAAGACACCTATGCGGTTCAAGGCGTGGTTACTGCGGTGACACAAGGTTTGTATAAAGGGGTATGGATACAAGACCCACAAGGTGACGGGAGCGCTGCGACCTCGGATGGCTTGTTTGTCTATTTGCGTGATGCCGACAAGCTTGAGATCGCACCGGGCGACACACTGTGTGCCAGCGGTAAGATTAATGAGTATTACGGTCATACCCAACTGGGTGTCACCGATGGACAAGTGGCCAAAGGCGCCTATCACGGTACGATTTCACCGACGCGATCCGCGTGGAATCACAAGAAACCTTGCAGGGTGCGCTGGAGCGCTACGAAGGCATGCACGTCACCATGGATGCCGACAGCGATCTGGTGATCACCCGTAACTTTGGCTTTGACTACGACGCTTTCCGCAACAATATGGTGTTATCACATCAATCCCCACTGTATAAGCCCACTCAACTTTATCCGGCGCTCACCTCTGACGCTGAGGCACTCGCCGCGAAAAATAGTGATAACCAGCTTTATATCGAGAGCGATCAAAAAGCGAAAGACGGCGAAATCCCGTACTTTCCAGGCTTAGATGCCGAACAGGGCTATTTACGTATTGGCGATCGGGTCGAGCGTTTGAGTGGTGTGATGGGTTATAGCTACAACCAATATCGACTGGTGGCGACCAACACCATCACGGCCGGTGATATCGTGCACCAAAATGATCGCCAACCCGCGCCGAATAATGTACCTGGCGCTGATATCAAGGTGGCCAGTTTTAACGTACTTAACTATTTCACCAGCGCCAGTGCCGTTGGTGGTCCTCTTAACGTGACCTGTGATGATCGCGCGGATGCAGACGCTAGCCGTGGATGTAACCGTGGGGCGAAAACTGCGGCTGAGTTTGCATTGCAACGGACCAAAATCGTCAATGCACTCACCGCAATGGACGCTGACATTGTCGGTTTGATGGAAATTGAGAATAACGGCTTTGACGCTGGCAGTGCTATTGAGGATCTGGTTACCGAGTTAAATGCGCAATTTGCGGATTCGAGCGACCATTATCAATTTGTCGAACCCAGTGACAAAGAGAAAAACCAAGACGCCTATTTTGGCTCAGATGCGATTATGGTGGGGATGATTTATCGTCCCGCAAAAGTCACTCTCGCGGGTGAGGCGAAAGCGGTGCCGATGCCAGAGCAGCATATCAGTGGTGAAAACCCGGACGGTGAAACGAAAACACTGAATAAATATCAGCGCGATAGCTTAATCCAACGCTTTATGGTTAACGATCAGCGCTCAGTGTGGTGGTGAATCACTTTAAGTCGAAAGGCTACCGGCTCGGCTATGAAGACTGGGTCGCGGGGGAGTTTGATACGGATACCGCGGATAGGCAGGGACATTGCAATGCGTTCCGAGTGTCTGCCGCGGTTGCGCTACGTGACCACCTCAAAGCGGTCGACGGTGACGTATTAATTTTGGGTGATCTCAATGCTTACGCCAAAGAAGATCCGGTCCGTGTGCTTACCGACTATCAGCGCGCAAGCGGCGAGAGAGACATCATGACCGCTTCAGGTACTGAAATTCGAGGTGTGCCCATGCATCCAACAGCAAAAGCGGTTGAACAAGGGCTCGGTTATACCAACCTCGCAACGGATTGGTTGGGAGACAAAGCCTACTCGTACTCCTTCTCTGGGGAACTGGGCGCGTTGGATCATGCACTCGCCAATACCAGTTTGGCGAGCAAAGTGGTTGGCGTTGAAGAGTGGCATATCAACTCGGTGGAAAGCACCCTGTTTGAGTACAGCCGTCAATATAGTGGAGAGTTGGTGAAATCGAGTAATCCATTCTCGTCATCCGATCACGATCCCGTTCAGGTATCACTCGACTACCCGGAACCTGTGGTGCCTGTCTCGGTGACGGTGAATAACCGCAGTTTCTTGCCAATTATTCCACTACTGAACGGACAAAAAAGTCCGGTACACGCATGGATGAAATGGCGTAGTCAGCGCCAATTTGACCAAGCGAGCCCTTTGGTTCAATCATTGGCGCTGCAGAGTGACGATCGCATTGCCGTATCGGTCAAAGCACTGGGCTTGTTTCCTGTATACTGCGGCAGTGCGCCAGCAGATACGCCAATGACCGTGCGATATACCGGCTTTCGCTGTCAACTACGCTAATCCTAATGTGGGCAGTGAGCACCTGCCCGCGCGAGGATGACGCCCTATAAGCACTGTGTTAGCATCATGCCGGTTTTCAATCGCATGGCGTAGTACAGTGCTTCTTATGATCGATAATCTGCATGAACATCTAGTGTGGTGTATAAACGTCCAGTGGTTACAAGTCATTTGGTTGATTACAAAACGTTTTTTTCCTGTAACGTTTATTCCGAACTAGCACCATCTTGATAAATTGCGGGTATGAATGCGGGTATGTTTTTGGCCATACCCGCATTATCTTTAGTTATTGGATGCATAGTGTTGAGTATATGATGCTCTGGTATTTATCCAGTTGGTGATATCCTGCTCCTTCCACCCCACAGCCCTTTGTCCAAGCTTGATGTTGAGTGGAAATTCTCCAGTCTTCATGAGTGCATAAATTGAGCTTCGACTGAAACCAGTTAACTCAATAACTTGGGGTAAACGTAAAATTCGATTATCCATGACTAACTCCTAATGTTTAATTCAGGAGTATTATGAAGTGTGAGGAGAGCCCGTGCTGGTCAGCAAGATGCAAAAATTCATCACATAATCAATCAACCTTCAGTGCCTGAGATTCGATTTCATCCAAATAATCCGCCCACCATTGCATCATCTCTCTGCGCTTGGATAGATGCTGAGCATGGTTATAAGCCTTTACTACAGAATTTCGTTCGGCATGCGCGAGTTGCCTCTCAATAATTTCGTGTGGCCATTCGTGCTCATGAAGCACTGTTGATGCCGTACCCCTGAATCCATGCGAAGTAATACGGGCTTTATAGCCCATGTACTCTATGGCTCTATTTATCGTGGTGTTGCTCATCGCCGTATTTGCAGTAGAGCGATTTGGAAAAATAAAACCAAATGGCCCTGTAAAAGTTTTAAGCTCTCTTAAAAGTTGCATGGCTTGTTTGGATAATGGTACGACATGAGGCTCCCGCATTTTCATACGCTCGCCAGGAATTCGCCATATTGCATTTTCTAGATCAAATTCTTCCCAAATAGCAAGTCGTAGCTCGCCGTTTCGAACAAAGGTAAGCAGTAGTAATCTCAATGCAATTATGGTTTGTCGCATTCCTCGTTCTTCATAGGCGTTTAACGCTCTCATAAAACCATTTAGTTCTGGGCCTTCTAAATGAGGGTGATGCCTGACTCTTGGTCTTGTAATAGCTCCTTGAATGGGGGCCGCTGGATCGTATTCAGCCCTTAATGTTACTACTGCATACCGGAAAATTGCTCCGCACCATTGCTTTACAAGTAATGCAATTGACGGTGATCCCTTCTTACCTTTTCTTTTATCAACACCTTGTTTCTCTATTTTCTGGACTATTACCAAAATATGGCAGATTCAACAGACTTGATTGGCAGCTTGCCAATTGACGGAAATACATAACGCCGTAAATTGATTTCAATCTGACGTTTGTAGTTTTCGGACCACTTGGACTTATTTTTTTCTATCCACTCATGCGCCAACGCTTGAAAGGTATTAACGCTTTCCCATTCGTTTTTAACCTTTCGAGACTGTCTGATTGTCGTTGGATGTTTACCTTCTTTTACTAGTTCAGTCGCCTCTTGGCGCTTAATTCTGGCTCCACTAAGGCTAATTGTAGGATAATCACCAATTGTAAAAATTGTTTCTTTTCCTGCAATTCGATACCGATAACGCCATTTTTTTGCTCCTGATGGCTTAACTTCTAAATACAGACCAGCACCATCGGTTAATTTTTGTATTTTTTCGGTAGGTTTGATATTTCTGCATTTTGCATCTGACAACTTCATAAATACCCCCCTAATTAGTCAAACCGAAGTTTTGATTTTAATGATTGTTTACGTGATTCTGCTTTGGGTTCTGGCGCTTTACTCACAGAAGTAATTTCAACTTCTGGTGCATGGCCATCCACCGGTACAGATGTCGTGGATAGATTGGGTTGGCTCATGTGAATTAACCCAAAGGTGGCCAGCATCCGCAGACGCTCAGCGCGTTCCCGTGGCGGCGTCTTTTCTAATTCTTTTAGCAGTTCAGGGTGGCTCCCTGGGGGAATGTTGACGACAACTCTCATGATCAGGCTCCATAAAACCAGAAGCCTCGGACGTTCGCCAAAACAGACTGCTCAGGCACGATGATCTTGCTTCGTGAAAAAATCTCCTTGGCCGCTTCCTTATAAGCCAAGGCTCCACCTCCGGCGATCAACACCAAGTCCGCATTAATGCTTTCGTCGCGCATTGATTGGCGCATGGCTGTAAGAGCGACAGGCGCTACCTTTTTCATGGCAGCATTCAGATAAGGTGAAATATCGACTTTTTCACCAAATAGCAGCACCTGCAAGTCGCCGGTTCTCATGGCTTTTTCAAGTCGATCCATTCCGACTTTGGCACCGTGATCTTCCGAAATCAGCTTATCAATGGTTTCCAGTAGCACGGACATTGCCTGAAGACTGGTTCCTGATGAGCTGTAGCGAATTTCTCCGGCCTCAAGGGCAACCCAGTCAACAGAAAAGAAGCCTGGATCTATGACGACGACGCGACCTTCTTCAATCAAGCCCAAATCACCACCTGTTTGAACCAGATCCATATAGGCACCGGCAGGCTGCGGCAGCACTTTGACGTCATGAACAGTGATGCTGCGCTTAGGCGTCACTTGATGGACACCTTTTAAACGCTGCACAAGGTCAGACTTACGTTGTGGTTCATGAAACTGGGAAACCGGTAATCCAGTGACAACCAAATCGATGGAGTCAGTTTCAGCCATTAACAAGGCGGCATGAAAAAGCGCCTTATAGGTTTTTGTGGTGGGATACTCCGGGTGAAGCTCTCGTTCCCAGCCTTGAAGGCGTCCAGCAGGCACACCAGCGGCCCAACGCTCATTATCGACAGATACATACAAACAAGTGTCATCATCGCCTCCACCGATACGCTCTGGCATGCGATCCGCAGGACCGGCACCCGCAGGCAGAATAATGGTTTTCGGTTCACTGCCTGATTGGCCAATTGCCAGCTTCAGGTTTGAGTAACCGATATCTACGCCTAGTACAAACATACTTATCTCCTGTGCACTCAAAGTGCTCTAACGTAATCGATTCAATCACGCGCTGTTCACGCTTGGGCTTTTCCAAGTGCTCTGGCGGTTCACTCAAATGTCATTATCAGGATTCGGTGCACTGGCGGTGGGCAGAAAGGTGACAAATCCTTTCATCTATCTGCCTATTGCATTTTCGCAACAGTATGAGAATAGGCTCTGTTTGGCGGCGGATGACTGAGCCAAAAGAATCGAGACGCCAAACGTCGTTTGCATTCTGGCCCCCGGTGTCAGGATAGTTGTCCAGATCTTGAATCGCCCAAAAATCCAGCAGTGGAGGGCTAACGGAGGACACCATGCCGAGATATTCCGAAGAAAGAAAAGCCGCCATCCTCAAAAAACTGTTGCCACCGAATAATAAAACCATCCCGGAAATTGCAGCAGAAGAACACATCAGCGAGGCAACGTTGTACAATTGGCGCAGTAAACTCCGTTCCGAAGGTAAACCCGTGCCAGGACATCAAAAAAACACCGAGCAGTGGTCAGCTGAAGCCAAGTTCGCCACCGTCATGGAAACCGCCAGCCTATCAGAAGCTGAGCTGAGTCAATATTGTCGCGAGCGAGGCTTGTTCCCCGAGCAAGTCAAAGAGTGGAAGC
>NZ_AQOD01000004.1 GCF_000513715.1 Salinivibrio socompensis S35
TTTCTTCGACCATAGATTAAAGCGACGATAGACAGTGCTCCAGTCCCCAAACTCTGTTGGAAGATCACGCCATGGAACTCCTGTTCTCAAGCGGTAAAGGATCCCTTCAAAGGTCATTCTATGTTCAGATTTATTATAAATGCGGCCAGTGTTCTTCATTACTTGAAGTAGCTTTTGCCACCGCTTATCAGTTAGCATGAGTCTCGGCATGGTATGGCGTTACAGTTTGTTTTTGGCGAAAGAGATTATAACGCCTTATCATGCCGTTCAAAAAACAATCACGAAAGATCAACACGCCCTAGCCGTGTCCCGCTTTTTTTATTCATCGTCTCGGCTAGATAAACGGCGTTGCAGTTGATCTCGCAGATTCGGAGGCGTCCCTTTTATGGTGAGGGTGTCTGTGTCGGGATCGTAAAACACGCGCTCACCCATCAACATGGCATCAAAGTTCACCGATAGCCCGCCGCCTGAGCCGACAAATTTGGTTAACTTGCGCATCGTCGTACGGTCAGCAGGAAACTGCGCTTCCAGCTCATAGCCTTGCTGGTTGGCGTATTGGTAAAAATCCGTCCCTTCTGGCGTCTCTGGCAGCTCACTCGCGAGCTCTTTGACCACCACTTCATCACCCGCTTTGAGCTGATCATTGCAGTAGTCATAGACTTGCTTACGGTAATTGTTTTTTTCTTCTTTATCCAAGCGAGCATCATCACAGTAATCCTCCACCGCCTGCATCAGTCACTTGGTTTTGCTGCTTACTGTCCATGCCAACTTCCGCTTGCAAAAAATCTAGGAAGAAGTCTGCCACTTTGCGCCCGACTCGCCCTTTGATAAAGGAAAGATAGCGGTTTGACGCGGGATCCGTCTCCCAGGTAGACAAATCAATCCGAGCCGCGATGTCCATTTTGCTGACATCTAGGTATTCGGTAGCATTGACGTCAAGCTCATCGGTGACACGTACACTGTGCTTGGATTCCAACACACCAATAAACACGTAGTCGGTCGCCAGAGCACGGTAATGCGCCATCACCAAGGTGCCATTATCGGCAAACGGGTATTTGGCGAGCTCAGTGCGCAGGCGCTCCACGGCACGTTGAGAAAAAGCTCGAAAGTCCAATTCATCAGCGCGATAGGCCTTTAACCATTGCTGGAATTCACTCTCGGTGTCGAACAACGCAAACCCTTTGCCTGCTTTTGCATGATAAACCCGATGCACATCCGCCATCAGATTTTCGGTTTGCTCGCTGGGCGGCAAGGGCCCGTCGCGAAGCTGAACATTAAGCGAATCATCAGCTTGTTTGACAATTTGATGTACTATTACGTTAGAAAGCGTGAGGGTCATGATTGAAAAGATTTTCAGTAAGACTAAAGTGTGAGTTATTATACGCTGCTTTGGTTTTAATAAGACAAGATGATTTTATGCCTGTAACCTCAAAATATGATGATAAGCAAGTGGAACGTATTATCAGTGATGTTGTCAACGTGTTAGAGCAACACGGTGCATCAACAGATTTATCACTGATGGTGATTGGGAATGTCGCCACCAATATCCTTAACCACAATATTCCTGCCGCACAACGTCAGGCCTTTGCCGACAAGTTCGCCCAAGCATTAATGGCATCAATCGATAACCAATAACGCTTGCAGCAGCAGACCCTAATAAGAGAAGAATAAATTTGTATGGTTGATAGCGGAACATCGTATCGTGACAAAGTATCCCAGCTGATCAGTTGGGGGCATTGGTTTAGCTTTTTCAACATCATTGCCGCTATGTTGCTGGGCACACGCTATATCAGCCAATCTGGATGGCCTGAAACCCTATTAGGGCAAAGCTACCTGGTATTCAATTGGATTGGCCACTTTGGCTTCCTGATTTTTGCACTTTATATTCTGATCATTTTTCCCGCGAGTTTTATTATTCCGTCTCAGCGCCTCATGCGGCTGTTTGCGGTGATAGTCGCGACAGTCGGAATGATGGTCCTGCTGCTGGATATTTATGCGTATCAAACCTTACATCTGCATCTCAACCCCTTGGTGTGGGAGCTGCTTCTAAGCGGCGAAAAAACCGACATGAATGCCCACTGGCAGTATCTGTTTATTGCTGGGCCAGTGATCTTTATCCTAGAGTTGATTATGGCCGAGTGGGTGTGGCGTAAGCTGCGTAAATTAACTCGCAAACGCGTTGGTATTCCGGTTGCCACCGTGTTTTCTATCTGCTTTATTGCTAGTCATTTAATCCATATTTGGGCCGATGCGTTCATTTATAGCCCGGTCACGGCGCAACGCTCGACCTTTCCTGTCTCTTATCCGATGACAGCGAAAACCTTTATGGAAAAGTATGGCTTGCTCGATCGACAAGAGTATCAACGCCTACGCGAGCAACGCGGCCAAGAAACCAGCGAGGTGATCCGTTATCCTCTCGCGCCCCTCTCGTTTGCGCCTGACGCCAACAAATATCGCCCTAATCTATTAGTTGTGATGGTAGAAGGGTTGCGAGCCGATATGCTCAATCCAGTCACCATGCCTAACCTGCATCGTTTCGCGAATGATAATCTGTGGTTTAAGAACCATTTCAGTAGTAGCAACGATGATATGGCCGGCTTATTTGGTTTCTTTTATGGCCTGCCAGGCAGTTATGCACAAAGTGCACGAACCGAGGGCTTGCGTCCCGTATTGATGGACACGCTCAATCAACGCGATTATCAACTCGGGCTGTTCAGTGGCGACAATTTTTCTAACCCAATTTACTATCAAAGTATTTTTAGTCGCGCATTAGATGCTGACACACAGTCAGAGGCGCCGGCTTGGCAGGCTGACGCCAATGCGATTACCTCGATGCAAAGTTGGCTGCAAGCGCGTCAAGCGGATACGCCTTGGTTCGGCTATTTAGAGCTGGCCACAGTCAATGAATATGAGCAAGGCGGCGACTATGCACAACCGTTCCAGCCTGCACTTGATAGCGGGATGGCCGGTGTCGATCAGCAAACAGGCTTGGTGCTCAAAAATAGCTATAACAATGCCGCTCACTACCTGGATGAGCAGTTGGGCGAACTGATTCAACACCTAGAAACATCGGGCAAGTTAGCCAATACGGTGGTGATGATTACCGCGAATCACGGTATGGAATTTAATGAAACAGGGATGAACAGCTGGGGCTCGAACACGAATTACAGTCGTTATCAGCTCCAAGTGCCAATGGTAATGCACTGGCCTAACCAACCAGCGGAACAGATTAATCATTACAGTAGCCACCTGGATGTGGTTCCGACTTTGATGGAATCTATGCTATCGGTCAGCTCACCGGCGGACAGCTACAGTAGCGGTATCAACCTGTTTGAGCTCAAGAGCCAATCACGGAAGTGGGTGTTGGCTGGTGACAGTCGTGATATCGTGGTGATACAGCCACAAAAAACCACGGTGGTGGATAAATTTGGCAATTACAAAGTTTATGATCGCCACTATACCCTGCTTCCAGAGGGAAAACCCCAGTTGTCACTGCTGATGCAAGTGATGCATGAATTGAAGCGTTTCTATTACCCCGAAGAGCACGAGCCTCAGTAACACGCTCAAACTGACGTATAACCAAGCGATAACTGGCCAAACAATTGAAAAACCGGGAAACAATCGTTTTAGCAATTGACAGGCATCAGGCCGATTCGTAATATAGCGCTTAGTCGGTCTGTAGCGCAGCCTGGTAGCGCACTGTCATGGGGTGTCAGGGGTCGCTGGTTCAAATCCAGTCAGACCGACCAATATATATAAGCCCGTCGCTCAATGAGTGACGGGCTTTTTCGTATTGCGTTCTCAAGACGGATGAAGTCCCGCTAGGTGCGCTTGGTTATTCGGCTGGGCGGCCAACAAACGCAGCAACAACTGTATCTTCACCCAATTGGCGAGAAAAGACATAAGCGTCTGGTTGAGGGATCACTTGGTGCGTGCCCGCTCCTACCGCAGGGTGGCATTGCCTAAATTGTCCCACTTTTCGCCAGTGATTCAATAAGCCCGCTTGCATGGCGTTTCGCTGCCACACCATATCCGAGCGTGTGCCTTGGTGAAAGTCATCGCCGTAGGGGCCTAGATCGCGCCCGACTTCATCGCCGTAATAGACTTGAACCGCGCCGGGCGCTAAGAGTAATGCATTAGCGGCGCCGCGTTGCATGCTGGCATCTTTAAAGCGGCTGAAAAAGAGCTCAGTGTCATGGGATGACATATAGTTCACCGGAATGAAATCCTTTTCGGTTTGCATAGTCTTAGCATATGCTTGATACGTGGTTTCCATTTCACTTAAACAGTACGCCCCTTTGTCCATCTGCTTTTGCAAGTCAAAGTTAATTAATGCATCAAAGCCTTGGTCAAAATAGGGACTCCGGTAGGCGCTGTGTCCCCACACTTCCCCCATCATCCAAAAGGGGTCGCCCTCTTGATGGTTGGCCGTACGCCAACTTTCCAGTGCATCAGAGGTGTGTGCTTTTAATGCTCGCCAGATATCTCCGTCTACATGCTTAACCGTATCAACGCGGAAACCATCAATACCAAAACGCTCAATCCATTGGGTCTGCCACTCAAGTAAGTAGTCACTCACGGTGTAATTATCTCGTGCCTGTACACGCGTTCCGGGGTTGTCTAACAGCCATTGCGGCGGCGTCACAGGCTGGGAAGATTCGGTTTTAAAATCAGGCAACCCTGCTAGGGTCAGTGTTTTATCACTGCTGCCAGGTTCATCGTAACCCGGTAATCCTGCGCGTACCCAGTCTTTTCCCCACCACTGTTGCCAGTGCGTACTCTTGTAGTCGATCGCATCATGAAAGTCATGCCAACTCTGCCCGTCACTGGGCTGCCAATCTTGCCATTGCGCGGGTAACGCAGCGTCATTGACCACGTTAATCCCATCTTGCTGTAAATCCGCGAGCGTGGCGTAACCAGGGTGATTGACCACCGCATCCAGAAACACTTTTAATCCGCGTTGATGCGCTTCGTCGACCAGTTTTTTTAGCGTGGCGTCGTCACCAAAGTTGTTGTCAACTTGGGTGAAGTCACGCGACCAATAGCCGTGGTAGGCATAAAACGGAAAGTCCCCTTGACTGCCACCACCGACAAACCCGTGAACCTGCTCGACGATCGGCGATAACCAGATCACATCGGTGCCGAGCGATTGGATATAATCCAATTTGTCGATTACGCCTTGTAGATCTCCGCCATGAAAAGTGCCAATGTTTTGCGCGTTATCTTGGTGGCGCCCGTAGCTGTGATCATTGCTCGGTTCGCCATTATTGAACCTATCTACCATGACAAAATAGATGTTCGCATTGCGATAGGTAAAATCTGGCTCCGGCGCGTCAACCGGGGCGAGTAACACCAATCCGCTACTTTCCGGTGCGGGGGTAAGCGTTACGCTTTGATTTTTCACCGTGACAACCTGTCCACTCAGCGCCTCTTTTAATGGCGTGCCGTCGGCAAAACTCTCTCCCAGAGAGAGGGTGACCGGCCCTCCTTGGTAGCGGTGACACTGGACATCGGGCAACGGACGTTTAAACGTTGACGCTGTCTTTTTCGGTTCACGTTTAACGCGGATTGTTTGCGTCTCTGGCTGATAATAAAAGCCATAATCCCCGGCAAAACGCACGGTAAGGGTAAAGTTTGTCTTATCTTGGCAAGAAAGCGGGATAGGCGTATTAAATTTCGCGTTCTCGGGGGAAGTCGCCTGACAGTCACCTTCGATCCCTTCCACACTGATTTGGTAGGTGTTTTTACCTAACGAGAAGACCGCTGGGGAGTTGGGATCAAGCGGTCGGTCAGACTGTGTCGTTGAGGTGGTGACCGTGATATGCGGGGCCGCCGCAGTGGAAAACGAGGCCACCATAGTCAACGAGGCCACTACCGCGGTAGCCAGCCGCCGTCTAGGAAAGAAAAAAGTCATGATTGTGCTCCTTGCCATTTCCTATCAGGATAAAAAAACAGCAAGGCGTTGACATCATTCCTGCCTCTGCGCCCTAAAACTGTGAGCCATGACAATTAAAGGAGGAGCCGATTACGCATCGCCCTCGCCGTTCGGCTCCAGGCCCAACAGCTCGGTTATGTCCGCTGCGGGCGCGGGACGGCGATAAAGGTACCCTTGGCCAAACGTGCAACCTAACTCACGTAAAATAGCCTGTTGATGCAAGGTCTCGATGCCCTCGGCCACCACGCCCATCCCAAGGCTATCTGCCATTGCAATCATGGCAGACACAATCGCCACTTCCTGTTCATCCGGCGATTGGCTTTGGATATCTTTAATAAAGTGACGATCAATTTTTAGTTTTGAGATAGGGTAACGCTTAAGGTATGCCATCGACGAGTAGCCGGTACCAAAGTCGTCAATAGCAATCCCAACCCCTTTGTCACGCAATTGCTCCAGCACCTTTAGCGCATTGGCTTGGTTTTCTATCAAGGTGTTTTCGGTAATTTCTAACTCTAAAAAACACGGATCCGCGCCAGTGCGCTCTAGAGCCTCAAACACCACTTGGGTAAAGGTTACATCGGCAAGGTTGCGCGGCGAAATATTCACCGCCATAGACACATTGACGCCTGCATCCTGCCAGGCTTTTAACTGCTGACAGCCTGTCTCCACCACCCATTGCGTGATGTCGTGGATGATTGAACGCTCTTCGGCAACATCAATAAAGTGGAACGGTGATAAAAGCCCGCGTTCAGGATGATGCCAGCGCAGTAACGCCTCCACACCAATAATATCGCCGGTCACCAAATCGACCTGGGGTTGATAATATAATTCTAACTCTTCATTTTGCACACACTGACGCAACTCAACCGCCAACCGTAATTTGTGGTTCGCTTCTACCGTCAATGCATCATTGTAAAACGCATAGGTATTTCGCCCCGATTTTTTCGCGTGATACATTGCCGAATCAGCAAAGGTCAGTAGATCATCGGTACTCGAGGTATTCTCTGGGTATTGGGCAATACCAATACTGACGCCGATTTGCGCATCAATCCCGCCTTTGAGGACAAACAAGCGGTTCATGGCCTGAATCACATCTTCAGATAAGCGAATACAGGCGTTATCGTTAGCATGAATCAACCTTAGGATCACAAACTCATCACCGCCAAGACGCGCTAAAGTGTCGCCTTCATCTAAGAGGCCATCTAAGCGCTGACTCACCAATTTGAGGAGTTCATCACCGACGGTATGCCCATGGCTGTCATTGACGAACTTAAACTGGTCAAGATCGAGGAACATCAGCGCAAGCGGGTGGTGCTGAACCGGCTGCGTATTCATAGCTTGGCGAATGCGAGAGGTTAGCAGGAGACGATTGGGTAATCCGGTCAGCGAGTCATAGTGAGCCAAATCAATCAGTTTCTTTTCTGAGTCTTTGAGCTTGGTAATATCAGAAAAAACACCGATGTAATTAACCACCTCACCGTCTTCATCTTTTACCACACTGATCGAAAGAAGCTGTGGATACTCGACATCATCTTTGCGACGATTCCAGATTTCGCCTTTCCAACGCCCTTCCTGGTTGATTTGCTGCCACATGTCAGCGAAAAACTGCGAGTCATGTCGGCCTGAATTAAGAATTGACGGCTTAAACCCGACGACATCGTCTTCTTGATACCCGGTGATCGCACTGAAGCCACCATTGACGGCAACAATATAATCTTGTGCATCGGTGATCAGCACACCTTCACTGGATTGCTCAAAGATTTTTGCATTGAGCATCAGCTTACGTTCCACTTCCAGACGTTCGGACACGTCGTGGATCACGGAGAAAAGCAGGCGTGCGTTACCAACGGTAATCGGGGACGAATGAACCTCTACCTCGCGGATCTCACCACTTTTCAGCCGATGTGAAAAAATAAAGCAGTTTTTCTCGCGCTGCCTGGCTTGTGAAAGACTGGTGCTCAATGTGTCATCGGTTTGAGTATTGATGTCACTAATACGCATCGCGGTGAGCGTCGCATGGTCATAACCGTAAAAACGCTGCGCACTGTCATTGGCATCTAAGATTTCGCCACTTTTCGCGTCCAGTAACATCATTACCGCATCATGGCGTTTAAAGATACTTCTAAAGCGGTAGCTGTCATCGACCACACGACCAATCGACTGGGCAAAACTGCGTCCTGCATTAAATCGTCCATATAACCCACCGAGCCAAAACCCCAAGATAATCAACCCAACCGTCCATACCGTTGGGTGAGCGTGCAAACTTTTCCAATCGTCTTGTGGGACACCCAGTAAACGCCAGTGGCCAGAGGGCAAACTCACGGCGACGGACTCCGGGGAGTGCGTTAAGATCGAGGGTTCACCATAAATCGCGCTGAACGTATCCTCAGTCGCCTGTTTTTCTTGCAATACCACGCGCACCGGATACGCCTCACCTTCGGCAAAGCTGGCTGAGAACAAGCTATCAATATCGAGTACCGTGGATAACACGCCCCAGGGTAACCCTGTATTTTGATTCACTATCGATTGGCGTGCGATTAGGGCAGTGCCACCTTGAAGGAGATCCACAGGCCCTGAGATCACGGGCGCACTGGACGCATACGCGGCCCGTACACTCTCTAATTGCTCAGGCACATCATGATAACGCGTCCCGACTAGCGATGATGTCAGGTTCTCAGGATAAACATGGCTGATGACCCAGTTACGAGCGGCGCCAAAGTTTAGGATGTGAGGAGACTTGGCTTTTAACTGGTGAGCAAAACGGGCAAATTGGTCTTGCGTCAGATCTGGATTTAAGCTGATATAGGTCGCTATCCCATGGCTTAAATCGATGTTCTGGGTCACTTTAAGTTCAATCCGCGAGCGATAGGCCAATAAGGCGTTGCGAACGTCTTTCACTTCTTGATCATGCGCTTGTTGGTAAAGCCAAAACTCCACCGAGGCTACCGTAAACATGAAGACCATGATGGAAATAATCACATTGTAGATGAACCCGACTCGCGCCGAGCGTCGGGCGACTTTATCAAGCGCCGATGGAACAGCTTGCTGCATGACGTGACACAACCTTATCTCGCTCTGTTAACGGAGCGAACATTAACCAAAGACTTCAGGTGTAGCACGCGATTATAAAGGGCATGGGAAGAATCGCCAGTGTTACCGATCAGTTTCACCACATTGCACTGATTCAGTATGTGTAGGATCAAGCTGTTATATCCACAGATTGGCGATACAATCAGACCGCTTTTATCCAAAAAACACAACCGATTGCAAACAAGGAGTGTGTATGGCAATCAGTCTCGAATACAGTTTTATCTTGGTCAGTTTGGGTGTGATCGCAGGGATGATCAATACGCTAGCCGGTGGCGGGTCTAACCTAACATTACCCGCGTTGATGGTGATGGGGATGCCTGCGGATGTGGCCAATGCTACTAATCGCGTGGCGGTGTGGCTACAGTGTGCGTCAGGAATGACCGGTTTTCGCCACCATAACAAGCTCGATACCCAGGATATCATTCCAATATTGATACCGAATTTAATCGGTGGTTTATGCGGTGCGTTAGCGGCAGCGTGGTTGCCGGCGAGTTGGGTCAAACCCTTGCTGCTTGGTACCTTGCTCACCATGACACTGGTCATGCTGGTGAAGCCCGCCACCTTTGGCCCGCCTGCCGGGACACCAGTCAAAAAGGTATCTGGCACACCTACCGCATGGTTTGGTCTGATGCTCGCAGGCTTTTATGGCGGGTTCGTGCAAGCGGGCGTCGGATTTGTTTTACTCGCCGCGCTGTGTGGCACCTTAAACTACGATTTGGTCCGCGGTAACGCGCTCAAACTGGCGTGTACCTTGGCCTTTACATCCCTTTCACTGGTAGTGTTTATTGCCGATGACCTAGTCCGTTGGGTGCCAGGACTGATCCTGGCAATGGGTACCATGGTTGGGGCACGAATTGCGGTGCGATTTGCTATCTCAGCCAATCCCAAGGTGTTAAAAGTGTTTTTATTCGTCATGACATTGGTCGGTTGTCTCGCTGCCTACCTGTTTTAGTGCCCGCTAGCCGGTTGTCCGACAATAACGTCATTGTGAATACGATTAAACATATGATCAACAAATGCGATCAAACGTATAACCAAATTAGACGCGGTTATTGCCCCACAGCCTTTACGCGTTTTTTTTGCACCGGAAGTTGATTTCGCGGCCCCTTTACGATGACTGCTTGTGCGCCGTGTTTTCCGTTTGAACGTTTTTGTCGGTGCCACGGGTAAATCTTTTAAAGAGGCAGGCGGCGGCGCGGTTTGCACACGTTCAATCAAGCCCGTGACCTTGTCGGTTAACGCCTGCATAAAGGGGTGATAAGCACATTGTTTGTCCGCCATGTCTTGCAGCTGTCGCTCCCAATCTGCGGTCATATCTGGGTAAGTCGCACTGTCGGGTAAGGCATCAATTAATCCGGTTCCACTAGCCGTAGCATGAAGTGTTTTCCCTTGTCGGTTCAAAAGGCTGCGTTTTACCAACAGCTCAATAATACCAGCCCGAGTGGCTTCAGTGCCTAGCCCATCGGTTTCTCGTAGGATCTCTTTCAGTGCTTTGTTTTGCACATAGCGGCCAATGCCTGTCATCGCTTGCAGCAAACTGGATTCGGTAAACGCAGCCGGTGGCTCGGTCATGCAGTCTTTAATGTCGCCACGTTCACACTGCGCTTGCTCACCTTTTTCCATTAACGGCAAAGGCGTGGCGTCACTGTCTGTGGCTTGCTTGGTGGGCAATAGCGCGCGCCAGCCCGCTTGAGTGAGCACCTTACCTTTGGCAATAAAACAGCCACCGGCAATATCGAACACCAGTTTGCCTTCCGCGTACTCGGCAGGAGGATAAAACTGCATCACATATTGGCGTGCCACCAGCTGATAAATTTTCGCTTCGTCGGCTGACAGGTTTGTAGGGGCGGCTTTTGCGGTCGGAATGATCGCATGGTGCGCACCGACGTTGGCATCGTTCCATGCTTTGCCTTTCCGTTTTGGATCCGCACGATCACAAGCCTCGCTCAGTGACTGACATCCTTTTTTGATTGCGTTCAATATCTTGGGCGCTTCAGCAAAATGGCCCTTAGGTAAGTAACGACAATCAGAACGCGGATAGGTAATGAGCTTATGGCGTTCATAAAGCTGTTGGCATACATCCAGCGCTTTTTGCGCGCTAAAACCAAACCGCTTTGACGCATCTATTTGCAAGGCTGATAAATTATACGGCAGTGGTGCCGCTTGCTTTCGCTGCTGACGTTCCGCATCGATGACCGTGGCAGGCTGTCCCGCTATGCGGTTGGCGACATTTTCGGTTAAGGGCCGAGAAAGCACCCGTCCCTGTTCGTCTTGCCATTTTGCGCAGGCGTCACTAGGCTGCCATCGCGCGCGTATTTCATTTTCTTGGTGAGCAATGATTGCGTCGAGCTGATAATACGGGTGGGGAGTAAAATGTTTTATTGCTTGATCGCGTCGTACCACCAGGCCAAGCACCGGCGTTTGTACCCGCCCGACCGACAGTACGCCCTGATAACCGGCTTGTTGCCCTAGCAGGGTATAAGCGCGCGTTAGGTTCATCCCATAGACCCAATCGGCGCGTGACCGCGCTAACGCGGAAACAGACAAAGGCATGTAACCCTTGTTGTCTTGCATGTTGCTGAGCGATTTTTTAACCGCAGAGAGGTTTAAATCACTGATCAAAAGGCGTTTTATATTGGCTTTTTTGCTCTTACTGACCTTGGCATAGTCAATCACTTCATCCACCAGCAGCTGCCCCTCGCGGTCTGGGTCGCCGGCGTGGACCAAGTGATCAAATTGCTTAATCAGTTTTTTGACTACCGTTAACTGGCTAGAGGCCGCTTTGCGCGGACGTAACTGCCATTGTTCGGGCACAATGGGGAGGTCAGCGAGGTGCCATTTTTTATAGCGACTGTCATAGGCTTCTGGCTCGACTTGCTCAAGCAGGTGACCAATACACCAAGTGACCACATCGCCCTGCCCGGTTTCAATGTACCCTTTGTGATTTTTATGAGGCTTCGGCAGGCCCGCGGCAATTGCACGCCCTAAACTCGGTTTTTCCGCAATAAATAATCGTGCCATGACAGAGTCTCTTTATAAGTCGCTGCCCGCATGGTAAGCAAAGCCCGATCGTGGCGCAATAAAAAACCTGTACATATGCACAGGTTTTTATCGAGCAATGAGGTAGGCCCAGTCATTTAAAGGTAGGAGACAAACTGACTCGCATCACGTTTGGGCGCATTGGCAGCCGCACAATCGGGCGTACCTAGTACAAAAAACCGACAATATGATCATCACCTTCTACCGCTAATGCCTCTCTCACCGCGGGATGGTATGCAAATGCCCCTGTACGCCAAAAGCCTTGAAATCCTTGCGCGACGGCGGCCATTTGCATGGCATGTGTCGCGCATCCCGCCGAAATATGCTGCTCAATGGTCGGAACCTTGTCGTGCACGCGTGTGCGCGCAATCACTGCCACAACCATCGGCGCTCGAAAAGGCGCGTTTTTGGCATTTTTCACTGCCGTTTCATCCGCCCCGTTGGCCTTTGCTGCCTCAGGCCAAATGGTAGAAAGCCGTGTCAGTCCGTCTCCTTCACAAATCACAAACTGCCACGGCGTCAGGGCGCCATGGTCTGGGGCGCGTAACCCTGATTGGATAATGTTTTCTAGTGCTTCACCGCTCGGGGCTGGCGCCGCTAACCGTGGAACAGAGCGGCGCTTTAATAGTAAATCAAGTGCGTCCATGACTTATCCTTTTTAACCATTTAACGCTCACTAAATGAGCGGATACCCGCATATTAGCACAGACGCCCGCAGCTAAAGACGTGAAAATTATCCGGGTTTAAAGTGGCCAGGATGAAAGCGTCCGAGATTAAAGCGCTAAGGCCGTTTCAATCCCTTGGCGAATAGCTCGCTTCGCATCAAGCTCTCCCGCATGCTCAGCACCACCAATCAAATGGTAAGAGACACTGGCATCATCAAGCTGCTCGGCCAACGTATTTACAGATTCTTGCCCCGCACACAAGATGATCTGAGTCGCAGGGATCAGGTGTGCTTCGCCTTTAACACTGATATGCAGGCCCTCATCGTCGATTTTATGGTAGCTCACGCCGCCGACAAGATTCACACCACGCTTTTGTAACGTTTTTCGATGGATCCAACCGGTGGTTTTGCCCGGACCTTTTCCGACCCGCCCTTCGCGACGTTGCAATACCCACACCTGTTTGTCGCTTAGTGTATCGTGTCCTGGATAGAGCCCGCCCTCGTGGGTGATGGTTTTATCGATTCCCCATTCATTGAGCCAAGCATCCAAACTTTGATCTTTGGGCTCGGTGATCATGGTCGCGACATCCACACCGATCCCGCCGGCACCGATAATCGCGATATGACTTCCTAGCTCAGGCTGTTCACCAATAAAGGTCTGATAATCGATGACGCTCGGGTGATCGATCCCTTCAATGGCGGGACGACGCGGTTTTACCCCCGTGGCGACAACAATGTCATCAAATGGGCGTAGCATCTCCACCGAGACATCCTGATTAAGCGCAACCTTTACCCCAGCCTTTTCTAGACGTCGGAGGTAGTAGCGAATGGTTTCTTTAAATTCTTCTTTACCAGGAATCGTCATCGCTAAATTGAACTGGCCGCCAAGACGATCCGCTTTTTCGAACAAGGTCACCTCGTGTCCACGCTCGGCCGCTTCGGTCGCACAACTAATCCCAGCCATTCCGCCCCCAATCACGGCCACTTGTTTCACTTGGCGCACGGGGGTGGCTACCAGCTCGGTCTCATAACAGGCTTTAGGGTTAACCAAACAACTGGCGCGTTTGCCTTTAAAGACGTGGTCCAGACAAGCTTGGTTACAGGCAATACAAGTATTAATATCATTCGACTGATCGGCTTTTGCCTTCGCCACGAATTCGGCATCAGCCAAGAACGGGCGCGCCATTGAAACCATATCTGCTTGCCCTTTGGCAAGAATCGATTCAGCGACTTCTGGGGTATTAATGCGGTTGCAAGTCACTAAGGGGACGGAAACCTCACCTTTTAACTTTTCAGTGACCCAGCTAAACGCGCCTCTCGGCACCTGAGTTGCAATGGTCGGCACGCGCGCTTCATGCCACCCAATGCCGGTATTAATAATGGTCACACCCGCTTTTTCTAAACCTTTGGCCAGTGTGACCACATCTTCAAACGTATTGCCTTGCTCAACCAAATCCAGCATCGATAAACGAAAAATAACAATGAAGTCATCGCCGGCCGCTTGACGCACTGCACGCATTACCTCAACCGCGAACCGCATGCGATTTTCGACCGGCCCACCCCACTGGTCATAGCGGCGATTGGCACGGTGACAGAAGAACTGATTGATCAGGTAGCCTTCAGAGCCCATGATCTCAACCCCGTCATAGCCGGCTTCGCGAGCCAGCGCCGCACTGCGGCCAAAAGATTTGATCGTACGCCAAATCGCCCTCTCACTCATTGCAAACGGGGTGAATTTACTGATCGGCGCGCGAATCGCCGACGCACTTTGGGAAAAAGGGTGAAACGCATAGCGACCGGCATGAAGTAACTGAAGGGCGATTTTTCCCCCATTTTCATGGACGGCTTTAGTGATCGCACGGTGTGCACGCGCTGCCCGTCCAGAACTAAACTGGGCGCTAAATGGGGTGAGACGGCCACGAAAATTAGGCGAAAACCCGCCAGTTACGATTAGCCCCACTTCACCTTTAGCTCGTTCAGCGTAAAAGGCTGCCAACTTTTTGAAACCATCGTTTGCTTCTTCAAGCCCGGTATGCATTGACCCCATCAAGACACGATTTTTCAGGGTGGTAAACCCAAGGTCGAGAGGGGCTAGCATGTGGGGATAAGGGTGCTGTTCCATCGCTTGCTCACTTTTTGTTGTGGTCTGACCAGACTATAGCGCTGACAGACACGTGATTTCAAACATTCGTTTACAATCTGGCAACATAGAATCGTGAATTATTGATCTAGGTAGGACTTTCGCACTGTATTACAGAGAAAGGACGAGGATGATAGCCTATCGCTCTTAGCTCTGATCAGCTAGGATATCAGAGACATGCACCGATGGACTCACGTATGAAAAAACTGTTTCGCTTTATTGCATCCCTATTCCGATGGTTGTGGCGCATTCTCAGTTTCGCCCGCCAACTTTTGTTAAACGTCCTTTTCATTGGCGTAATCGTGGCAATCTATTTTGCTTTTACCACCGATATGCCACTGACCTCCAAGGATTCAGGCACCGCGAAAGTGGTACAAACCGATCCAGAGCCACGAGCGCTCTTGCTCAACATTGACGGTCCCATCGTTGAACAAAAAAAGCGTTTAAGCCCTGTCGATACCTTATCTCGCAATGCACTTGGACAGCCGATAGAAACCGAAAACGTGCTGTTTGATATTGTTGATACCGTGCGCCATGCTGCGACCGATGAACAGATTAACGGCTTAGTCCTCAGTCTAGGCGATATGCCTTCTACCAGCCTGACGAAGCTGCGATATATCGCCAAAGCCATCGAGGCCTTTAAAGACACAGGCAAGCCAGTGATTGCAATCGGCGGTACTTACAGCCAAAGCCAGTACTACTTGGCCAGTTATGCCGATGAAGTACTGATGTCGCCTGATGGCATGGTCATGCTGCAAGGTTACGGCAGCTACAACTTAT
This sequence comes from Salinivibrio socompensis S35, assembly GCF_000513715.1. Classification (GTDB taxonomy): domain Bacteria; phylum Pseudomonadota; class Gammaproteobacteria; order Enterobacterales; family Vibrionaceae; genus Salinivibrio; species Salinivibrio socompensis. The sequence goes on from NZ_AQOD01000004.1 coordinate 15,649, forward strand.
ATTGGAAGGACCTACTCGATAAGCTCGATGTGAGCACACACGTGTTCCGAGTCGGTACTTACAAGTCGTTTGTGGAGCCGTACACGCGCAATAATATGTCAGACGCTGCCCGCGAAGCCAATCAAGCTTGGTTGTCTCAGCTGTGGGATGCCTATGTCAGCGATGTGGCGAACAATCGCGGTATTGAGCCGAATGTACTGTCTCCCAGCGCTGAGCAATTACTCGCTTCACTGCGTGACTTTGATGGCGATTTTGCCGCGCTCTCTGAGCATGTTGGCATTGTCGATAAACGTATGACGCGTCAGCAAATTCGTCGATATTTGGCGGATAAGTTTGGCAGCGACGGTAAAGACAGCTTCGAATACACCGGCTATTACGATTACCTACCCAAAGTGCAAAGCGGCTTTAGCCTGCCAGGCAGTCAGAATATCGCCGTGGTAGTGGCCAGTGGCCCGATCATGGATGGGCGTCAGCGTCCTGGCATCGTTGGAGGAGATACCACCGCCGCTATGCTACGTGATGCTCGCCTTGACGACAGTGTGAAAGCGGTTGTGCTTCGCGTTGATAGCCCGGGCGGCAGCGCATTCGCCTCCGAAATTATTCGTAATGAAGTGGATGCGCTACGAGAAGCAGGTAAACCCGTAGTGGTCTCGATGTCGAGTGTCGCAGCCTCTGGCGGTTACTGGTTATCGGCCAGCGCCGATCGCATTATTGCTCAGCCAACCACGATTACCGGATCAATCGGTATCTTTAGCTTGTTCACCACCTTTGAGAACACGCTGGATGATTTAGGCGTGCAGTCTGATGGCGTCGGCACCACACCGTTTGCAGGCGTCGGCGTGACCCGGGCACTGCCAGACGAAGTAGGAGATATCATGCAACTCGGCATTGAGCACGGGTATCATCGCTTCTTATCCTTGGTCAGCAACCACCGTGATATGTCGATGGAAGAAGCCAACCAAGTGGCCCAAGGCCGTGTTTGGACCGGACAAGATGCCTTGAGGCTGGGATTGGTAGACAGCTTGGGTGACTTTGACGATGCGGTATCGATCGCGGCTGAACTGGCTGACATCGACAATTATCAACTGGATTGGATGCAACAACCACTTACGCCTCTTGAGCAATTTGTCAACGATATGCTGGGGCAAAGTGCCAATGTACTCGGTGAAGCGGTGCAATCGACGATGCCTTCAATTGCCCGCCAGTTGGCAGCATCGCCGCAGTGGCAGTCGTTAACCTTACTGGAGAAATTTAACGACCCACAAGGACGTTACTTGTTCTGTTTGAACTGTGAGTATCAGTAGGATCCACTCGCCCTGGCCGCTTGGCCAGGGTAATCCCCCTGTTTTTCTTCTATTCTGTGTGCCGCTCGGTATTACCGATGTAATCGTTACATGTATACTGTGCTCACGCTCATTAAATGCAGATTTGACATGATGGAACGTAAACATATTTATATTGCTTATACAGGTGGCACGATCGGGATGCAGAAATCGGATCATGGTTATGTCCCTGTGTCCGGCTTTCTCCAGCAACAGTTGGAAAACATGCCTGAATTCCATCGTCCAGAAATGCCGCTTTTTACTATCAATGAGTACGAACCACTCATTGATTCCTCGGACATGACGCCAACGGATTGGCAACGGATTGCGGACGATATTGGCGAAAATTACCACGCATATGATGGCTTTGTGATATTGCATGGCACAGATACCATGGCATACACGGCCTCCGCGCTGTCATTTATGTTAGAAAATCTAGAAAAGCCAGTGATTGTCACCGGCTCACAGATCCCGATTGCAGAGTTGCGCTCCGACGGGCAAGCGAACCTGCTCAATGCGCTGCATATCGCATCGAATTATCCAGTGAACGAAGTGACGCTGTTTTTTAATAACCAACTTCTGCGCGGCAACCGGAGCACCAAGTCACATGCTGACGGGTTTAACGCGTTCACCTCCCCCAACTTGCCAGCGTTGCTTGAAGCTGGGATTCATATCGAGGTAAAAGCGGACAAGCTCAATCAGCCTTCGCAAGGGCCTTTTAAGGTCCATACCATTAGCGATCAACCGGTTGCCGTGATCATGATGTATCCTGGGATTTCACCAGATGTGGTAAGAAACGCGCTTAAACAGCCCGTCAATGCGATGATTTTACTCACCTTTGGGGTTGGCAACGCGCCACAAAATCCCGAATTACTCGATTTACTCAAGCAGGCCACCGATCGCGGTGTGTTGGTATTGAATTTAACCCAATGCTTGGCAGGACGAGTTAATATGGGCGGCTATGCCACCGGTTGTGCGCTGGCCGACGCGGGCGTGCTCAGCGGCTATGACATGACGCCCGAAGCTGCGTTAGCAAAACTACATTTTTTACTCAGCCAAGACTTGCCTTTTGAAACACTTCGCACCTTGGTGCAAAAAGATCTTCGTGGTGAGCTGAGCTATTATTAGGGGGAGATCCGCGATGGCACGGAAAGATCCGTGGTCAAAAGCTGATTAACGCTCAATCTAAGATGTCACGCCGACCAAAACGCCGGCGTTTGCTATTTCACAAATACATATTTCACAAAGACATATTTCGCAAGGACAGATATAGCAAGTGCTGGTTCAACAAAGCCAAGTTAAACAAGACGTGTCACTCAGCCAACCAGGGGGACGACTAGTGCTTAGTCTCAATATCGATGCGCTGCGCGTCTTGACCGGCAAATTCACGCTTAAGCTCAGCTTTCGATTTCCAAGTCACATTGCCGCCTTTTGCGACCGTCATATGCTGAGGCTGGCTGTTATGACGTGATTGGTAGAGCATCACGGCTTGCAAGGCTTGATCGCGTTGCGCTTGATTCAGGCTGGTACTATCAGGCCATCTACCGGTTTCTACCGCGTAACACAAACGCTCGTATATTTCAGGCGTCATTGCTTTTAAAACTTGTTCTATATCCATGATTACCTCTGTATGGTCCGGTTCCGACTATTATGCCTGATCTTGGTCGGTAAACGGCATGCTTAGCAAAGTGCGCTTTATCACGCTTTCACGCATCAACTACACTCAAAGATAACGTATACTCGACGCAGTTGACTCAGGATACGACAAATAATGAATTTACGATTAATCACTGGCTATTTTTACCCTCTCAGTCTTGTCATGAGTTTACTGCTGGTGGCCGGTTGTGATGGTCAGCCAACCACCAACCAAGTATGCGAAACGCATCCTGAGTTGTGTGAAGGCTAAACATCGGTGATGGACAGTGCCGGTTTGAGCGCTCAGATCTAATTTTCGATCGTTTGGCCGTTGACCAAAAACCGACCGATCTCAATAAGCTCACCGAACTTAAGCAAACCAAAGCCTACTTACGCTGTATGGAACTGGTGGCTGGAATTGAACCCACCACACTCAAAGCGCGCAAAACCAAACGCACGGAGGCGGTATATCACGCTTATGACGCGATCGATCGTTTGGAAAAGGAACTGAAAGCGTCTTATCAACCTCCGGTGATTTACTACCGTTGGTCACAAGGTGATAACAGCGCCTTACCACAGTTTTTGAAGCTGGAAGCACACGCCACCTCGAAACACCTCAGTTACAGCTCGGCTTGGCGACCTATTATATCTCGCGGGACAAGGCTAAAACGGTAGAAATTTTATTACACGCGTTAGAACTATACGACGGTCGCGACATAACCGTGAAAAAAGACGTGATTCCAGAGGTGATTAAATCACTCGCCACCACCAATCATGCGCTAAAACGCTTTGAACATGCTTATTTGTGGGCAAAAGTGGGACAAAGTTACAATCTCCCTATAGCGAAAGGTGATCGCTTGGCTCGTCTTTACACCCTGACCGAACAACAAGAAACGTCGTTGCAAAGATTGGCATTTGAGATATCCGCCGCGATCGACGACGGCAATTTTCAGGCATCACTGCTCGCGCCAATCACTCAATGAGTGGCAACGCCCAACCAAAGGCAAATCGGTCACGTCAAACTTGTCGTACCAGTTTGCCTTTCACAATTGTCCTTCTGCTTCTACGCTAACAGGACCAGTCGTTGTATCTGCCTGATTGGTCTTTATCCACGATTGATGAAAGACGACACAGGCATGGTCGTAAGGGTGCCAAATGTTTAGGCGATGTAAAAAAAATCCGTACTTTTTTTTGATTTTGAACAATTTTGGCGGCGATTATCCTTGCATGACGGGGTCCTATTCTGTAATTTTACTACCAGTTTAATCTCATTCGAAATTAAGTTGTGGAGCAACATAATGACTATCAAAGTAGGTATTAACGGTTTTGGCCGTATCGGCCGTTTCGTATTTCGTGCGTCTGTAGAACGTAACGACATCGACGTGGTAGCAATCAACGATCTTATCGACGTTGAATACATGGCTTATATGCTGAAATACGATTCAACTCACGGTCGTTTCAACGGCACCGTAGAAGTTGAAGGCGGTAATCTGATCGTAAACGGCAAAACCGTACGCGTAACCGCAGAGCGCAACCCAGCAGATCTTAAGTGGGGTGACGTTGGTGTTGACGTTGTTGCGGAAGCGACCGGTATCTTCCTGACTGACGAAACAGCACGTCAACACATTCAAGCAGGTGCGAAGAAAGTTGTGCTTACCGCACCGTCAAAAGACGCCACGCCAATGTTTGTTATGGGTGTGAACGAGCAAGACTATGCAGGTCAAGATATCGTGTCTAACGCATCTTGCACCACGAACTGCCTAGCGCCTATTGCAAAAGTACTGAACGACAAGTTCGGCATCGTATCAGGCCTGATGACCACGGTTCACGCAACCACTGCGACTCAAAAAACCGTTGACGGCCCTTCTGCGAAAGACTGGCGCGGCGGCCGTGGTGCATCTCAGAACATCATCCCATCTTCAACCGGTGCTGCAAAAGCCGTTGGTAAAGTATTGCCTGTGCTAGACGGTAAACTGACAGGTATGGCGTTCCGTGTACCAACCGCGAACGTTTCAGTGGTTGACCTGACTGTGAACCTAGAAAAAGGCGCGTCTTACGACCAAATCTGTGCCGCCATGAAAGAAGCATCTGAAGGCGAACTGAAAGGCGTGCTCGGTTACACTGAAGATGCCGTTGTTTCTCAAGACTTCATCGGCGAAGTACAAACCTCAGTATTCGATGCAAAAGCAGGTATCGCACTGACTGATAACTTCGTAAAAGTAGTATCTTGGTACGACAACGAGATCGGCTACTCAAACAAAGTATTAGACTTAGCAGCACACATCGCTAAGTAATGCGCATGTAGCGACACCATACGAAAAGGCGGCCTCGAGCCGCCTTTTGTGTATTTGGTGCTTATCCGGTGAGCCTGTTTTTTGATCGTAGACACTACCCCAAGAGGTTCAAGCTATGTCCACCCCTTTGCTTTTTGAACGTCAACTCTCCGCCTCTGTCGATTTATGCTATCGACAATCCGTTCCCATTCTTCGTATTAATCACCCATCCTGTGCTGCCACCATCAGCCTTTTCGGCGCTCATCTGCTCTCCTTTGCGCCGACAAGTGAACCCTCGCTGGTGTGGATGAGTCGCAACGCCATCTATGATGCACAGACACCATTGCGAGGCGGCGTCCCCATTTGTTGGCCTTGGTTTGGGCAATCTGGGTCGCCCTCGCATGGCTTTGCGCGTCGACAGATGTGGCAATTGGCACAGATTGACGAGCAACCGGATGGCGTGACCGTGCAACTGCAATTGTCTGAATCAGAACAGTCGATGGCGCTCTGGCCCCATTGTTTTATGGCAACGGTCACGTTCACCCTGACACAAAAAGCCGATATTTCCCTCGCCGTCACCAATACCGATCAACATGATTGGGCGATGGGTGGCGCGTTACACAGCTATCTGACCGTCGCGGACAGCGAGCAAGCCTCCGTAAACGGGGTTGGTAACCAGTATCTCGATAATTTCAGCGCCGGCGAGAAGAAGCCAGCACCCGGTCACGTCACCTTCGAAGCGCCAGTTGACCGCATTTATACCGGTGCACACGATACATTGTCGCTCACCGACCCAGTCGGTAGCCGCCGGATTACTGTCACTAACCAAGGAGCAACCAGTGCGGTGATATGGAACCCAGGACAAGCTGCATCGGTAAAAATGGCTGATATGGATGACGATGGCTATCAACATTTTGTCTGTATAGAGGCCGCGCTTGAGACACCAAATACCGTCGTATCGCCAGGGCAAACCTATACCCTCGCCACGACGCTATGCGATGAAAAAGCGCTGCGATGAAAAAGCACTGCGATGAAAAAGCGCGACGCTAAACAACGCGGCCACCTTCGTTTAAGGTGGCCTGCTCATTATCGTTACCCGATGTCAGGTATCGCGAAGTGACATCAATCACCGCGATATAAAGATTAAGTTACATAAAGACATAGTTCACGCCGAGATAACCAGAGGCGGCGGTGGATTGATCTACCATCGGGCTGTTGGCAATCTCATCATCGAGGTTGGTATAGCGCACGCCACCAAGCAACTGGATGCGCTCGGTCAGCATAAAATAACCACTGGCTCCCACAAAGTAATGCCCCGCAGAGCCTGGCTCATACGCCTCAATGCCTGAAACGCGCGACGCTTCAGTGGCGTTGACCCCATAAAGATACTGATTTAGCTCATGGCTGTTATAGGCATATCCTACCTCTGGTGAGATCCCCCAACGAGGATGATTAAACCCATATTTCCAGCTTACCTCTCCATACACCCCGTCTCTATCATGCGTCACCCCCTCTCCGGCCAACACCTGAAAACGGCCTATTGGTGAGCGGTATTGATAGGCAAGCGCTGCCACAATCGATGCATCGCGTTTGTCGAGTCGGCTCAATTGCGGATCGTCGGTATCTGCGGGGTCGAAACGGCGAGGATCATAGGTCGCTGATAACACCAGGTTGTGTGTCGAGTCTTTCGGCGCTAGCCGTGCACCAGCAGTCAAGCCGCGAAAGTAAAAGTGGTCTGTATCAACGTTCACAGTTGGCACAACAAGTGGATCAGTATCGGTATCTTTATATACCTGCGGTGAAAATGCCCCTATCACACCAGCGGAGACATATGTTTCTGCTGATACGCTAGTTGACGTCAGTGCTAAGGCACAAGCTACCCCCACCGTTCTTCTTGCTATTTTCATCATCATTTCCTCTATACATTGGGGCTGTCCAAGGCCAACTTAGTCAGCCTAAGGGGTAAACGTAGCGCCTACAGCATACTTCACTACCTTGCCCCCCCGCTGTCAATATCTTGACCAGATACGCGTAATGCACTTACAACAAAAATTATCGAAAAAACAAACAATTCTTTCACGCAAAATTAGCAAAGGGGGTCTAACCTTATAAAAAGAGAAGGGAACCTTCAGCCAATTTTTCACCTTTTCTTTTCGGGTTATTAGACGATTTAGGGGGCAGGACCATGACTATTTTTGATCACTATCGTCAGCGCTATGAAGAAGCCAAAGACGAAGAAATGAGCCTTCAAGCATTCTTGGATCTGTGCCGAGATGATCGCGGTGCGTATGTCAATGCCGCCGAGCGTTTGCTGATGGCAATTGGCGAACCAGAAAAGATCGACACTTCGCTCGACCCTCGGCTCAGTCGACTGTTTTCCAACCGTGTTATTTCACGCTACCCAACATTCAAAGATTTTTATGGTATGGAAGACTCGATCGAACAGATTGTTTCATACCTTAAACATGCCGCTCAAGGCTTAGAAGAGCGCAAACAAATTCTCTACTTGCTCGGCCCTGTCGGTGGGGGGAAATCGTCATTAGCGGAGAAGCTAAAAAGCTTGATGCAGCAGATGCCGATTTATGTACTCACCGCCAATGGCGAGCGTAGCCCTGTCAATGATCATCCCTTCTGTCTCTTTGATGCGACGGAAGATGGACATCTACTCGAACAAGAATATGGCATTCCACAGCGATACGTTCACCACATTATGTCGCCTTGGGCTGCCAAGCGATTAAAAGAGTTTGGTGGCGATATTAGCCAGTTCAAAGTCGTCAAACTCCGTCCATCAATTCTCAACCAAGTTGGGGTTGCCAAAACCGAGCCAGGCGATGAAAACAACCAAGATATCTCTGCCTTGGTCGGTAAAGTCGATATTCGTCAGCTTGAACATTATTCACAAGACGATCCCGACGCTTACTCCTACTCCGGTGCGTTGTGCCGTGCTAACCAAGGTATGATGGAGTTTGTGGAGATGTTTAAAGCGCCGATTAAGGTGCTTCATCCCCTACTCACAGCGACGCAAGAAGGCAACTACAACGGCACGGAAGGGCTTTCTGCATTGCCATTTGACGGCATCATTTTGGCCCACTCCAATGAATCCGAATGGCAGTCATTCCGCAATAACAAAAATAACGAGGCCTTCCTCGACCGTGTGTATATTGTCAAAGTGCCGTATTGTTTACGGATTTCGGATGAGATCCATATTTATAACAAACTTCTATCTACCAGCGAGTTACGTCATGCGCCTTGCTCACCGAGCACGCTCGATATCTTGGCCCGCTTTACGGTGTTATCACGCCTGAAAGACCCAGAAAACTCGAGCATTTATTCAAAAATGCGCGTGTATGATGGTGAAACACTCAAAGACACAGATCCCAAAGCCAAGTCTTACCAAGAGTACCGAGATTTTGCTGGGGTCGACGAAGGCATGGATGGGCTATCAACCCGTTTCGCCTTCAAGATTTTGTCACGCGTTTTCAACTTTGACCATGCAGAAGTCGCGGCTAACCCAGTCCATCTGTTCTATGTTTTAGAGCAACAAATTGAGCGAGAGCAGTTTCCGCAAGAGGTCGCTGAACGTTACCTGGAACATCTCAAAGGCTATTTGATCCCCAAATACATAGAGTTTATTGGTAAAGAGATCCAAACCGCCTACCTCGAGTCGTACTCTGAATATGGCCAAAATATCTTTGACCGCTATGTCACCTATGCCGATTTTTGGATTCAAGACCAAGAATTCCGGGACCCAGACACCGGTCAGCTCTTTGATCGTTCCGCGTTGAATGGCGAGCTGGAAAAAATCGAAAAGCCAGCAGGAATCAGTAATCCGAAAGACTTCCGTAACGAAATCGTTAACTTTGTGCTCCGCGCCCGCGCTAACAACGAGGGCAAAAATCCGGCTTGGACCAGTTATGAGAAGCTAAAAACGGTGATCGAGAAGAAGATGTTCTCCAATACCGAAGATCTTCTGCCAGTGATCTCGTTTAACACCAGAAGACCTACTAGCGACGAGCAGAAAAAAACACGACGACTTTGTCGACCGTATGATGGAAAAAGGCTACACCCGCAAGCAGGTTCGTTTGCTCGCTGAATGGTATTTGCGCGTGCGTAAATCGTCGTAGATTACGGGTTGACGCAGATGACGGGAGAAAGTTATGGCGCATTTTATTGATCGTCGTCTCAATGGCAAAAACAAAAGCACTGTCAATCGACAGCGCTTTTTACGCCGCCACAAGCGGCAGATAAAAGAGTCCATTGCTGACGCTGTCAACAATCGCTCGATCACAGATGTCGAGAGTGGTGAGGATATTTCAATCCCATCACGAGATATCCGTGAACCCACGTTTCATCAAGGTAAAGGGGGACAGCGAGAGGCTGTCCACCCTGGTAACGACCAGTTTAGTCCTGGTGACCGTATCGCTCGCCCACCCGGTGGCGAGGGCGGCGGTGCCGGTGAAGGACAAGCAAGTCCAGATGGCGAGGGACAAGACGAGTTTGTTTTCCAAATATCGAAAGACGAATATCTGGATCTGTTGTTCGAAGATCTTGAGCTACCGAACCTAAAAAAGAATCAGATGGCAAAAATGGTGGAGTACAAAACTCACCGCTCTGGCTATACCTCAAACGGTGTGCCCTCCAATATCGCCATCGTCCGTTCTTTACAAAATTCGCTCGCAAGACGAACAGCGATGTCAGCTGGTAAACGCAGAGAGCTCGCGGAGCTTGAAGAAGCGCTTGAACAAGTACAGCGGGCTGAGCCTGCTCAACCATTAGAAGTAAAACGCATTGAGGAAGAAATCGCGGCACTGAAAAACAAAATTGCCACAGTACCATTTATCGACACCTTCGATTTACGTTACAAAAACTACGAAAAGCGACCTCAGCCAAACAGTCGCGCGGTAATGTTTTGCTTAATGGATGTGTCTGGCTCGATGGATCAAGCCACCAAGGACATTGCCAAGCGTTTTTATATCTTACTGTATCTGTTTCTTTCGCGGACGTATAAAAATGTGGAGGTGGTATTTATTCGCCATCACACGCAGGCGAAAGAAGTCGACGAACATGAGTTCTTTTATTCGCAAGAAACCGGCGGCACCATTGTGTCCAGCGCCCTGAGGCTGATGGATGAAATCATCAAAGACAGGTACAACCCAGCCGAGTGGAATGTGTACGCTGCTCAAGCCTCAGATGGCGATAACTGGGCGGACGATTCGCCGGGCTGTCGCGAGTTACTCCAAAAAACGCTATTACCGGTGAGTCGCTATTACGCCTATATTGAAATAACACGTCGTGCGCACCAAACACTGTGGCGTGAGTATCAGTCGCTCGCCGAAAGCCATGACAATTTTGCCATGCAGAACATTCGCTCGGCGGAAGAAATTTTCCCCGTATTTCGCGAATTGTTTAAGCGTCAGGTCGAGGCCTGACGCCATACCGGCATTGACGCATTTTATCAGGGAGACATGGTATGGCTGCCACCAAAGGTAAACACAACACTCCGCTCCACGATGGACCCGATTGGACTTTTGACCTGCTCGAACAGTATCACAAGGAAATTAAACGGGTGGCCGAGCACTACAAACTCGACACCTATCCCAATCAAATCGAAATCATCGCCGCCGAACAGATGATGGACGCTTACTCCAGTGTGGGTATGCCAATCAATTATAACCATTGGTCATTTGGCAAGAAATTTATTGAAACCGAGCGCAACTATAAACATGGTTACATGGGATTGGCGTATGAGATTGTGATCAACTCAGATCCGTGTATCGCCTACTTAATGGAAGAAAATACTATTACAATGCAAGCGCTGGTGATGGCGCATGCGTGTTACGGCCACAATTCCTTCTTTAAAGGTAATTACTTGTTCCAAACCTGGACGGATGCCGGGTCGATCATTGATTATCTTTTGTTTGCCAAGCACTACATTAGCGAGTGTGAAGAAAAGTATGGTCTCGCCGACGTCGAAAACCTCATTGATTCGTGTCACGCGCTGATGAACTATGGCGTTGACAGGTACAAGCGCCCGCAAAAGATCTCACTCGCCGAGGAAAAAGCGCGCCAGAAAGCGCGAGAAGATTATCTGCAAACCCAAGTGAACGAACTGTGGCGGACGATTCCTAGTGGCAAAAAAGATCAAGAAGAGGAAAAACGCCGTTTCCCCTCTGAACCGCAGGAAAACCTCTTATACTTTTTTGAAAAACACTCACCGCTACTGGAGCCTTGGCAGCGAGAAATTGTGCGGATCGTGCGCAAAGTGAGCCAGTATTTCTACCCGCAAAAACAGACGCAAGTGATGAATGAAGGCTGGGCGACCTTCTGGCATTACACCATTCTTAACCACCTTTACGATGAGGGGTTAGTCACCGATAGCTTTATTATGGAATTTTTGCATAGCCACACCAATGTGGTCGCGCAGCCCCCCTATAATAGTCAGTTTTATTCCGGTATTAATCCGTATGCTCTCGGGTTCGCGATGTTCCAAGATATTCGCCGTATGTGCGAGAGCCCAACCGATGAGGATAAATATTGGTTCCCTGATATTGCGGGTAAAGATTGGCTCGAGACGGTCCATTTTGCGATGGCGAATTTTAAAGACGAGAGCTTTATTAGTCAGTTTCTGTCCCCAAAGGTGATGCGGGATATGAAGTTTTTTGCCGTCAACGACGACGATCGACAAAGCTATATCGAAGTCACCAGTATTCATAATGAACAGGGGTATCGTCAGCTACGTGAAGATCTCTCAGCGCAATACAATCTGAGCAACCGCGAGCCAAATATCCAGGTATTTGATGTCGACTTACGTGGCAATCGCTCACTCACACTCAGGTATGTGCCGCACAACCGTATACCGCTCGCCAACTCTCATGAGGAAGTGTTAAAGCATGTCCACCGGCTCTGGGGCTTTGAGGTCATTTTGGAGGAAGAAACCAGCGAAGGACGAGGAAAAATTCTTAGTAGCTGTCCCAAGCGGCCACAATTTGATCCCGATATGTTAATAGGCAGCCATTAAGCTCACCATGAGGCTTCGACGCTAATGCAACATCATTAAAAAAGCCGCCCTGATACGTCCATCATGGCGGCTTTTTTATTCATACCAAGGTTTACGCTTCTTCTTCCGTCATGTGAGCGGCAATGGTCTCACGGTTACTAAACCATAATCCCCCACACTCACGCCCGTATTGTTTAACCCGGTCGCTGATGGCTGGATGTTGGTTATTGGCGACCATTTCGCGTAAGTCATTATAAAAGCTGAGCGCATTTTCACAGGCGCGGCGGTCCATAAAGTAATAGCCCCCTACGCGTGAATAAATTTGGCGCATACCGTTGATGGTCAACACATAGACTTTATTACCAGAGAAATGTGCCATCCCTTGGAACAAACGATAATCGAAATGATTAAAGGCGCGGCCCATACAAATACGCTCACACAGTTCAGGATCCTGCTTACCGTATTTGTCTTGGATTTTCTTGACGTCTTTCAGGACTTCGTTTTTCTCATCAATCAAGTCTAAATACTGATCAAAGCGCTCGCACTCAAGCACTTGTTGGCAGCGTTCGATAACCAAATCAATCAAGTTTAAGCAGTCTTCCGGACGATTTTTCGCGGCATAGCGCATGTATACACCGCTAATGTCTGTCCGCGCGGCAAGTAAGTCCTCGAGAACACCGTGGACGTCCTGCCCTTCCAGCGTCACTAGGGTATCAAGAATACTCAGGCCCGACGTCCGCATGTAATCATTGACCCGCGTGGGCTTGCCATGTTGAATGGTTAACCAACCATCACGGGCGAGACGCTGCAGCACCTCGCGTAATGTGGTGCGGGTGACACCAATGAGCTCAGACAATTCACGCTCTGCGGGTAAAATAGAGCCCTTTGGGAAGTGATTGTTCCAAATACTTTCAATTATATATTTTTCAGCAAATGTTGCTGGGCTATCCGCCTTTATAACCATTGAATCTAAATTCCAATTTGCTTCTTGCTCTGATTAATAACTCATCATACCACTAGTCATGAGTTGCAGAAACCGCTGTGTGATATCGCCACTCATCGCGTGACATCTGCTATATTTTTGTACCAGATCAATGAAAATTTGGGCATAAATCGCAAAACTACGTCATACAAGATGTAACAAAATATGTCTAAGGCAAACTAGCGCACAATTATGGGTGACAAGGCTATCCTCTAGTGACTGCCAATGAGTAATACAGGGCGATAGTCGCACCGTCACCGTTTACTGTCATCCTCTCGCCCACCCGTGCGCGGTTAGAGGCATAATAACAATGAGACTATCATTATGGCTAAGACCATTACGCTCAGCTCCGCGTTTCTAAAGAACTTTCTCGGCAAAGCCCCTGACTGGTACAAACTGACCATTGTTGGCTTCTTAATCATCAACCCCATTATATTCTCGATTGACCCTTTCATTGCCGGTTGGCTGCTGGTGGTCGAGTTTATTTTTACCCTAGCCATGGCGTTAAAATGCTATCCACTTCAGCCTGGTGGGTTATTGGCGATAGAGGCTGTCGCAATTGGTATGACAAGCTCGGCCCAAGTCAAGCATGAGCTGGTTGCCAACGTAGAAGTGCTACTACTGCTGGTTTTCATGGTCGCCGGCATCTACTTTATGAAGCAGTTGTTGCTGTTTATTTTCACCAAAATCTTGCTGGGGATCCGTTCTAAAGTTGCGTTATCGCTGGCGTTTTGCAGCGCGGCAGCGGCACTTTCAGCCTTCCTTGATGCCTTAACCGTGATTGCCGTGGTGATCAGTGTCGCGGTCGGGTTTTACTCGATTTATCATCGGGTTGCATCAGGAAAAGAGTTGGGAGCTGCGCATGATCACACGTCAGATGACAACTTGAGTGATGAGCTTAGCCGCAACGATCTAGAAAACTATCGCGCCTTCTTACGTAGCTTGCTAATGCATGCGGGGGTCGGTACGGCGCTCGGTGGCGTTATGACCATGGTCGGTGAGCCGCAAAACTTGATTATTGCTGACCAAGCCGGCTGGCATTTTGGTGAGTTTATCCTGCGCATGGCACCGGTTACCTTGCCCGTGTTCTTCGCTGGCTTGTTGACCTGCATTGTCGTTGAAAAATTGGGCTGGTTTGGCTATGGCGCGAAACTACCTAATAACGTTCTGAAGATACTGGTTGAGTATGACAAAGCACAACGCGCAAAACGCACGCCACAAGATGTCGCAAAGCTCGTCGCTCAAGCGCTAATCGCTGTATGGTTGATTACCGCGCTCGCCCTTCACTTAGCCGCAGTCGGCTTGATTGGTCTCAGCATTATCATCTTGGCGACGTCCTTTACCGGTGTGATTGACGAGCACCATATTGGTAAAGCCTTTGAAGAGGCACTGCCTTTCACTGCGCTATTGGCTGTCTTTTTCTCAATAGTTGCGGTGATTATTGACCAGCATTTGTTTGCCCCGGTGATTGATCTGGTGCTGTCATTGGAAGGCCATATGCAGCTTACCATGTTCTATGTGGCAAACGGCTTACTGTCTATGGTATCCGATAACGTCTTCGTCGGTACCGTGTACATCAACGAAGTAAAAACTGCGTTGCTCCATGGGGTGATTGACCGTGAACAATTCGACATGTTGGCGGTGGCCATTAATACCGGGACAAACTTGCCGTCAGTCGCCACACCGAATGGCCAAGCCGCTTTCTTGTTCTTACTAACATCAACGCTTGCTCCCCTGCTTCGATTGTCATATGGCCGTATGGTATATATGGCGCTGCCTTACACGATTGTGATGGGCGTGCTCGGTGTCATCGGTATTGAGTTTTTCTTGGTACCTGCCACCGAGTGGATGTTACACCAAGGCTGGATATCGGAAACCATTCATATGACCCAACAAGCTCTACCGAGTGCGCACTAACGCATTTCTATCATTGACCTTCGTCTCAACAAACGATTGAATAGCAAGGCTCTCAGTGTAGAGCCTTGTTTTTTATCAGGAGTGAGTTATGTGGCGCGCCCTAAATCAATTTTCCCGCAGCCGAGCGTCCTGGCTGTTGTTGCTTCTCTGTGTGATTGGCCTCGAAGCAACTGCACTGTATTTCCAACATAACCAAGGACTTGCTCCCTGTGTAATGTGTATTTATGAACGCGTCGCCTTATTCGGTGTGGGCACGGCGGCATTACTCGGACTCATTGCCCCCGAGAACCCTTTTTGGCGCACCGTAGGATTACTGGCCTATGGCATCACCGCCGCGTGGGGGCTTAAGCTTTCGTTAGAGCACGTCAGTTATCAGTTCCCCGACCCCAGTCAACTCTTTGGTGCGACCTGTGATGTGGCAGTGAATTTCCCATCTTGGGCACCTTTAAACCAGTGGCTGCCCCAAGTATTCGAAGCGTATGGCGACTGCAGTGAAGTGGTTTGGCAATGGCTGGATTGGTCCATGCCACAATGGCTGGTGGGGATCTTTTCGGCAATGTTATTTGTCTGGTTACTGGTGGTTATCGCCCAATTTATTGGTCGTCCGCCGCGTCGTATTTTTTCTTAATCACACACGGCTGAACGCCTGACGCAGATATAACCGGATAGAGAAGAAAACGCCAACTTAGTCGGCGTTTTTTATTTTTGCAAGACGCTGACCCGCTAACACAGCCGACGGATTAAAGGCCGATCTGCGGCGCTAAAAACCCGGGTCAAGACGCTGAGGCTCGCTCCAGTACACGGACTGATGCTGTTTCAGCGTTAATGGCTCATCAAGGATCTCGCACCAATAACTACACAGTAGAATCACCTTGTCACCATAGTCGTGTTCGGTTTCGACGATAGGTGCGCCGACGTTTATCTCAACGCCGAACTCTTCCAGCCATTCGCGCTTAAGTGCCTGCTGGTCGGTCTCGCCTTGCTCAACTTTGCCACCCGGGAACTCCCACCAGCTGATAAATTGCGCGTCTGGCTGCCGTTGCGCCACCAATACTTGGTTGCCGTGCGTCGCGACCCCCGCCACTACGCGAATAACGGTTGTTTGTGCTGATAAGGGCATCCGGTTAACGTCCACAGCATTTTTTGAACTTCGCACCACTCCCACATGGGCAAGCATCGTTGCGGCCCACTGATTTAAACGGATTCACCTGGTGCGCGCCGTGCGTGCCTTGCTGCGCCTCATCGGCCGCTTTTGCTACTTCTTGGATCATAAGATCTAATTGTTCAACATACTGGCCAGGCTCAACATCAATCCCGACTTCTTTCATTTGCGCTAAGGTGCCCGCCTCATCATGCAATAGCAGCAGAGTGGTCACCAAGGCAGAAAGCATCCGGCGGCTACCATCATTGAGTGTCACATCATGCCAATGCGGCTCAATATAGGCCATACCGCCAGAAATCCTTCCGCGAAAGCTTGTGCAAGCTCGCCGCGCAGCGAAACCATTAATGCGTCAGGCAAGGTGTAATCATTACGCATCAGCGAATGATATTGCTGCTCCAAATGCGCGAATACTGTCTGCTTGTCCGCCTCATTGAGCACCACGGTTTCATCGTCCTCAACCCCGGCAGTCACCAGCACCGACAACCAGGTGTCTGGGTCCATCGGCACAGGACAAATATTGGCGGCCAACAGCGCCCCTTCAACAAAACTGGCAGGCATGCGTCCCAGTCATCAGAGAGTGTTATGAGTGTTGACATAAGCTTTCCTATTTTATGAATTCTGTTTGCTCACGCGCGTTATCAAGCGCTCTGGCAATCTCATCAGCACGATTAAGGACACGAATAACCTTAAAACACGCGTCAGCCTGAGGGTAATACTGACGCAAATACTTAAACCATTGCTTAATACGGTTAGGGAAATACACGGCCTTGTCACCTTGGCGCTCCTGTTCGCTATAGCGCACTAATAACCTCAAGACTTCAGGCCACCGCATCGGCGCGACATCATCGCGAATATGTTGACCCAGGTTGGGCATATTCAGGGCGCCACGACAGACCATTAACGTCTTGCAACCGGTCAACACTTGGCATTTAAGCGCGTCATCCCGCCCCCAAATATCACCGTTCGCCGTTACGGGGATCGCGAGCTGTTGGTTAATCTCCGCAATTAAGTCCCAACGAATGGTACCCGCCTTATAGCCATCACGCTTGGTGCGTCCATGAACCACCAGCTCGTCGGCCCCCGCCATCATTGACCGCCCGTGCTATCTCTAAATAATCGTCCAGATCATTAAATCCCAAACGCACTTTTGCGCTCACCGTATGCTCAGGCGCAACGCGATCACGGACCGCTTTCACTACCTCGTAGATCTGCTCAGGCGTTTTCAGCAAGGCCGCGCCGCCTCGGTTACCATTGACCGTTTTCGAGGGGCAGCCAAAATTGATATCAATGCCTTGCGATCCGAGCTGGATCGCTTGCTGCGCATTGCTGGCCATCGCATGAGCGTCTTGCCCCAGGAGTTGGACCCGAACAGGCGTCCCCGAGTCGGTAATGCCGCCTTGATATAACTCCGGGCAAAAACGATAAAAGACTTTTTCCGGCAAACGCTGATCCACCACACGCACAAATTCTGTCACGCAGAGATCATAATGATTAATCTCGGTCAGTAGCTTGCGCATTAAGGGATCAAGTACGCCCTCCATCGGGCCTAATACAATGCGTGGTGATTGATGATTCGTTTGACTCATGCCGTACCTTTACCGTTAAGGCGCGCTATTTTGCCAGCTTTTATCCCAAACCGCAGCAAACAAAAAAAGCCAGTCACATTTTGACTGGCTTTCAAATAGTTAGCGAGTATCAATCACGCTTAGATTTCAGTTTTTGCCGCCTCAACCATGGCTTCTAGCTGTGGGTACGGCAGATAACCTGGCGCGACTTGATCACCAATAATCATCGCTGGCGTGCCGCGCAGCCCTAGTTCAACAAAGGCGCGATAGTTGTCAGCCACGGCTTCTCCGGTTCGCTCTTTGCCCGCAAGCAATGACTCGGTATCGGTTTTTTGCGCAATTTTCTCTAAAGAACGCGCATCGTGCATGCCGCGTTTTTTCATCAGCAATTCATGAACCGCCGCAAAGGCCTCTGGCTGCTCGAGCCACACATTCATCGCATATACGGCAGAGTTGGTATCAAGCGATTCGATATTCTGCTGTTTTAGCGGCACAGCAATATTGATTACCTTCACATCATCATGAGCGGCCACCAGCTTCTGTAATTCCTCTTCCAGCTTTTTGCAGTATGGGCAGTTGTAGTCCATAAAGTTGACGACCGTCACTGCAGGGTTTTCAGCGCCAATCCAGCTGTGGGTTTCCGATTCAAACCAGTCGCGGCGTGCGGCGAGGTTTTGTTTCAGCGTCTTTTGCTGCTCAACATACTTTTGTAAGCTTTGGTTGAGGTTCGCAATCAATGTAGGGTTCTCCTCGAGCAAATTCACAATCTCATCCAACTGGGTTTGCTCAGAATCAGATAACGCATTAGCGCTGGCAGGAAAAGCCAACATAAGAAGCACCAGCCACGGCGCAAAAAAGCGAGATAAGGACATTCGGTTTCCTTTTTTAACGTTGGTAGTTATCACAACATTCTTAACCATAGGCCAATCGGTGAGGTAAAGCCTGTTGTTATTGAAGTGATTTTTCCTTGCTCGATCACCATCACCGTGGGGGTTACTTTCACTGATAATCGACGTGAAAATTGTCCGTCTGGATCATTGACGACCGGGAAATCATAACCATGATGAACAAGGTATCCATTTACTTTTTTATCTGGCCCCGAGCGTAACGCGATCGAGACCACCTGCGCATGACCGCTTAACCAATCTACCGAGGGCGTCACAAAACGGCACACACCGCACCAACTCGCCCACACATAGACAAGCACCGGCTCTTGTTGCGACATCGCCACTAAATCTTGTTGGCGGCCATCGAGCAAGCGGACCATGTCCACAGGTACCTGGCTGGTATCAATATCGCGGCTTCGCCACCAATCCACTGCGGTGCTAGATATCAGCACAAACACAGTCAACCAGCAAAGATCACGCGCACCACGTTTGACCCGCGTACGCCACGGCCGTTTCATTTTACCGCTCGTCATGGCGTTTGTGCCTGCTCAATCGCGGCCATTACCGCTTTATCGGTCAAAATGACCGGTAACGCGATCCCCTCAGGGCACCCGGACCATAGACCATATTGAACGGCACGCCATAGCGCTGGTGCTTTTGCAAATACTGGGTCACGGTATCACTCGGACGCGTCCAGTCACCTTGCATTGCCACCACATTGGGCGCGGTGATGGCATCATAAACCGGCGATTGTAAAATCACACCGACCTTGTTGGCATGACAGGTAATGCACCAATCGGCTGTCACATCGACAAACACTACTTGTCCCTGTTCGACGGCGTGAGTGATTGCCGCTTCATCGAGGCTGACCCAATCCGGATCAAGATTGAGGGGCGTTGCCCAACGCTGTGCTGTCAAGGACGCCCCCATCAGCCCAAGCACCATAACGACCAGCAGCCCGGCCGAACATTTAATCGCCGCCAGCTTGCCGAGGGTCCGGTATGTCAGCCACACCGTGGCAACCAGCAACAGCGTACCCATTGCGATTACGCCCAAAACGCCAAGGTAAGGCATCCACAGCCAGAATAGCCACACCGTGGTACCGGCCAGCAACAGCGCAAAGACCCGTTTGACATGATTCATCCACGGGCCGGGTTTCGGCAGTGCGCGTGTCAGTCCAGGAAAAACGGCGACCAGCAGCCACGGCAGCGCCATACCAACCGCAAGCGCGGTAAAGATCAGCCACAGCGCGGTCAACGACCCCCCCAGCGCATACGCCACCGCAGTCCCTAAAAAAGGTGCCGAGCAAGGCGTAGCCAGTAAGGTGGCAAACACCCCTTGAACAAAATGACCGCTGTGGGTATGGCCACCACGCGTTGCTAGCCAAGTCTGCCAGCTTGGGGGTAAGTCAATACGCAGCACATCAAACAAGCTCAGGGCAAAGAGCCAAATTACCAGCGTCATGACCCCAATAAAGATCGGACTTTGGAATTGGATCCCCCAACCGACGGCTTGACCGGTAAGCTTGAGGGCCATCAGTAATCCAGCAATCGCCCAAAAGGATACCAATATCCCAGCGGCTGAGGCCAAAAACTGGCCGCGAATGGCGCCACGTGTGGCATCTGGATTAGCAACGATACTGTTCAGTTTAAGACCCAGAACGGGGAGCACACAGGGCATCACGTTCAGGATCAAACCACCCAAGAGCGCAATACCGCCAATCACCCAAATGGACAATCCAGCTTGCGACGCTACATTGCCCGCACGCACAGTGATGCTGTGCTCGGCGAGTAGCTGCCTATCCATGACGGTGACCTGAATCGGTTTATCGGTCAGATTGGGCGTTTCAATCCAATTGGTGACATCAAAGGTCGCGGTCAGGGTGTTGCCATCACGGTGGATACTCGGCACCCCAAAGGTGTCATCAATCACCGCATCACCATCCACCAGCATATCGGGTTGCTGCCAAGCTTGGTTGCCGGTCACCGTAACCGCGAGCTGTTGTTTATTTGCATCCCAAACCGCAGAGTCCAGCGTCACATTCGGGAGCGGCTTAGGCACCTGACTCATCGCTTGATTGAACTGATACATCCGCTCGCCATCGGCCTTAAGTGCGCGGGGGGTAAAGTCGAGCGAGATGGGATAGTCAGTGATCACACACACACTGGTGCACGAAGACAAGCGCAAGGTGGCATTCAGTGAGACGGGCTGTTGCCATGCATTGACGCGAAAGGTCAGCGGAAAAGCAACCTGCCTTTATAGCCGAGCATTGTCAGGCCAAGGAGCTCATAGCGCTTGGGCGCAAGCCAATGCCAGGTAATATCATCTAGGTTTTGGCTATCGTTAATGATCAGCTCAGGAGCAACCCCGCCCTCGCCTGGCGAGCGCCAATAGGTTTTCCAATCACCTTGTAAATGGATAGAGAGCAAGCCGTCGAGGTGGTAAGTTTCTGAATTGCCTTGTCCAGTGAGCGCTAAACGAGCCTCAACGGGGGGGTGATCAGGGTTGCTAAGCCAGCCGGTATCAGGGGTTTGCGCAAGCGCAACACAACTGGCGAACAGCAGCATCCAGGACAGGACCAACGTATGGCGATTCCTTTCCAGCCAAGGTTAACGTGTGCTTTGTACGCTCGCATTCCACCTCCTCTCGAGTTGGCACTCATTATGCCCCACGCGAGAAAATAAACAATGGCTTAGCCTTCTCGCCGGCCAAGCAGGGCGATGGATTCTAGCGACTATCGTGGCCGCGTGGTGAGCTGTATGTGATCTTCCCAATCAATCACATCAATTTCGTACACCACGCTGTCTTTGACCGAGATCCCCGCTTTGTGCATCGCCGCTTTTGATCCAGTGATCAGTGGATGCCACTCAGGCAGCGGTTTATTTTCTGCCAACAAGCGATAGGCACAGGTTTCTGGCAACCAATAAAACTCGTCGATTTTGTCGCGGGTAAGCTTCAAGCAGGATTCTTCGTACGAGAAGCGGTTTGGGTAGTCTTTGCATGAGCAGGTTTTATCGTCCAATAGACTACAGGCAACATTGGTATAGTAGAGATCGTCGGTTTCTTCATCGATCAATTTATGCAAACAGCAACGGCCACAACCGTCACATAACGATTCCCATTCCTCATCGCTCATTTGCGCTAAGGTTTTTTGTTGCCAAAAGGGCGTGCTCATGATGCTGGCTCTCTTTTTATAATAAAACCGCGCGGAGCGGCAAAGACATTGCGCCGCTGTTATAACCATCATAGCGATAAAGTGCAAGCGGGCATTGGGGGATGGTATGCCTGGTGGTAAACCCGCAGGCACCCGGTGCGTGCAACTGGATGACAACAATTTATGCCAGCTTTTCGGTACGCCCGAACGCCCAACGGTTTGCTCTGCGTTTGACGCCGACCCGGACGTCTGTGGCGATCATTACCAACAAGCGCTCGACAATTTGATTTATCTGGAAGCGGCGACATAAAAAAACGCCAGCCCATGGATGAGCTAGCGTTATTGTTTCGAAGCGGGTGTTCTCGATTAGCTTTGAATACCCACAATCAGCCAAGGCGCATTCGGTTGAGTCAAATCACGCTCAAGATGCCAGATATCGGTAATATCCTCTTCAACCCCCTCCACGCGGTCACAATAACGACCGGTGAATTTTAAGCTTAACTGTGCGCGACAGCTGTCGTGATCGGCACGAACAATTTCTGCATCGACATACATCACTTCAGTATGCTGCTCAGTGCCTAAGCGCGCGCGTTCTGCCGCCAAGTCGTTGTATAGCTCAGGCGTGACATACTCTTGCATCTTTTCCAATTCATTGTGGTTCCACGCCCCTTGCAATATACGATAGTGCTCACGCGCACCACTTAGAAAGCTCTGCATATCGAACTGTGGCGGAAAGTTAAACGGCACATCATTGTCAGTGTTTGCACCAAAGCCACCTGTTGCGGCACCCGTCGAGCCATCAGCCGCATGGTTTCGAAAGGCATTGGGTTGCTCATGATAATAGCCCTTGCCTTGGCTAGGGTTAGCATAGGCAGGTCCTCGTGCTTGGGCTCCCGCTTTCGCTTGGGTCAGTCCGCGTAAAAATTTTAGTGCAAAGTAAGCAATCAGGCCCATGATCAGGATATCCATAAATTGGATGCCCTCAAAGGCGCCACCAAAGAAGGCGGCAAGCAAGCCACCCGCCAGTAAACCACCTAACAGGCCGCCTGCGAGCCCTCTTTTTCCGCTTTTGGTGGTATTTTGCTTGAGTGTATTGGTATTGGTAGTGTTGTTTTTAGGCGCTGGCGCCGTTTTGAAGCTTTTACCGAAGGACTTGCCGCCGCCAAAGCGCTTCGCTTCTGCATAAGGCGCTGTGACAACAAAGACAAACATCAACGCTGCAACAGAGAGTAATTTTTTCATTATCGCATCATCTGTGGTTTAAGACGCTTCTCATGCTAGAGTCTTTATGGGTGAAGTCAATTAAAGGGGTAAAGAAATTGTTACTAAGTTTCATCCTTTGGCCTCTGTTTTTGCGCGTTCAGGAACCATTTGCCGCCACAGAACTCCAAGCCATTATCTAACGTGTTGACACATACAGGACCGAACCATGAATGATACGCACAGCAAAGTCGTCGGTTACCTACTCTGGATCTTTGGTTTTCTCGGCTCACATCGGTTTTATTACGGCAAACCTGTCACCGGCACCATTTGGTTTTTTACGCTGGGGCTGTTTTTTGTAGGTTGGATTGTCGATTTATTCTTGATTCCGGCCATGGATAAAGAAGCTGACCTTCGTTTTCGCAGCGGTTCGACTGACTTTACCATTGCTTGGCTATTGTTGACTTTTCTGGGCGTATTAGGCATCCACCGTATGTACATGGGTAAGTGGATAACGGGAATTATCTATTTGTTTACGGGTGGTTTTTTCTTAATCGGTATCCTCTACGATTTTTGGACCTTGAACGAGCAGGTCTCGATAAAAAATATGCAAACCTTTTCGTAATCACCACCAAAATCGCTACCATTATAATTGCGCAATCTTTCATGGGTTGCGCCCTCGCCTCGCATTGCTAGGGCGTGTTGATCTTTGCTGTACACATTTTATTCAGCAATACATCGGCAGCCACATTATAGTAAACGCCAGTGATACCATACTGGCGTAATTTCTTGCTAACTTATCATATCTCGTTGATATTGCT
>NZ_AQOD01000005.1 GCF_000513715.1 Salinivibrio socompensis S35
TTTCCGTTAGGTTAGCCAGTGATACGCCATCAAGCGAGACCCCGGCATTAGCGAACGCAAAAATTGGCAGAATAAGATACGACACGTAAGGGTGTAGTGCATGCTCCATTTTTTTCAATGGCGATGGATCATCACCTGTTTTACCTTGCAATGGGATAGCAAAACCAAGCACCACACCGGCTAGCGTCGCATGAACGCCCGATTGCAGCACGCTAAACCATAAAATCAGCCCAACCACAACATACGCAGGAATGCTGGTGACTTTGCGCATGTTCATCGCAACCAGCACCACTGTCGATACAAAGGCCGACGCCAGGGCAATCATCGATAAGTCACTGCTGTAGAACAGCGCAATGATCACTATAACCCCAAGGTCATCAATGATCGCCAACGCCAGTAAGAATACTTTTAACGCGAGCGGAACCCGGTTACCCAACAGCGCCAACACGCCAAGCGCAAATGCGATGTCAGTCGCCGCGGGGATCGCCCAACCAGACACCGCCAATGGGTCACCCCAATTGAACGCCAGATAAACCAGTGCGGGGGCAATCATACCTCCGATCGCTGCAACCGCCGGGAACGTAGCTTTGTCTTTTGAGTTTAAGGCGCCTTGAACTAACTCACGTTTTACTTCCAAACCAATCAGCAAGGAAAAAATCACCATCAAGCCATCGTTGATCCAATGACCAACCGATAAACCTGCTATATAGGTATGAAGCGTGCTGTCGTATAAAAGCTGTAGATCCGAGTTCGCCACGAACATAGCTAACACCGCCGCTACAATCAGCACAATACCTCCTGCGGATTCCATTTTCAGAAACTGACGAATGACATCAGTCATTTAGAGCACTCCATACAATAAAAGTGAATGTCAGTAGTCTAGACAGTCAGACCACGTTAAGAAAAATCGTTTGTTCTGATAATAAACATCGGAAAAACCGATGTTAAGTCTAATTTACCATTGGTTTATTCGCAGTCTAAATATTTAAACTCGGCTTACCGACGTCTGGCTTAACGACTAATCTCCAGCATAGTGTCAACATCGATCTTGTTGTTACATTTTTATCTCCGTTTTTTTCGGCCTTGTGTCACAACGCAAATAACGCTAGGAATCAGAGGGCTGATAGGGCTTTTAACAGCGCATAACAGCGCTCAGATCGTATTTTCAAATCACTGCAGTATTAATGTCATATTTCTGAAATATTCCCTTTTTACTATCGCCGCAGATTTTGCTTTGACACTAAACTGACATCGAATTGTCACGGAGATATCTTATGACTCCCCATGCTACAACGGTAGAAGCAACCCAGAGCGCCTCTAATTGGTTCCGTTGGCTCAAGCTTGCTGCGATGCTCTATCTACTCCTGGTTTCCGTTTCTGTGATTGGATCCGGATTTAAATGGGCCGTGGGCGACGAAGCCAAGACGCTGTTCGCGTTTGCGTCTCATCCTGTAGCAGGCTTAATGATTGGTATCGTTGCCACCGCATTGACCCAGTCTTCAAGTACGGTTACCTCCATTATAGTCGGTCTAGTTGCAGGTGGCTTACCGGTTGAGGCAGCTATCCCTATGGTGATGGGGGCGAACGTGGGGACATCAACCACCAATACACTGGTCAGCCTCGGCCATGCCCGCTGTAAAGTCGAATTTCAACGTGCATTTAGCAGTGCCACCGTCCATGATTTTTTCAATCTTCTTGCGGTTGCAATTTTCCTACCATTAGAGATTGCATTTGGTGTACTAAATAAAATTTCCGAATGGCTGGTGTCACCATTAGCAAACGCGAACGACATTAGCATCAAGGGGTTAAACTTTGTTAAGCCTCTGACCAAGCCGGTTGTTAATGCGGTGCAATCTCCCTTGGAAGCCACCTTACCTGGCACTATTGGTGGCGTGATCATGATTGCCATGGGGATTACCGCTATCATCATCGCCATTACCATCATGGGCAAAGTGATGAAGAAATTGATGGTCGGTCGAGCCAAGGAGATGCTTAAAAATGCGATTGGCCGTGGCCCATTACATGGCATTTTCTCAGGCTCGATCGTGACTATCCTTGTTCAATCGTCATCGACCACCACCAGTTTAATGGTGCCGTTGGTCGGGTCGGGCGTGCTCAAGGTCCGAGATATTTATCCCTTTACCCTGGGCGCTAATATTGGTACCTGTATTACGGCATTGCTTGCTGCAACCGCTGCATCAGGTGAATTCGCGGTCGTTGCACTGCAAATCGCACTGGTCCATCTCAGCTTTAATATTTTGGCGACGCTCGTCATCTTTGGTATCCCCGTTTTGCGTGAACTCCCTCTTAAAGGGGCAGACTGGTTGGGCCACATGGCGGCAAAGTCGAAACTGGCGGCGCTAGCATACATTGCTTTGGTCTTTGTGGTGATCCCAGGCGGCATCATCCTACTGTCATGATCCCCCTGATTGACTTCATCATTACAAAAAAACGCAGCCAAAAGGCTGCGTTTTTGTTTAAAAGCTGATTTACCGACGCCTGCTGTCTTTCACTCGCTCAAGAACCTTAAACAGCAATAGGGGCTTTAATAGTCGGATGCGGATCGTAGCCTTCAATCTCAAAATCATCGATTGTATACTCAAAGATAGAGGCTGGCTTACGTTTGATGGTCAATGTCGGCAACGCACGCGGCTCACGCTGTAGCTGTTCATGGACAATATCATCAGTCAGATGATTATGATAAAGATGCACATCACCAAAGGTGTGAACGAAGTCACCAACTTCTAAATCGCATTGTTGCGCCACCATATGGGTAAATAGCGCATAACTGGCAATATTAAATGGCACACCCAAAAAGTAGTCGGCACTGCGTTGATAAAGCTGGCATGAGAGCTTGCCATCGGCCACATAGAACTGGAACAAACAATGGCAAGGGGCTAAGGCCATCTTACCTTGTTCAGCGTTCTCTGAGGGCTGATGGACTCATCCGGTAAGTCAGCAGGGTTCCACGCGGTGATAATATGACGACGGGAAGTCGGTTTGGTTTTAATTTGCTCAATCAACTGTTCAATCTGATCTACGGTTGAGCCATCTGGACACGCCCAAGAACGCCACTGAGCGCCATAGACAGGCCCCAAATCACCTTGCTCTGTGGCCCATTCATCCCAAATACGTACCTTATTAACTTGTAAGTACTGGATGTTAGTCTCGCCGTTAAGAAACCACAACAGCTCATGGATAATGGCGCGCGTATAGAGCTTTTTGGTGGTCAGCAGCGGAAAGCCTTCAGCAAGGTCGAACCGTAGTTGGCGTCCAAATATTGATCGCGTTCCGACACCAGTGCGATCCCCTCTATCCGTCCCATTATCGAGAATATCCTGCATCAAGGCCTGATACTGCTTCATAGTGTTTCCTATCATTGACCGAACAAACAAAAGGCACCGCATAGGGTGCCTTGGTATACTGCTTACTATAACCGATTCACCCCGTTTGATCACTTGCCAGGATGCCGACGATAGGCCCACAGCATCATTAACGCGCCTACGATCACCATCGGCAATGACAAAAGCTGCCCCATACTGAATACGCCAGCAAATAACCCCAAATGCGCATCTGGCTCGCGGAAATACTCCACCATAAAGCGGAATGTGCCGTAACCGGCTAAGAAAAGCCCCGAGACCGCCCCCATCGGGCCGTGGTTTTTGAATATACACGTTAAGGATGACAAATAACGCCACCCCCTCTAACGCAAATTCATAAAGCTGCGAGGGGTGACGTGGCCAGGGGCCCCGGTGGGAAAGACCATCGCCCAAGGCACATCGGTTACTCGCCCCCACAGCTCACCATTCATAAAGTTGCCCAGCCGACCAGCTCCCAGCCCGAATGGCACTAATGGCGCAATAAAGTCAGCAACGGTAAAAAAGTGACGCTGCGTTTTACGCGCATACCATGCCATGGCGGTGATCACACCCAGCAGGCCACCGTGGAAGGACATGCCGCCCGTCCATACTTTGAATAAAAACAAGGGGTCGGCAATAAACGCATCCAATTGATAAAAAAGCACATAGCCAATGCGTCCCCCCAGTACCACGCCAAGAAAGCCGGCAAACAGCAGATCGCTGACTTCTTCTTTACTCCAACCACTGTTGGGTTTTGTCGCACGATGATTTGCCAACCACAGGGCAAACACAAACCCTAGCAAGTACATTAACCCGTACCAGCGTACCGCGATCGGGCCTAACTCGATAAGTATCGGGTCGATTGACGGAAAGGTGAAGTAACCTTCAGCCATGAATTTTATCCTTTATTTCAACAACATGATAGCGCCGACGATAACAAGAAAGACGGCAAAAATACGTTTTATTTGCTCGGTGGGTAACTTAACCGCAAGCTGCGCCCCTACCCGTGTCATCCACATAGACGTGGAAACCACCCCGAGCAACGCGGGTAAATACAGGTATCCGACACTGAGTGGTGGTAAGGTTCCGTTTGTTGCCATCCCAACCATACAAAGCTGATCATCGCGCCGAACGCTAACACTGCTCCCCCTGCTGAGGCACTCCCGATCGCTTGATGCATGTTCACACCACGCCAGTGTAAATACGGGACAGTAAAAGATCCGCCACCAATTCCCGCTAAGCTCGACAGCGTCCCTATCACGGTTCCAGCCGCAGAGAGCTGCCACCAATGCGGCAATGGGCGAGCCTGATAGACGCGGCGATTCAGTAACATTTGCACGGCCATGACAAGCACAATCACACCAAATAAACGGGGTAGCCAGTCAGGAGGGAGCAAGTCAGCCAATCCCGCTCCTAGGCCACCTCCCAGCATCATGCCGGGAACAAGGGCTTTGACCGCTTCAACATGCACATTGCCTAAGCGAAAATGCCGCCATGCCGACGCACTCGAGGTCAAGACGATCGTCGCTAAAGACGTGGCGAGCGCAATGGGCATCACCACCGTCGGTGAGATGCCAAAAACCGGTAACAAAAACGTTAAAGCAGGTACCACCACCAGACCCCCGCCAATGCCAAGCAGCCCTGATAAAGTGCCTACGCACGCGCCGATCAACATGCAGACCACGAACAACAACAGCGTCAGGCCAGAGATCATCGCATTTGTCCAATTTTGACTAGGGCATCAAGCCCTTGGTCGGCGAGAAAGGTTTCGGTCGATGTTCGGATCGCAGCGGGATCGTTCAATGTCAGCATGGTATTCGCCTGCGCCACCAACGCCTCATACGGCAACCGACTCAACAAATATTTAATTTTGGCGACATTCCGGGTGTTCATACTGAGTTGTTGATACCCCAATCCCACTAATAATGTCGCACCCACTGGATCTCCCGCCAACTCACCGCAGACACTCACGGGTAATTGGTGACGCACGCCAATCGTTACAATCGATGATAAGGCATGTAACACTGAGGGATGCAGGGCATCAAAAATATCAGCGACCCGGGCGTTGTTGCGATCAACCGCGAGTAAGTATTGGGTCAAGTCATTGGTGCCAACAGACAAAAAGTCGATATCACGGGCGATACTGTCTAACTGATATAAAATAGAAGGGACTTCGACCATGATCCCTAACAAAGGAATGTTAATGCTATTGCCGGCGCTCTCAGCCTCTTGGCTTATCTCTTTATACGCGCGACTGATCAGGGTTTTCGCTTCCAGTAACTCATTGCGGCCAGAGATCATCGGCAATAATAACTTGAGATTATTTAAACCGATGCTAGCTCGCAACATGGCACGCACTTGGATCAAAAAGATATCTGGGTGATCCAAGCTAAGCGAATGCCACGCCAACCAAGAAAGGGATTATCCTCTTCCACACTGAGGTAAGGGAGTGGCTTATCTCCACCAATATCCAGCGTACGCATCACCACAGGTTTATCAGGATAACTGGCGAGAATGGCGCGATATTGTTTCACTTGTTCGTCTTCAGAGGGGAACCGGCGCAGCATTAAAAAGGGCACTTCAGTGCGAAAAAGCCCGACCCCATCAACCCCCTGGTTGATTGCAATTTGACTATCCGCACTGAGGCCTGCATTTAAATGCAACTCAATCCGAGTGCCGTCTTGGGTTTGACCGGGGCTGGCCAGGGCTGTTTCAAATGTCGATTGTAAGCTGGCTTCCTCTTGAACTAATTGCTGGTATTCGTTGATCAAAGCCTCGGCAGGCTCGATCATCAATACCCCTTTGTGTCCATCGAGGATAACGGTTTTGTGGTGCAAGCGTGAGGGCGAAAAGCTGACCCCCATGACCGCAGGGATCCCCAACGCCCTGGCGAGAATGGCAGCATGAGAATTAGCCGCTCCTTGTTCGGCGACAACGCCTGCCAGTAAGGCACGAGGAATCGAAGCTAGCATACCAGCTGTTAGCTCGTGCGCCAGTAACACAACCGGTGATGAAATGGCTGGCGCACTTCCAGCGGGGGCCATCAAAAAATAGAGTAATCGCTGACCCAATTCTTTAACATCGTCTGCACGCGCTTTGAGATAAGGATCGTCCATCAGAGAAAAGCGTGCTGAAAAGGCCTCCACGGTTTGTCGCACGGCCCACGTCGCTTCATCGCCTTGTTGGATCCTGACCGTCATGTCTTCTCGCAACATGGGATCATTGAGTAGATGCACAAACAGATCAAAAATCGACTAACGCTTCTTTTTGTAGCTCCTTATCAAAGCGCTTACGCAAGCGCCGGAATTCGGTACTGGCCTCATCAATCGCGGCGTCTAAGCGGTCAAGCTCTCGCGGCACGTCTAGACTGCTCGCTGGTGCGACGTCTTCTAGCCTTGGCTGTGACTCGTCACACCAAGCCTGTGCAATACCGATCCCCGGAGATGCCGGCATCCCTTCAAGTAATATCGGTGAATGCGTCCCTTGCCACCCGCCTTGCGCTTTAGCATGGGCAAACACCACAGCCAATTGCGCGGCTAACGTGACAAGAAACGACTCTTCACTTTCATCAAATTGACGCGGTTGGTGTTGCTGAACAACTAATATTCCCAACACCTTTTTGCGATAAATAATGGGCGTGCCAAGAAAAGATTGAAACGCCTCTTCCCCTGAGGCCGGAAAAGGTTTGAACGCTGGATGCTGACGCGCATGAGCCAAGTTCAAAGGCTCAGCCCGTTGACCAACTACACCGACCAGCCCTTCACCAAACGCCATGGACACTTGTGCCGACGGATCCAGGCCTTGCGTTGCCATGAGATCAAAGCATTGTTGTTCACGATTAGCGAGATAAACCGAGCAGCACTCGGTACGCATCGCCACGCAGGTTTGTTGCACCAAGGTGTGCAGAGCCTGATCAAGATCGGCTGACACTGCAACGCTTTGCACAATATTCCTTAACTGCGTGAGCACCGAGTTTCTCCTTTACCCTCGCTTATTTTTACGTCGAGGTTTACGTTCTTTAAAAGGCATCGCAAGCGGCGCAAACTCTTTCATTGCACGCCGATAGACTTCACGCTTAAATGCCACGACTTGGCGCACAGGATACCAATAACTGACCCAACGCCAGCCATCAAATTCCGGCGTCCCGCCGCGCGAGACGTTCACGTGTGACTCATCACACTCAAGTTTAAGCAAAAACCATTTTTGCTTTTGCCCAATACATACGGGTTTAGAATCCCACCGCACCAAGCGTTTCGGTAATTTGTAACGTAGCCAATGCCGACTAGTCCCTAAGATACGTACATCTTTTTTGGTCAGCCCCACTTCTTCATATAATTCACGATACATGGCTTGCTCAGGGTTTTCCCCTTCATCAATACCACCTTGCGGGAACTGCCATGAATGCTGACCATATCGACGAGCCCAGAGTACTTGACCGTGGCCGTTACAAATTACTATCCCCACATTGGGACGATAGCCATCGCCATCAATCACTGGACAACCTCAATGATAAATCTCTACTGACCCTGATTTTTTCACAAAAAGCGGCTAAGGGTAAACAAACATTGTGGATTGACCTTCTTTTTTGCGCCCTCGTCGTCATCTGAGGATAACTCACCCTCTAACAGGAAGTTATAAACATAGCAATGAGAGATTGCGCACATTTATTCACGCTTTCTGTGGATAGATTTGTGAAGAAGCTTAGAAAACGTGGTTTAAAGCATCAGTCATCGATCATTTAATTCGGTCAAAAATTATTGCATAAAAATAATAAACAATAAAATTCATAAAGTTATATAACAATAAATACAGATAGATCCTCATCGGGATCCGACGATCATCAAGCACGCACAGATCGCTCAAAGATCCACCAGTTAGTTAATTATCCACATCAATAGCTCAAAAAAACGGCAACAAACCACTTTTATTCATTTTATCTCGATTTTTAACACTGTATATATGATCATGCACCTCATTTTGAGTGCTGAAAATGATTGTTATGTGGATAACTAGAGGACAGTCGCCATGATCCACCGCCCAAGGATCCCCTTGCAGCACTGATGACAGTTCCCGATAATACAAGACCGTCATGCCAATAAATAGGATCGATCCACCGTGATACACCCTCCTGAATCTGAACAGATATTGATGGACCGAGCGCTGGCGCTTGCAGGCCTGACGTTGGGTGAAGTGAGCCAATCACTGGCGATACGTTGTCCGGAGACACTGTCTCGAGAGAAAGGCTGGATCGGCATGTTACTCGAGACGTGTTTAGGTGCCAATGCGGGGAGCAAACCTGAACAAGACTTCGCTCACCTAGGGATTGAGCTAAAGACCATTCCGGTCAACCAAGCCGGTAAGCCTTTGGAAACCACGTTTGTCTGTGTCGCGCCGCTCACTGGCATTGCCGGTGTGCGTTGGGAAACCAGCCACGTAAGACAGAAACTCTCGCGTGTGTTATGGGTCCCAGTCGAAGGGGAGCGCGAGATGCCTGTTGCCGAGCGCCGGATAGGTACACCACTGCTGTGGTTCCCCAACGAGGAAGAGGATGCGCGCCTCCGCGCTGATTGGGAAGAGTTAATGGATTGGATCGCATTGGGCCGAGTGACAGAAATCACCGCGCGCCAAGGCCAATACCTGCAGTTGCGGCCCAAAGCAGCCAACGGCAAAGTGCTCACTGACGCGTGTGGCCCGGATGGTGAACCCATTCGAACCCTGCCGCGTGGTTTTTACTTACGGACGCAATTTACTCATCAAATCCTGAGCCGTTATTTCATCGATCCACAATAGTTAGATCCACAACAGTTAGATCCACCATCGCTCGATTCGCAATCGTTAGCTCCGCAATAAAGGATCATTAGAATCGAATCGGCATATCCTCTCGACACCCTGGCTCACCGCCGGTCGCAAACTCATCATACGGATCCATTAAACGTAACACGCCCTGCTCAATACCGAGTGCCTTAAGTTTATCTCCCACTTGTCCCACGTGATCAAACTGCATCACCTCACCAGTTTGATCCGAACGTAAAGGCTCGAGCTTCTGCTTGATTTCGACTTCCACAGAATACTTAGCCCCTCCCGCATGGGCCATGACGTAGCATTGTGGGCATGACTGAGGATCCGCGCGCATCCAAGCCCTGAGTTGTGCATAATTCATTTTACTTTCCTCTTGTCGCTCTCGTTGGCGCCTATCGCTACCTGACCCAATACTCCTCATCGTCCAGAAATTTATGACGTCACCCATTCAAGTAATGGTTAAAATTTGCACAGCTGTCAAGCTAAGCGTTGTGGTTAAATCGCTTTCGATTAAAGGTAAAATTCTCTACTATGGACTGCCATAGGTCGATTGCAGACAAGGAGACAGGATGCAATACCACCGTTTGCCCCATTCCTCGCTAGACGTGAGTAAAGTGTGTCTTGGCACAATGACATTTGGTGAGCAAAATAGTGAAGCCGACGCGCATGCTCAGCTCGATCTTGCCCTCGAGCGCGGCGTCAATTTTATCGATACGGCAGAAATGTATCCCGTTCCCCCCAGCCAACCTACGCAAGGGTTAACCGAGCAATATATCGGTAACTGGCTGGAAAAATCAGGGAAGCGCGACCGGGTGATCCTCGCCACTAAGGTGGCCGGCCCGCGCAATGTGCCTTATATCCGCGACAACATGTCGCTCAATCGCCGGCATGTCCATCAAGCCGTTGAAGATAGCCTGACGCGGCTGAAAACCGACTATATCGATTTATATCAAATCCATTGGCCGCAACGGCATAATAACTGTTTTGGTAAGCTCAATTATCCTTATCAAGACGAACACTCAGGGGTCACCATCCTCGATACCCTAGATGCACTGAATGAACTCGTCCAAGCGGGCAAAATCCGTTATATCGGTGTGTCTAATGAAACCCCTTGGGGCGTGATGCGCTATTTGCATTTAGCCGAAAAGCACAGCCTGACACGTATTGTCTCTATCCAAAATCCTTATAACCTGCTCAACCGAACGTTTGAGGTAGGGTTATCAGAGATCAGCCATCAGGAAGGGGTGGAGCTATTAGCCTACTCACCACTCGCGTTTGGTGCGCTGAGCGGTAAATATTTGCAAGGTGCACGTCCAAAAGGCGCACGCTGTACGCTACACCAACGCTTCGCCCGCTATTTTACTGAATCAGGTCAACAGGCGACGCAAGAATACGTTGATCTTGCCCAGCGCCATGGCCTGGATCCGGCGCAAATGGCACTCGCGTTTGTGAATAGTCGTCCCTTTGTCGCCTCTAACATTATTGGCGCCACCACGCTCAAACAGCTAGAGAGTAATCTCGATAGCTTGGATGTTACCCTTAGCGACGAGGTGCTTGCCGGCATTGACGACATCGCCAATCGCTACCCTAACCCCTGCCCTTAGATCGCAAACGGCAGCCCCTTGGGGCTGCCATCCTGTGTTTTATTTGATGATGGGGCGACGCTAAGCGAATAGTGCCACGACGTTTATCGAAATCATTCGCCATCATTCACGTTAGATTATCTCGGTTGCGTTGTCGTCCATTCCATGTAATCTGGCCGTATTATCCAACCTGACGCGGCAACTTGATGAGAACACAGGCAGATCGATGGCGCCATGCTATCGGATTTGAATTAACGGGCTTGATCTTGGTGGTTTTGGGATTGAATTGGATCCTTGGGGCTGGGATCGGCCACCTTGGCGTGATGGGGGCGATTTTTTCAGTTCTCGCCACCTTCTGGAATTATGTCTACAACATAGGCTTTGATAAAGCGATGTTGGTGCGGCGGGGCTCGGTGCTTAAAACCGTCCCCTTGCGTCTATTGCATGCTGTGCTTTTTGAGGCTGGGCTTCTGGTGGCCACTATCCCCTTTATCATGTGGTGGCTGTCGATGAACTTTTGGCAAGCACTGAGTATGGATATCGGGCTAGTGGTTTTTTATCTGGTGTATGCGTTTGTCTATAACTGGCTTTACGACTATCTGTTTCCGATCCCAGCGCCCCAATCCAAACAGGACTAATGGTATCTACCTCATACAGTCCAAATACGTCAAAAGATTTATTGACGAAACGTGCGCGGCGCGGGGATCAAGTTGTGTTTGTTCAATAACCGATACATGGTCGCACGTGAGACACCGAGCTCTTTGGCAGCGGCTGATACTTGTCCCTTATTCTCCTCTAACACGGCAATTAAGGCATCGCGCTCGGACTCTTCACGAATTTTGCGCAAACTTTGTTTGTAATCGCCCTGACGGGGCAAATCCAAGTGCTCCGCATCAATCACTAAATGGTCGGCCAACAACACCGCACGTTTCACCTGATTGATCAGTTCGCGTACATTACCCGGCCATGAATAACTGCTGAGCACGCGCTTTGCTTCATCTGAAAAAGTTCTCGCTTGGGTATTGTATTGGCGTGCAAATTTGAGCAAAAAGTACTCCGCTAAATCAGGCACATCAGATTGGCGATCTTTTAGCGCCGGCATATTAATACGCAGCACATTTAATCGATAATACAAATCTTCGCGGAATAATCCCTCGGCGACACGCTTCTCTAAGTCCATGTGAGTGGAAGCAATCACGCGTACATCGAGATCGCAATTGTATTTATCATGGGTGATATCCAAGGTGCCTTCTTGCAATAAGTGCAATAAGTGTCCTTGTAAGTGAAGAGGCAAGTCACCAATTTCATCAAAAAATAAGGTGCCTTTATGACACTGGCGGATTTTCCCTGGCATTTTTTCATCACCCAGCAAAGCATGCTGCACCGGTTCATCCGCTAACGCCGAGCATTTCACCGATTCAAACGTTGCCTTCGCCCGGGTTGATGCATGATGAATCGCTTGTGCCACCAGCTCTTTACCGGTTCCGCTCTCTCCAGCGACGAGCACAGACACATCCGTTGGTGCGACACGGCGCACTTGATCACGCAACTTTTTCATCGCCGGACTCGTGCCTTCTAGTCCCATATCGCTGTGATCGCCGAGCTGCGGCCAGACGTGACGTTCAAGACGCAGCATCCCAAGTTGATGACCGATGGTGCTCATCAATTGCGAATTGGGGATGGGTGAGGTGAAGTAATCAATACAGAAACTGACAATAAATTGGCAGATCGCTTCATTGATGAGTTGATTTTCTCTCACCAAAGCCAACCAACGTACCTGTTTGTTGCGGTTAACCAATGAAGCGACACCGTTGAGGCTGAAGTCATCATGGCTCAGATCGACAATGCCAATACAGGGGCCAATATCTTGCAGCAATGACTGCGCCGCACGCAAATCATAGCAGCGATGGCAATACCAGCCAGCTTGCTCAAGAGTTGCCAGCCAAGGCTCATAAGCACCACCGACCACCACGAGTGAGCTCAAGGTTTTGTCACTCCCTGCATCAAATCCCATAACACCTGCCTTACATCCAGTCTGTCATACTGCTTGTCAAACAAAGCCTTATTATAAAGATGGACGATTTTAAATCTGTCTCAATAAAGCGACATTAGCCGGACACTATAAGTACTATTTTAGTCAAATAGATGAATAAACCAGATAAAATTTTGATCTTGTGAGCTAAAATCAGAATGTAAGACACAAAAAAAGCGGCTCTTTGAGCCGCTTTCATTGTGGTCTGTCCAGCTTTAGCTACCTTGTTGCGGGCGCATCGCTGGGAAAAGAATCACATCACGAATCGTATGTGTGTTAGTGAATAACATCACTAGACGGTCGATCCCAATACCTTGGCCAGCGGTTGGTGGCAACCCATGCTCAAGAGCATTGATATAATCGGCATCGTAATACATGGCCTCATCGTCACCCGCATCTTTGGCATCGACTTGGGCTTTGAAACGCGCGTCTTGATCTTCCGCGTCATTCAGCTCCGAGAAGCCATTAGCGACTTCGCGCCCACCCACGAAAAACTCAAAACGGTCGGTCACAAATGGATTATCATCGTTTCGACGGGCCAATGGTGAGATGTCCGCTGGGTATTCGGTAATAAAGGTCGGTTGAATCAACTGTGGTTCCGCCGTTTCACCAAAGATTTCTTCCAGTAACTGACCGGCTGTCCAAAACGATTCGACACTGATTTTCAACGATTTAGCAATGGCCGCTAGATGATCCCGATCTTGCACATTATCATCGTTAAGCGCTTGAATATCAGCATGTTCAGGATTGTACTGTTTAATGGCATCAAGCATGGTAATGCGTGGGTAAGGCCCCGCAAAATTAATCTCATGCTCGCCATAAGGCATCACAGACTGTCCCATCACTTCCAGAGCCACGCGTGACAACATGTCCTCAGTCAGATCCATCAGATCGTTATAGTCCGCATACGCCATATAGAATTCCATCATGGTGAATTCTGGGTTATGGCGTGGCGATAACCCTTCGTTACGGAAATTCCGGTTTACTTCAAACACGCGCTCAAAGCCGCCGACAACTAAACGCTTAAGGTAAAGCTCAGGCGCCACACGCAAGTACATGTCGATATCTAACGCATTATGATGCGTGGTAAATGGACGTGCCGTTGCCCCGCCAGGGATAACGTGCATCATCGGCGTTTCCACTTCCATAAAGTGTTTTTCTACCATGTAGTTACGAATGGCGGTCACCACACTTGAACGCACTTGGAATGCGTGACGGGACTCTTCGTTCACAATCAAGTCGACATAACGTTGGCGATAACGCAGCTCTTGATCGGCCAAACCATGGAATTTTTCTGGCAACGGACGCAATGCTTTGGTCAGTAGCTGGTAGCGCTCCATATTGACATAGAGATCGCCTTTGCCCGACTTATGCAGCGCACCATGCACGCCAATAATGTCACCAATATCTAAGCCTTGGTACTCAGTTTTCAGCGCTTTTTGTACGTCTTTCGAGGCGTAGGCTTGCACTCGGCCCGACACATCTTGTACCACCATAAATGGCCCGCGTTTGGCCATAATACGACCCGCGATCGTAACTTTGTGATCAAGCGTTTCAAGCTCTGCTTTTTCTTTGTCGCCAAATTCGGCCTGCAGGTCTGCGGCAAGGTGCTCACGACGGAAGTCGTTAGGATGGCCGTTTGCCTTACAGTTTTCACGAATGTGATTCAGTTTGGCGCGACGCTCGGCAATCAGCTTATTTTCGTCTGGTAACTGGTCAGTCATAGAAAACCCTTTACATTAAATCGTGATTACAGGCCAGATTTGAGGCTGGCTTCGATAAATTTATCTAAATTGCCGTCAAGAACGGCCTGTGTATTACGGTTTTCAACACCGGTACGCAGATCTTTAATACGCGAATCATCCAAGACGTAGGAGCGGATCTGACTGCCCCAGCCGATATCCGACTTCGCATCTTCGTTGGCTTGTTTTTCCGCATTTTGCTTTTGTAGCTCAAGCTCAAACAGTTTCGCTCTTAGCTGTTTCATCGCTTGATCTTTGTTTTTGTGTTGAGAGCGATCGTTCTGACACTGGACCACGGTGTTGGTCGGAACATGCGTAATACGTACCGCAGATTCTGTGGTATTGACGTGCTGACCACCGGCCCCAGAGGCACGATAAACATCGATGCGTAAATCAGAGGGATTAATATCAATTTCAATATCGTCATCGATTTCCGGATACACAAACGCAGAGGCGAATGAGGTATGACGGCGACCACCGGAATCAAACGGCGACTTACGTACCAAGCGATGCACCCCCGTTTCAGTACGCAACCAACCGTATGCATATTCACCGGAAATACGCACGGTGGCAGATTTAAGCCCAGCGACATCGCCTTCAGACACTTCAATGACTTCGGCTTTAAAGCCTTTAGCGTCGGCCCAGCGCAGATACATACGTAGCATCATGTTGGTCCAATCTTGTGCTTCTGTACCACCAGATCCGGCTTGAAGGTCAATGTAGCTGTCAGAGGCATCATGCTCGCCGGAGAACATGCGACGGAACTCTAGCTTCGTTAGCTTGACTTCAAGATCGGCCAACTCGGGTTCAATTTCATCAAAGGTTTCTTGGTCGTCTTCTTCGACGGCAAGCGTCAGTAGCTCATTAACATCTTCGCCGCCTTGCGTCAGTTGATCGATAGTCTCTACCACCGCCTCCAGTGACGCACGCTCTTTACCCAGCGCTTGCGCACGTTGTGGTTCATTCCACACATCCGGCTGTTCTAACTCGGCATTAACTTCTTCTAGACGCTCTTTCTTCGCGTCATAGTCAAAGATACCCCCGAAGGACATCGGTGCGTTCAGCGATATCCGCGAGGCGATTTTTGATTGGATTAATCTCAA
The DNA here is from genome assembly GCF_000513715.1 of Salinivibrio socompensis S35. Classification (GTDB taxonomy): domain Bacteria; phylum Pseudomonadota; class Gammaproteobacteria; order Enterobacterales; family Vibrionaceae; genus Salinivibrio; species Salinivibrio socompensis. The sequence goes on from NZ_AQOD01000005.1 coordinate 15,619, forward strand.
ACATGGTCAGGCATCTTCATTATTTGCGGAAATTTAACCGCCGAATTTTAGCGAATTGTTGCGCCAATAAACAGGGCGTGATGGAAAAAGCCGCACAATTAAGCGGACTCAAGGTAAGAAACAATCAGCTGAGAATTGCGGTTCCCGCGAAACTCATTGATATCCAGTCGATAAACAAGGTGAACCGTTTTGACACTCGGATCCGGCCAGCGACGTAAATCCACATTAAATGCGATCGCATCTATCATCGTACCTCCGCCTGCAGGCTCAACCATCAGCTTTAGATGCTTCCCACCCACTAGCTTTTGCTGTAAAACATGAAAGCTGCCATCGAACTGTGGCTCTGGAAAACCTTGCCCCCATGGGCCACCGGACTGAATGATCTCGGCAGTCTCTATCCCCAGCTCGTGGCTTTGCAGCGGGCCGTCGCTCAATAGTACCCCTTTCAGATCATCCTCACTGACCTGCTCGCGCACCTGCGCATCAAACAGCGTTGCAAACGTATTAAATTGTGTTTCTTCAATGGTCAGTCCCGCGGCCATCGCGTGCCCACCAAATTTTTTAATTAGTCCGGGATTGAGCGTATCTATCCTATCTAGCGTGTCACGCATATGTAAGCCGGGAATCGAGCGGGCCGACCCTTTAATCACCCCCTCGCCACCGTCGGCAAAGGCGATCACCGGACGGTGGAACTGATCTTTCAAGCGCGACGCGAGAATGCCAATCACCCCCTGATGCCAATCACGTTGAAACAGCGCTAATCCTACCGGTAAATCCTGCTCAGATTGCTCGGCAATTAAGCGTTCACACCAAGCCACGGCCTCTTTTTCATACCTTGCTTCGATATCTTTGCGCGTTTGGTTCAACGCATCAAGCTCAGACGCCATCCGTCTTGCCGCATGGATGTTATCGCATAATAACAACTCGACCCCGAAGGCCATGTCATCCAACCGTCCTGCCGCATTGATCCTGGGCCCTAACGCAAAGCCAAAATCACTGGCGACTAGAGTTGCCATATTGCGATTAGCGACCTCGACCAACGCTTGAATACCGGGACGACAGCGACCCGCCCGGATCCGCTGTAATCCTTGGTGAACCAGAATGCGGTTATTGCTATCAAGCGCCACTACATCCGCCACCGTACCGAGTGCCACTAAATCGAGTAGCTCCGCCAGGTTAGGGATAGCCAAACCTTGTTGTGCAAACCAGTCTTGATCACGCAAGTGCGCACGCAGGGCAAGCATTAAATAGAATGCGACGCCGACACCTGCTAACGCTTTGGAGGGAAAGTCGCAGTCATTCAGATTCGGGTTGACCATCGCATCCGCGTTAGGCAATTGAGCACCGGGTAAATGATGATCGGTCACCAGCACCTGCATACCCAGGGCTTTGGCATGGGCAACGCCTTCTAATGAAGACACGCCGTTATCGACGGTCATGATCAGCTCAGCGCCGCGTTCAGCAGCTTGATCGACCACCTCTGGGCTTAAGCCATAGCCATCGTCGAAGCGGTTAGGGACTAAATAATCCACACGGGTCGCCCCCATCATACGCAGGCTCTCACTGACAATGCCGAGGAAGTCGCGCCATCGGCATCAAAATCACCCACGATTAAAATAGATTGATGCGACGCCAAGGCGTTGGCAAGCAATTGCACGGCGGCATCGATCCCGGTGAGTGCTTGATATTGATGCAACCCCGCCACACTGCGATTGAGTTCGCTATCGGTTTGCAGCCCGCGATTAGCGTATAAACGCTGTAAGAGCGGAGGAATCGCATCGCTGAATGCTGGCGTGACTGACGGCGCCCGTCTTTTTATTTCTATCATGAAGTGATTACCAATTGCGGATTAGCCTCGAGGATGATGCGCTTGATGAAGCTGTTTCAAACGCTCCGTCGCCACATGGGTATAAATTTGCGTCGTTGAAAGATCACTGTGCCCCAACAACATCTGTACCACCCGCAAATCCGCACCATGATTGAGCAGGTGAGTCGCGAAAGCATGTCGAAGGACGTGCGGGGATAAATCATCGGTCTCAATACCGGCCAGTTGAGCATAATATTTAATTCGATGCCAAAAAGTTTGTCGTGTCATTTGCCGCGCGCGCTTACTGGGAAAAAATACATCTGTACTGGTTTGGCCCAATAGAGTTGGGCGACTGAGGGCTAAATACTGCTCTAACCAATCAACCGCCGACTCGCCCATTGGTACCAATCGCTCTTTATCGCCTTTACCTAATACTCGCACCACGCCTTGGCGTAAACTGACATTTTCAGTGGTTAGCGCAATTAATTCAGTCACACGTAACCCCGTTGCGTATAGCAACTCTAACATCGCTTTATCGCGCAGCTCTAACGGATCGGCGGTATTAGGCGCCTCCAATAAATCGTCTATTTGTGCTTCGGTCAGATCTTTGGGAAGCCGCTTAGGCTGTTTAGGGCTAATGAGCGTTGCACTCGGGTCATCTGGGCGCAACTTCTGGCGGTATACATATTGAAAAAGCCGACGCAATGCCGACACCATTCGGCTACGAGAGCTCGACTGATAGCCTTGCTCATGCAGCCAATATTGATAATCTTGCAAATCTTGTTTGCTCACCGCCACCAACGCACGGCTATCTAACCAGCGGCATAGCTTGATTAAGTCGGTGCGATAGGACGTTAAGGTGTTTTCGGATAACCCTCGCTCCATCCACATGGCATCCAGGAACTGTTCGATTAATTCAATGTTTTTATTCACGTTCAGCCTGCTAGGTTATAAATTGGAGAATACGCATTTTGCCGTGGTAGCGTCGGCCAACATTATACAAAATGTCGCCTGTCCTTGCTGGATCAAATTGCCGTTCAACAGGTAAACTGCCCGCATGACAAACAACAGAGTCGCGCTATGAAAATCGGTCTTTTTTATGGCTCTACCACCTGCTACACCGAGATGGCCGCGGAAAAAATCCGTGATTTTATCGGTGACGATCTGGTCGAGCTCCACAATGTTAAAGAAACACCGCTCGCCAAGATGGCAGACTATGACTTACTACTGCTAGGCATTTCTACCTGGGATTTCGGCGAGCTCCAAGAAGACTGGGAAGCGGTTTGGCAAGATATGGACAGCTTACAGCTGCACGATAAGGCCATTGCACTGTTCGGTTTAGGTGATCAAGAAGGCTATGCGGAATGGTATCTCGATGCCATGGGCATGCTTCATCAACAGTTACAAGGTTGTGGCGCGCAGTTTATTGGCTACTGGCCAACCGCAGGCTACCGCTTTGATGCATCCAAGGCGGTGACGGAGGATGGCAAACAATTTGTTGGCTTAGCCCTCGATGAAGACAGCGAATATGATCTCAGTGATGAGCGTATTCAAACCTGGTGCGAGCAAGTACTGGTAGAATATCAGGCCATGCTTTAACGTACTCCGCGTGCAGTCAATAATCCTACGCTGTACGCTTGTTAATCGTGAGCGCTTAAATTGTCTGGGCCATGATAGAGCCACCATTGCCATAATAAAAAACCGCGCTATTTGGCGCGGTTTTTTATCTTAATACAAGGCGCTTACGCTTCTGCCAATGCCGAGTCACGTGTGCCAACAAACTTAGCCACCACCATGGCCGCTAACGTCGGTAGTAACCATGCCATGCCAACATCGAACAGTGGTAGGAAATTAAAGGCACTCATGTCCGCGCCCATCACTTTCACTGCATCAAGTAAACTAAAGAGCAAGGCCACCCCCATGACTAAACGATAGCCCAGTGCCGGGTTTGGCAACCAGCGACGAATGAAAGTCAAGCCAATCAGGGCAATCGCCACCGGATATAAAGCGAACAAGACCGGAACGGAAATCGCGATCAACTGCTTTAGGCCAACATTGGCAACCACCGCACAGACTGTGGCAACGACCACGACCCAACGACGATACGTCCATGAAGTCAGCGAGCTAAAGTAATCGGCACACGCGCTGACCAAGCCAATCACTGTGGTCAAACAGGCTAAACCAATGATAGCGGCAAGGATCATTTGTCCAACCGGACCAAACAGCGCATCGACATACGCGGCCATGATTTCGCCGCCATTTTGCGTTCCCTGCGCCACCGCACTGGCCGTTGAGCCCAAGTAGAACAGCGACACGTACACAAACGCCAGTCCAGCAGCGGCAATAATACCAGCATAAATCAGGTACATGCAGGTTGCTTTGTTGTCTTCAATGCCTTTTTTGCGGATCACATCGACAATCAACATACCAAACATCAGTGCGGCAAAGGTATCCATGGTGTTATACCCTTCCAGAAAGCCTGTGGTCAGTGCATTTTCGATGTAATCGCCTTGGGCCGCGGCCACGTCGCCTTGAGGGTTAACAATCACGGCGATCGCCAGAATAGCTAATGCTGCGAATAATAAAGGCGTCAAGAACTTGCCGATCGTATCGATCAGTTTGCCTTGAGAGAGAGAAAAAAACATCGCAGCAGCGAAAAAGACAACAGAGAATGCACCCAGTTCAAACTGTCCAGGCGATGACAAAAAAGGTTTAAAACCAATCTCGTACGCCACTAGTCCGGCACGAGGTGCCGCAAAAGCCGGGCCAATGATAATAAAAATCAACACCGCCATCAGGGTCGCGACACCAGTGGGCAAATCACGAGTGAGCCCTTTCCAGCCTCCACCTGCGATGGCAACGGCGATGATACCGATGAGCGGAAGACCGACAGCAGTGATCAAAAAGCCGATCATGGCAGCAGTGTAATGGTCGCCGGCTAACATGCCAGCTTGTGGTGGAAAGATTATATTTCCCGCGCCTAAGAAAAAGGCAAAGGTCATAAAACCTAACGCTAAAATATCTACTAATTTTAAACGCTTAGTCACGATGAATACCTACAGCTTTAAAGGGTGTTTGCAAATGAATAATCTTTCGCCCATCTGAAACGCTGATTTATAATATTTTATTTCAGACGATAGACAGAATGCAGAATAATGAACAAGTTCCCTGTCACAGTAAAGGTGTTAACAAAAAACCTTGTGATCTTCTGCTTTAACAATAACAATCAGCTCAATAAACTGGCTATGTAATTATCTCTGGTATTTTTCAATAACGATAACTTGCAACACACTGATTACATTAAAGCAAAAAATCCTATCTGTTTGCTGACCAAACCACGGGGAAACCGAGCATCTTGTGAGTCAATTTCGATTTAAACAGTTCACTATCGAGCACGGTGACTGTGGTATGAAAGTCAGTACCGACGGAGTACTCTTGGGGCGTGGCTGATCCGAATCAGGCACAAAAGAGTTTAGATATAGGGACTGGCACCGGATTATTGGCTCTTATGTTGGCACAACGTTTTGCTAACCTGGCAGTGACAGCCGTCGACTATGATGTGTCAGCATTTCATTGTGCATACCATAATGTGACAAGGTCGCGGTTTGTAGATCAGATTCAGGTACAACATACCGATATCAACACCTACCACAGCCCGCCTCTATGGCCTCACATTGTGTGTAACCCGCCGTATTTTACCAGTGGTGTCTCGTCAAAAAACAAGCAACGTGCGGTCGCCAGACACACGGACACGCTTAGCCATGCAGATTTAGTTCACTGCTTGGCACGCCTTTTAACGCCAACAGGGTGTGCTGATCTGATTTTACCGATAAAAGAAGCTGAGGCGTTGATCGAACAGGCCGCTGAATATGGTCTCTACTTACGCCGCCATGTACTCGTGACGCCAAGCCCCAATAAATCCCCGTCACGTTTACTGTTCACGTTAAGCCCCACGACGGGAACGCTAAGATCTGATACGATCACCGTGCGTGATGAACATGGCGACTACACTCAGGCGTTTGCCGCCCTAACACGCGCGTTTTATCTCAAATTGCCGTAAGCCAAATATCGCAGTGTAGGACAACCCATATTGACCATGACGCGCTGCCCATTTACACCATTTGCGTCTATAATGCCGCGCTTAACTATCCTTGGAGAATTACCCTGTGCGAAGCTTTGCCGAACTAGAGCTGGATCCTGAACTGCTCAGTGCACTCGACGATATGGGCTATCAGCGCCCAACGCTTATCCAATCGGAGGTTATCCCCCATGGTATGGATGGGCGCGACATCCTCGCGTCGGCACCAACCGGAACGGGAAAAACCACGGCTTTTTTGCTGCCAATGCTGCAGCATTTGCTCGATTTTCCACGGCAAAAGCCAGGACCCGGCCGCGTGCTTATCTTGACACCCACGCGAGAACTGGCAATACAAGTCGCTGAGGAAGCGCGGGCATTGGCCAAAAATACCAGCCTAAAAGTGTTCACCATCACGGGTGGGATTTCGTATCAAGAGCATGCCGAGCAACTGGGTAAAACACAGGATATTGTCGTCGCGACGCCAGGCCGCCTAATGGAATACATTGAAACTGAACGCTTCGACTGTCGCGCCGTTGAGTGTCTCATTCTCGATGAAGCCGATCGTATGTTGGATATGGGCTTTGCCAATACCGTAAACCGCCTATCCGATGAGTGCCAACGTCGCCGTCAGACGATGTTATTTTCAGCGACGCTCGAGGGTCGCGGGGTTAGCGGATTCACGGACAGTCTTTTGGACGAGCCAGAGCTAATCGATGTCACGCCTCCTCGCCGTGAACGCAAAAAAATCACCCAGTGGTATTACCGTTGTGACGATCTCAATCACAAACGCGCCCTACTTAACACGATTGTGACTGACCACGCTGAACGCGCAATTGTCTTTATCAAAACCCGCGAAAGGCTGGCTGAGCTTCGCGAATATATGCAGTCACAACAACTGGAATGTGCTTGGATCCAAGGTGAAATGCAGCAAGCTAAACGCAACAATGCCATCACTCGCTTTAGTGAAGGGAAAGTGCATGTTCTTTTAGCGACCGATGTGGCCGCTCGCGGCATTGATGTGCCGAATATCACCCACGTGATTAACTACGATCTGCCCCGTACCGCCGATGTGTATTTACACCGGATTGGTCGCACAGCACGAGCGGGTAAAAAAGGGTCAGCGATTTCTCTGGTTGAAGCCCACGATCAGCCAATGATGGATAGGATCACCCGCTATATGGACGAAGACATCAAAGAGCGTACCCTTGATGGCTTAAAACCAAAACATAAAAAAGCCACGCACAAGAAGAAAAAAAAGAAGCAAAGCGGATAAAAAATCGACTAGCGCGAGTAAATCGAAAAAACGCAAACAGAATTAGACATCGATCAGCCTCTCTGACTGGCTGATAGATAAGGATTTACTCAAGGAGCCTCAAAAGGCCTCCTTTTTTTCGCTTATCACGTCCATATTACTGCACACTAAACGATCAGATTCACACAACGCGTAATGTGATGATACAAAATATTAACAATTGAGCATCAAATCAGTTTAAGATGCTGGTGGTGATAACAACAACATGATGCAAACACAGTAGAAGGAACTCACTATGCAATCGTTTGTCGATTTCTTAAATAGCATCATATGGAGCCCTGTGCTGATTTACACCTGCTTAGGTGCCGGCCTGTTTTACTCCATATTGACACGCTTTGTGCAAATCCGTCACTTTTCCGAAATGTGGCGACTCCTCTTTTCCGGAAAAAGCTCGGAAAAAGGGATTTCTTCATTCCAAGCGCTCGCCGTTTCTCTTTCTGGTCGTGTCGGGACCGGTAATATTGCCGGTGTGGCCGCGGCGATCGGTTTTGGTGGCCCAGGGGCCGTTTTCTGGATGTGGGTGGTTGCCTTCTTAGGGGCAGCAACAGCATTCACCGAGTCAACCTTGGCACAAATTTATAAAGAAGAAGACAACGGTGAGTTCCGCGGTGGACCAGCGTATTATATTGAAAAAGCCATGGGCCAAAAATGGTATGCCATTCTTTTCGCGATCGCGACACTTCTCGCGTGTGGCGTCATGTTGCCGGGTGTACAGTCGAACGCCATTGGTAATGCGGTCGAGACCGCCTTTGGCTCAGGTGCCATGGTTGATACCGCCATGTTTGGCGCCCTCGAGGTGTCGAAAATCATCACGGGTGCCTTTATTTCTGTTGTGCTCGGCTTCATCATTTTTGGTGGCGTGAAGCGCATCGCCCAATTTACTCAGATCGTTGTGCCATTTATGGCGTTGGCGTACATCATCATCGCGTTCGTGATCATTTTGCTCAACATCAGCGAAGTACCTACCGTGTTTGCCATGATTGTTGGCGATGCCTTCACCCCGATGGCCGGCGCTGGTGCGGCAATTGGTTGGGGGGTAAAACGTGGTGTTTACTCTAACGAAGCCGGTCAGGGGACAGGTCCTCATGCCGCCGCCGCTGCGAACGTTGATCACCCAGCTCAGCAAGGTTTGGTGCAGTCGTTCTCCGTGTATATCGATACACTGCTGGTTTGTTCAGCCACTGCATTTATGATCATCATTACCGGCGCTTATAATGTGCACGGCGCAGGTGACGCCTTTATCGTGCAAAATTTAGCCTCGTCGGTGGCAGCCAATAGCCCTGAGTTTACTCAGCTTGCCATTGAAGCGGCGATGCCTGGACTGGGCAAACCCTTTATCGCGTTTGCACTCTTCTTCTTCGCCTTTACGACGATTCTGGCCTACTACTACATTGCGGAAACCAACATTGCTTACCTGCGTCGCACGTTTAAAGTGCCCGGTATGATGTTCGTGCTCAAGCTGGTACTGATGTCAGCGGTATTCTATGGTTGTGTCCGCAGTGCGAACCTCGCTTGGGCATTTGGTGACGCAGGGGTTGGTTTAATGGCTTGGCTGAACATTGTCGGCATTATTATCATCTTCTTTATGTCCAAACCGGCGATGAAAGCGTTAAAAGACTATGAAGAGCAGCAAGCACGAGGTGTCGAAACTTACACCTTTGATCCCGTGAAGTTAGGGATTAAAAACGCTGACTACTGGGAGCAACGTTTAGCACGTCGCAATGGTATCCAAAGTGATGACGCAACGGATCCAGACGGTAAACCCGTTAATCCAACCGCGTAACACACGCTAAGATAAGCAAGACAAAGGGCGCCGACTTAGGCGCCCTTTCTGATCGCTGACCGATAATCATATCACCAACGGTTGTACTCGCGATTAATTATCTAAGCGGAAAATAATATCGACTTGATCACTGACCTGCATTGTCATGTCTTGATAGCTGGCCGCCACATCGGCACTGCCACTACGCATTTCGGCATTCATCATTACAGGACGTGGGTTACTCGAGCGGTAACGGACTTGCCAAACGCCATCAACACGCATATTAAGGCTTTTCGCCAAGGCGTCTGCTTTGTTTTTTGCATCGTTGACAGCTGCCTCACGGGCTTTGTCTTTCAGAGTTGCCTGCTCACTGCTGGTTAGCTGCACCTGTCGAATACGGTTGATCCCCTCGCCCAAGGCACCGTCTAGCACCGTATTCAACTTATCGAGCTGATTGAGTGTGACCGTGACGTGGCGCTCAGCACGATAACCCATCAGTTCAGGCGCTTTGTCTTTTGTGTGTTGATAACGCGGTGAAAGCTGAATATGGGCGCTTTCTATCTGATCACGTTTCACCCCTTGCTTTGCTAGCCGTTCGATAAAAGCCGCAACCGCTTTATCTGATGCGCTTTTTGCTGCTTTGGCGGTTTTTCGCTCAGTAACCACGCCAACATCAATATTGGCCATATCAGGCGCTGCCGTGATTTCTCCGACACCGGTGATCTCTAAATGAGGAAAATCAATATTGGCCATCGCTGCTGGCGCTATCACCAAAGCCCCCGTGAGCCATACCATTGCTTTCAACTTACGCATCCTCTCTCCTTTTATGGATTCAACTTGCCATGAGAATATAGGTCAGACACTTTTATCAGCGAAAGACTCCCTCACTTTCGTCAAGTTTATGTTAAAACTGTGCGAGTGCCATCCCTAAGCACCGTTCTTCTCATGATTGACAGCTTGCTCCTTTTTCGCATCCGTTTAATGATGAAGATAATTCGATTCCCTTTACGAGTATCTCAGCTTAAAGTGAGGAGATGACAAGAGAAAAGGGAATAAGCCGTGAGCAGTTTTTTAGTCGCACTTCAGGGCTTAGGATTAAGCCTGACCATGATTATCCCGATAGGCGCACAAAACGCTTATGTGATTAACCAAGGGATCAGTCGTGAGCATCATATGACCACGGCGTCGATCTGCTTTATCTGCGATATTGTATTGATCTCTAGTGGTATTTTTGGCGGAGGGGCCTTATTAGCGAGCAATCCTGTATTACTCAACACGATAACTATCGCTGGCATCGCGTTTCTCAGTGTCTATGCGTGGCAGTTTATACAAAGTGCGCGTCAGCAAAATCAGGAAGATGCCTCAACAGTGCCGAGCATGAGCCGTGGGCGCCGAGCGGTGATCATTGGTGCGCTTGCGGTGACCTTACTCAACCCGCATGTTTACCTTGATACCGTGGTGGTGTTAGGGGCGATTGGCGGCCAATTTGCATTCGATGAACGCATCGCCTTTACTATCGGCGCGCTGATGGGATCGTGTTTATGGTTTTATGGTTTATCCGCGGGGGCTGCCCGCTTATCGCCTTGGCTATCGACGCCATCGATACGCCGATTACTCGACCTGTTAATGGCCAGTATGATGTTATTTGTTGCCGGAAAACTGGCGTTCGGTCTTTATGCACGCTTGCTGGCCAGTTAAGTAATGGGAATGGATGCGGCACACTTACCGTATCCATGCCAGTTTATTTAATCAGCAGAGTGATTTAAGCTTGGCTCTCGCCGCGATCGAAGTGAACACTCATTTGCGGGAAAGGGATTTCAATACCGTTTTCGTCCAGCGCTTCTTTAATCGAAGGAAGCAGCTCAAAATAAACACTCCAGTAATCCTCGGTTTTTACCCAGGGACGGACGACGAAGTTGACCGAAGAATCGGCCAATGTCATCACGGCCACATTGGGCTCAGGATCTTTTAGAATAAGCGGATGCTTCGTCACAATATCGGTTAACACCGCTTTTGTTTTCTTCAAATCCGCGCTGTACGCCACACCAATGGTTAAATCGATACGACGTGTCGCATGCTTGGAATAATTGGTGATCGGGCTGCTGATCACTGAGCCATTGGGGACAACCACCATTTTATTATCTGGTGTTGTCAGTACGGTAGAGAAAATTTGTATCGATTCAACGGAACCTGCCACACCTGCCAGCTCGACATAATCCCCTGATTTAAAGGGGCGAAACATCACAATCAAGACGCCAGCAGCAAAGTTGGCTAACGATCCTTGTAAGGCTAAACCGACGGCTAAACCAGCAGCACCAAGAATGGCAATGACAGAAGCAGTTTGTACGCCAACACGACTGAGCGCGGCGATCAGTACGATGATAAAGAGTAAATAACGGACCAAGCCATGAATAAACTCGACCACCGCGTTGTCCATATTACGCTTACTCATGACACCCGCCATGGAATTGGCGAGTCCTTTCACCACCATATTACCGATCACTAAAATCAATAATGCAGAGACAATATTGACCCCATATTGAATCAACAAGTCTTGATTGTTGGTGAGCCATGTCTGTGCCCACTTAGCCCCTTCTATCACCGTGTTTTCTTCACTCATTCCCTCTTCCCTCTTCCCTCTGTGATTGGAATAAACCATTCTTTTATAGTAACAGGCTTTTACCATCCCTTGTCTATCTTAGCGTCTCACTTCAGCGAAAGCGCAATCAGCAAACATAAAAAAAGCCCGCCAAATATGGCGGCTCATGTCTTCTTACGCTATCGGTACTGGAACTTACAGTACGTCAATCGCGTTAAGATCTTTAAAGGCTTGCTCTAGACGTGCAACCATAGATTCTTGACCTTTGCGCAACCATACGCGTGGATCGTAGAATTTTTTATTAGGCTGATCATCACCTTTCGGGTTACCGATTTGGCTTTGCAGATAACCTTCGTTATCTTGATAGTACTGACGGATACCATCCCATGTTGCCCACTGAGTATCGGTATCGATGTTCATTTTGATCACACCATAGCCGATAGACTCTTGAATCTGTGCTTCTGAAGAGCCCGAGCCGCCATGGAAGACGAAGTTCAGACCATTGGTCGGTAGACCAAATTTCTCTGAGCAGTAAGCTTGTGATTCACGGAGAATTTCTGGCTTAAGTACCACGTTACCGGCTTATAAACGCCGTGAACGTTACCGAATGAGGCCGCAATAGTGAAACGAGGGCTTACCGCAGACAGTTTTTCGTACGCGTACGCCACTTCTTCTGGCTTGGTATAAAGATCCGCTGAATCGACATCGCTGTTATCAACGCCGTCTTCTTCACCACCGGTAATACCCAGTTCGATTTCCAACGTCATGCCCATTTTGTCCATGCGCGCGAGGTACTCCGCACAGATTTCCATGTTCTCTTCTAATGACTCTTCAGAAAGGTCAATCATGTGAGAAGAGAAAAGTGGCTTGCCGTGTTCTTTAAAGAAGGCTTCACCGGCGTCTAGTAGGCCGTCGATCCATGGCAGCAGTTTTTTCGCTGCATGGTCAGTGTGCATGATCACTGGCACACCATACACTTCAGCCATTGCGTGAACATATTTTGCACCCGCAACCGCGCCTTTAATTTGCGCTTCTTGACCGTCTAGTTTCAGGCCTTTGCCTGGGAAGAAGCCAGCACCGCCGTTAGAAAATTGGATAACCACCGGCGCTTTTACTTTCGCCGCGGCTTCCATCACTGCGTTGATAGAGTCAGTGTTTACCACGTTAACCGCTGGCAATGCGAACTTGTTCTCTTTGGCAACTTCAAATACTTTCTGAACGTCATCGCCAAAGATAACGCCAGGTTTTACAAAATCAAAAACTTTAGACATGGTTCTTGTCCTATTAAATCGGGTTGTCTTTGCTGAACTGAGTAAAGATGCGCATCGGCACCTTCATCAATACGGTGCAATCGTTTACGACTCGGCATATTGTAGTCAAACGAAAGCAAAAACGGGAGACATCCCTCCCGTTTTGTTGTCGGATTTATGCGTCTTTCGCACGCGCTTCCAGCATTTCCACCGCTGGAAGGGGTTTGCCTTCAACAAACTCAAGGAAGGCACCGCCACCGGTTGAGATGTAAGACACATCGGCTTTAATGCCAAATTTATCAATGGGCAGCCAGGGTATCACCACCGCCTGCAACCGAGAAGCCTTCCGACTCAGCGATTGCTTTTGAAATCCCTGCGGTACCGGCTTCAAAGTTTTTAAACTCGAACACGCCTACTGGGCCATTCCAAAGAATCGTTTTGGCATTTTTCAAGATATCAGCCAGTGCTTGTGTGGATTCTGGCCCGAGGTCGAAGATCATGTCATCGTCTTGTACATCTTCAACACGCTTGATTTCGGCTTCTGCATTTTCATCAAACGCTTTGGCACACGCCACATCGGTGGCAACCGGGATATGCACTCTTCCATCAAAGATTTCGCCGTATGCACCAAGTCTGCTTCGTAAAGCGATTTACCCACATTATGTCCATCAGCGGCAATAAAGGTATTGGCAATACCACCACCGACAACCAGTTGGTCGGCAACTGTAGACAATGATTTCAGGACGGTCAGTTTGGTCGACACTTTTGACCCACCCACAATCGCCACCATTGGGCGAGCAGGGTTGTCCATCGCTTTGCCAAGCGCGTCAAGTTCGTTCGCCAACAGTGGGCCTGCACAGGCGATCGGTGCATGCGTACCCACACCATGGGTTGATGCTTGTGCGCGGTGCGCGGTGCCAAAGGCATCCATCACGAAGATATCGCATAGTGCAGCGTATTTTTTCGACAGCGCTTCATCGTTCTTTTTCTCGCCTTTGTTAAAGCGAACATTCTCTAGCACAACGAGCTCACCAGCATTCAGTTCAAGGCCGTCTAAGTAATCTTTAGCCAAGCTAACTTTGCAGTCCAGTGCGTCGTCAAGATAGTTCACGACAGGTTGCAGTGAGTATTGGTCTTCAGGTTGTCCTTCTTCAGGACGACCCAAGTGAGAGGTCACCATCACTTTCGCGCCGGCTTCCAAGCAGTGTTTGATGGTAGGCAATGACGCCAAAATACGTGCGTCAGAGGTCACTTTACCGTCTTTTACCGGCACGTTCAGATCGGAACGGATAAAGACACGCTTTCCGGCAAGATCTAAGTCGGTCATCTTAATTACAGACATAGGGTCCTCTCTATAAGGTTGCAAATTGAAACTGATTTAATCAGGGCGACCCCTTGCGTTAACGCACTCATTGCGCCATCGCCAAGGTGGTATCCAACATTCGGTTGGCAAAGCCCCACTCGTTGTCGCACCAAACCAACGTTTTTATCAGCTGATGATTACTCACCCGCGTTTGCGACCCATCGACAATGGCACTGTGTGAGTCGTGGTTAAAGTCTATCGACACCAAGGGTGCTTCGGTATAATCCAGTATACCGTCTAATGTACATCGAGATGCGGTTTGCAGAGCTTGATTTACGTCATTAACTTTCACTTTAGTACGCACAGTGACACTTAAATCCATCGCTGTCACGTTTATCGTCGGCACACGGACGGAAATGGCTTCAAACTTGTCAGAAAATTTCGGAAAAATCCTACCGATCCCAACATGCAATTTGGTATCAACGGGAATAATAGACTGACTCGCCGTGCGTGTGCGACGCAGATCGGAATGGTAAGCATCGATCACCTGCTGATCATTCATTGATGAATGAATGGTGGTGATGGTGCCGGACTCAATACCAAAGTGTTCATCCAGCGCTTTGATGACCGGCACAATACAATTAGTGGTGCAGGAACCGTTGGAGACAATACGATCGTCCATCGTCAATGCCTCGTGATTGACGCCATATATCACAGTTCGATCTACATCTTGGCTGGCTGGATGTGAAAACAAGACTTTTTTAGCGCCCGCAGCAATATGCGCCTCGCCGTCTTCGCGTGTACCAAATTTGCCTGTACAGTCTAGGACAATATCGACATCAAGATCACGCCAAGGTAAAAGTTGTAATTCCGGTAAGTGCAAGAGACGAATGTTGTCGGTGGCAACAAACAAGTGTTCTTGATTGTAAGAAACGGGCCAGCCGAATCGACCGTGGCTAGAGTCATATTGGAGCAGATGCGCCATCGCTTCCGGTTCTGCGAGTTCATTGATCGCCACCACTTGGATGCGATCGTGCTTGCCGCTCTCATATAAGGCACGCAGTACGCTACGCCCTATGCGGCCAAATCCATTAATTGCGACTCTTAATGCCATGTCCATCGGTGCTCGTTTAACGATGACACATAGTGTATCTCAAGCACGTAAAAGACGCACGTGTTGTGTGAGCCTTCTCACGCTCCTCGTGGATAAAACGCCGCGAAAAACGCCGATCTCGGCGAGTCTCGAATACCAAGACCGGGCGGCGGCAGTGTTATCGCTGTATCAACTGACTCATGAAAAACACACAACGATCATTGTATCAGCACTTAAAAGTGGAT
>NZ_AQOD01000006.1 GCF_000513715.1 Salinivibrio socompensis S35
GCTGTAACATCGATCCGATTGCTCAAGACGTCRTASCWRTAACATAGRTCGATGGTGCCCTTCCGCCACCAAGGCCGCTTCCAATGTCCCGGCAATGGTAGACTTTCCCGACCCTGATAAGCCCGTAAACCACAGCACCACCGGCTGCTGCTGCTTTTGTTCACTCCGCGTTGCTTGGTCAACACTATGTGCGTGCCAGATCACGTTAGGATCGGAAGACGATATAAAAGATTGCGTCATAAAAAGTCTCTCCATCCGTCACGCCAAAATACGTGTGTTATCACGATTCACCCATTGTCTTATCATTGCCTTGATGAGGCACCCTATCCGGCTGGCGATAGACGTCGCCAGACCGGTCTATAACTTATTGCCTGTCAATATATTGCCTACCCCAGTTGACTAAGATCCTGCGCTTGCCAATGCGGGAAGTGCTTACGGATCAACTGGTTTAACTCAAGCTCGAACGCTGAGAACGATGATGTGGCTTGCGGCTGCGGCTGCGCCTGTGCCACATTGCGGATCATTCCCGCGCCGACCGTGACATTGGTGAGTCGATCAATCAGGATAAAGCCGCCCGTATTGGGGCTATCTTGATAGGTATCAAGCGGTAGCGCTTCGCTCAAGATCAGGGTGCAACGACCAATGCCATTAAGCGGCAAGGTGTCAGCGTCATAGGTATCCAGTTTATTGACATCCACACTGTAAGCGAGCGCTTCCACCTGCACCGAGGTTTTCTTGCTGGCCAATTTAATCTCGTACTCGCGTCCTGGCACGAGTGGCGTTTGCGTCATCCATACCACATCGGCGTCAAATCGTTGCCCCACCGCGACGTCATCATCCCCACGCACCAGGAGGTCGCCACGCGAGATATCAATTTCTTTATTCAGAGTGAGGGTGACCGCTTGACCACTAAAGGCAAATTGACGATCCCCATCAAACGTGACGATACGTGCCACGTTCGCGGTTAACCCGGACGGCAACACCTTGATCTCATCGCCCACGGATAACTCACCACTGGCAAGGGTACCCGCATAGCCGCGGAAATTAAGATCCGGCCGATTGACATACTGCACCGGAAAACGAAAGGCGCCCGTGCCACGTGATTTCTCAATATCAATCGCTTCTAGCTGGCTGAGCAGCGGCTCGCCTTGATACCACGCCATCGCGTCACTGGCATTGACCACATTATCGCCTTCTAATGCCGACAAGGGCACTATCGACACCGACAAGCCAGGGTTGAGCTGATCGGCAAACGCTAAGTATTGATCACGGATTTGATCAAACCGCGCTTGGCTGTAATCCACCAAGTCCATCTTGTTCACCGCCACCACAAAGTGCTGAATACCCAGCAAGTTGGCGATATACGAATGGCGACGGGTTTGATCCAAGATGCCGTGGCGCGCGTCAATCAAGATCACCGCGACATCACAGGTCGACGCGCCGGTGGCCATATTACGGGTGTATTGCTCATGGCCCGGCGTGTCCGCGATAATAAATTTGCGCTTCGAGGTCGAGAAATAGCGATATGCCACATCAATGGTGATCCCCTGCTCACGCTCGGCCTGCAAACCATCGACCAGTAGCGCCAGATCCGGCTTCTCGCCCGTGGTCCCCACTCGCTGACTGTCGGCATGAACAGCAGCAAGCTGATCTTCATAGATCTGCTGCGAGTCGTGTAGCAAGCGGCCAATTAAGGTCGATTTACCATCATCGACCGAGCCACAGGTCAAAAAGCGTAATAAACTTTTGTGTTGGTGCTGTTGCAGATACGCTTCAATCCCGAGATCGGCTACCTGTTGTTGAATGGCTGGATTCATGATTGCTCCTTAGAAATAACCCTGACGCTTCTTGCGCTCCATGGATCCGGACTGATCGTGGTCGATCGCCCGCCCTTGGCGTTCACTCGACGTGGCAACTAACATCTCTTCGATGATCTCTGGCAAAGTGGTCGCCGTGGATTCAATCGCCCCCGTGAGTGGATAACAGCCCAGCGTGCGAAAACGAACCGACCTATGGGTCACCGTTTCCTCTGGTCCAATCGGCATCCGCTCATCATCCACCATGTACAAAGTGCCGTCACGTTCGACGACCGGGTGTTCGGCGGCCAAATAAAGCGGGACAATGTCGATATTTTCCAGATAGATGTATTGCCAAATATCGAGCTCGGTCCAGTTAGAGAGCGGAAACACACGAATGCTTTCGCCCGGGTTCACTTGGCCGTTGTAATTGCGCCATAGTTCTGGCCGTTGGTTTTTCGGATCCCAGCGGTGGTTTTTATCGCGAAACGAATAGACACGCTCTTTGGCACGGGATTTTTCTTCATCCCGACGCGCGCCGCCAAACGCCGCATCAAACTTATGCTGATCCAACGCTTGCTTCAACGCTTGGGTTTTCATGATATCGGTGTGCTTGTCGGAGCCGTGATCAAAAGGATTGATCCCTTGCGCCATTCCTTCTGGGTTTTTATGCACAATCAAATCCAGTCCTAACGCTTTGGCGGTGCGATCGCGAAAGGCAATCATGTCGCGAAATTTCCAATCAGTATCAACGTGCAGTAACGGAAACGGGATCTTGCCAGGGTAAAAGGCCTTGCGTGCCAGGTGCAGCATCACCGATGAGTCTTTACCAATCGAGTAGAGCATCACGGGGTTATCAAACTCCGCCGCGACTTCCCGCAGTATATGAATGCTCTCGGCTTCTAACTGCTGGAGGTGAGTCAGTGTTTTTTCATCCATCCTAATTATCCTTTAAGCGAAGTTAACCACAGCGGTTGGCGCTTGCGTGGGGTCGGCATCGGTTGTCACATTGCTATCGCCAAACCAGGTCAACTGGCCGGCGAGTGCCGCGACTTCGCCTACCACTATCAATGCCGGCGATGCCGCTTGATCAGCCAGTGAAGGCAGGTTATCAAGCTGACCGATAAAGACTTTTTGTTCCGCACGGGTACCATTTTCAATTACAGCAACCGGGGTATCCGGCGAGCGTCCATGGGCCA
Organism: Salinivibrio socompensis S35; assembly: GCF_000513715.1. Classification (GTDB taxonomy): domain Bacteria; phylum Pseudomonadota; class Gammaproteobacteria; order Enterobacterales; family Vibrionaceae; genus Salinivibrio; species Salinivibrio socompensis. Next base: position 2,996 of record NZ_AQOD01000006.1, read on the forward strand.
AAAGCTGGCTTTGTATATGGGCCGACTTCATCAGTCCCATATAAATCACCAAGGTCTGGCGTGGTCGTGCCAGCGTGGCCCACTCCAAGGTGTCTTGTTCTTTTTTTAAATGCCCGGTAATAAAAAGCGCGGTTTGCGCGTGATCTCTGTGAGTGAGCGGAATACCGGCATACGCAGTGGCTCCTGCGGCAGCAGTGATCCCAGGCACCACTTGAAACGAGATACCCGCGTTTGCCAGCGCTTGCAGCTCCTCGCCACCACGGCCGAACATGAAAGGGTCCCCACCTTTTAAGCGCACCACCCGTTGACCCGCTTGGGCATGCTCTACCAGCAGACGGTTAATGTCACCTTGGCTAACACTGTGGTAGTTGGCGCGTTTGCCCACACAGAACAGTTCGGCATCTCGGCGGCACAGCTCCATGATCGGCTCGGCGACCAAGTAGTCATAAAACACCACATCGGCTTGTTGCATCAGTTGTAAGGCACGCAAGGTCAGCAAACCGGGATCACCCGGCCCGGCGCCAATCAACGCCACTTCACCTTGGGTGGTGATTTGACCGCTTAGCTGCTCAAGTGCCTGCTCGGCTTGCGGGTGTTTACCTGCCGCAACTAAATCGGCAAACCGGCCACTAAAGGCGGCTTCCCAAAATTTGCGTCGTCCCGCTAAGGTAGGAATACGCGCTTTCAGTGTGTCGCGAAACGCGCCCGCCATCGCCGCCATCTTGCCGATATGCTGGGGCACCAAGGTTTCAATTTTTTCGCGCAACATCCGCGCCAGCACGGGCGCCTTACCGCCAGATGAAATGGCAATGATGATTGGAGAGCGGTCAACGAGCGATGGGAAAATAAAACTGCACTTGGGCGTGTCATCCACTACATTGACCAATATATTGCGGCTGTCGGCGGCCGTGGAGACCAGCTCGTTGACCAGGGCATTATCGGTGGCGGCAATCGCTAACATGTTTCCATCCAGGTGCTCAGGGCGAAACGCCTCACGCAAAACAGTCAATTTACCTTGCGCTTGCGCCTCGGCGATCTCGTGATCGATGTCTGGGGCCACCAGCGTGACTGCCGCCCCGACCTTGAGCAGCATGCGAGTTTTACGCCACGCGACTTCGCCACCGCCCACCACGAGGCAAGGACGCTGTTTAAGCTGAGCAAAGAGGGGGAGATAATCCATGATCGCGCATTTCCTTGATGACAATGCAGCCACTATATCGCCCCACAACTATTACTTGAAATTCTATAAATTCATTTTTTATTCTTTTTAGTGCTTAGTGATGGGAGGATGTATGAGGAATCCGGTCAATCAAACAATGACCGAGATCGCAAAGCACTCAATCACCGCCTCAAAGCCTTAAAGCGGATCGATAAAACCGATCAAGCGCACAGCTTCAGATGAATAATAAACGGCATAATTCAATTGCTTGATAACTAAAGCACACTTTTCACTTGGAGATCCTGTTATGCGTTTGCTCCCTTCTGCTGTCGCCACCGCGGTAGTTGCTGGTCTATTTGCCGCGTCTGGCAGTGCCTTTGCCGACACCATCAACCTGCGTGTGATTGAAACCACCGACATTCACACTAACGTGATGGATTACGACTATTACAAAAACAAGCCGTCACAAAAAATCGGCTTGGTACGCGCCGCAACCGTGGTCAAACAAGCGCGCGACGAGGCAAAGAATGCGTTATTGGTCGACAACGGCGACTTAATCCAAGGTAGCCCAATGGGCGACTACATGGCGAGCAAAGGCATTAAGCCGGGGGAAGTGCATCCAGTCTACAAAGCGATGAACCTGCTGAATTATGAAGTAGGCAACATTGGTAATCATGAATTTAACTATGGGCTAGCGTTTTTAAAAGAGTCCATTAATGACGCCAATTTCCCGTATATCAACGCCAACGTGTTTGATGCCGAAAGCGGTGAACACTATTTTGATCCCTACCTGATTAAAGACTATCAATTGCAAGATGAAGACGGTGACATGCATACCGTCAAGGTCGGCTATATTGGCTTTGTGCCGCCACAGATCATGACCTGGGATAAAGCGAACCTCGACGGCAAGGTGATCGCCAAAGATATTAAGCAAACCGCTGAAAAGTTAGTGCCTGAGATGAAAGCCAAGGGGGCCGATGTAGTCGTGGCTATTCCGCACTCTGGTATTTCACAAGCACCTTATAAAGCCATGGCAGAAGATTCCGTGTATTACCTTACGGATGTCGATGGCATCGACGCGATCGCCTTTGGTCACTCACATGCGGTGTTCCCAGGTGAAGACTTTGCAAACATTCCGGGGGCAGATATCGACAAAGGCACCATCAATGGCGTGGCCAGTGTGATGGCCGGCCGCTGGGGCAGCCATGTGGGTGTGATTGATCTGGCGCTAGAGCAAGTGGATGGTCAATGGCAAGTCACCGATAGCAACGCCCATGCGCGTCCTATTTTTGATCAGGCTAATAACAAGCCGCTTGTTGAGGCCGATAAAGCCCTTCTTAAGGCCGTAGAAGCCGATCACAAAGCCACGCAAGATTTCGTCAATCAGCCGATTGGTCAAGCCAATGATGTGATGTATTCTTACTTGGCATTGCTACAAGACGATCCGACCGTACAGATCGTCAATCTCGCGCAGCAAGACTATGTCGAGCGTATGATTCAAGGCGATCCAGACTTGGCCGATTTGCCGGTTCTTTCTGCCGCAGCGCCTTTTAAAGCCGGTGGACGCAAAAATGATCCGACTAACTTTACCGAAGTCGAAGCGGGCCAGCTGACCTTCCGTAATGCCGCCGATCTGTATTTGTATCCGAATACCTTGGTGGCACTGAAAGTCTCTGGCGCGGAGCTCACCCAGTGGCTTGAATGCAGCGCTGGTCAGTTTAACCAAGTCGAACCTCACGCCGAGCAGCCCCAGTCACTGATTAACTGGGAGGGATTCCGCACCTATAACTTCGATGTGATTGATGGCGTCGAGTATCAGATTGATATCACCGAGCCTGCCCGCTACGACGGTGACTGTAACGAGGTCAATCCAAACGCGTCGCGGATCATCAACCTGACCTATCAAGGCAAGCCGGTTGATCCTGAGCAAACGTTCCTGATTGCGACCAACAACTACCGTGCCTATAGTGGTAAGTTCCCAGGCACCGGCAGTGATCACATCGCGTTTGCCGCGCCGGATGAAAACCGTACTGTGGTGGCTAACTACATCAGCCGAGTCAGTAAAGAACAAGGCGAAGTGACGGTCAGTGCCGATAACAACTGGTCCATTGCGCCCATCGAAGGCGACGCTGTGGTCAGTTTTGAAACCTCTCCGAGCGATAAAGCGGCGCAATTTATCGAGCAAAAAGGCCAATGGTCAATGACACGTCAAGGTACCGATGAGGTGGGATTTGCTGTTTATCATGTCGATTTAAGCCAGTCTCGTCAGTAACGGGTTAACCACACCCAATAAATAGCCTTTGAATACCGCAGCCTGTCTGCGGTATTTTTTTATTTTCCTCTTTGGAGTATTCGCATGGATTGGCAAATAGTGACATTTGACACGCTAGATACGCGGACTTTATTTACACTGATGAAGTTACGGGTAGATGTGTTTGTGGTGGAACAGGCTTGTGCTATCCAGAACTTGATGCGCATGACACCGATCCCAGCACTCGACACATGATAGGTTGGCGTCATGGTGAGCTTGCCGCCTATGCTCGTCTTCTCGCGCCGGGTAAAAGCTTTTCTGGATCCAGTATTGGCCGCGTCATTATAGCCCCCGCTCATCGCAACGGACGTTGGGGGCATCAGCTCGTCAGCCAAGCGATTCAAACTTGCCAACAGCAATGGCCAGGGACAGATATCGAGATTGGGGCTCAGTCACACCTACAACGGTTTTATCAACAACACGGTTTTGTGGCGTATTCCGACGCTTATTTAGAAGATGGGATCCCACATATCGATATGCGTTTGTCAGCGAGTGAAGCATCTGCCGTTTAGACAAAAAATCCCGCTCAAGGAGCGGGATTTTTATGATTAACACATTGTGATAGCGATTATTTTGTCAGGCGGAAGCGCTGCATGGTAGTTTGCAGTGATTGCGCCAATTGACTGAGCTCGCTACAGGCTTGTGCGGTTTGATCCGCGCCACCCGCCACTTCTTGTGCCGAATCGTTGATACGCTCAATATTGCGGCTTAACTCATCCGCTACCGAGTCTTGCTCACCACAGGCGCTCGCAATTTGCATGCCCATATCAGCAATGTTTTCAACTGAGGTTTCAATCCCGCGCACCAATTGTTGAGCTTGATCGCCTTGTTCGACACATTGTTCAATGCTTTCACAGCTATGCGCGGTGGCATTGCGCGCTTGTGTCGCGTGTTGTTGCAGTTTTTCAATAATGGTGGTGATTTCACCGGTCGAGTCTTGGGTACGGCCCGCTAAGGTGCGTACTTCATCCGCTACCACCGCAAAGCCGCGACCGGATTCACCGGCCCGCGCCGCTTCGATCGCCGCATTCAAGGCAAGCAAGTTAGTTTGCTCAGCAATACCGCGGATCACATCGACAACCATATTGATTTGTTTCGACTGCTGATCCAGCTCGTTAACGGTGTCACCGGTTTGGCGCATATCCTCGGCCACTTTACGAATCGATGCCACCATGCCATCAATGTCTTGTGCACCCATGCGTGACTGCTCGCTCGCCTCGTTCGCGGCGGTGGATGAGCTCTCGGTATTCTGTGCCACATCGGCAACGGTTGCCTTCATTTGTGTCATCGCAGTGGCCACTTGCGACACTTCATGTTGCTGGTTTTGCATCCCGGTAGAGGTCTGGCTCGACACCGCACTGACTTCTTCGACTGCGCTGCTCAATTGTGTCACCGCGGCAATCACTTCTTCAATCAAGCTGCGCAGACTCTCTTGCATCGCAATGCTCGAGTCTGCCAATTGCCCCATTTCATCATTACCAATCTGGCTGCGATCCAGTTGATAGCTCAAGTCGCCGTCGGCGATAGCAGAAGACTGCTCCATCACTAAACGCAACGGCGTGATGATCGCGCGGGTGAAAATTACCGCGACCACAATCATAAAGACGATGACCGCAAGTAGTACCCCAATAATGGTCATGCTCACAGTCGACACTTGGTTAAGCATGGAGGTACGGTTTTTACCAATAAAGCCTTGCATTAGGTCGGACATTTCCGTTAAAGACTTATCGAGCTTGCCAAAGGTTCCAAACGAACTCGCAAGAATTTGCTGTGCCGCGGTCAGTTGCCCAGATTCAACGCGATCGGGAAAGGCGCTGAGCGCTTGGTTATACTGGTCCCAGTTATTCTGAATACGACTGAAAATTGCTTTTTCATCATCGTACCAGAGGCTGTCTTCGTAGGCATCGAGAGCACGGCTATAGTCGCGCTTCATGACATCGATTTCGCCCAAGATTTCACGTCGTTCGGCCGGATCACTAAAGGTGAGCACTGCATATTGATCTTGACGGATACGTATCGCCTTTTCATTAAGCCGTTCGATCTCAAGCACCGCCGGTAGGGTGTCATCCGTGAAGTTCAGCATATTATCGCGCATGCCGCTGACTTGGGTGTAAATGTAAAACCCAAAAATCACGACAGCGATACCAATGAGGGAAAAAGCAGCCGTAAACTTTTTACCAATAGATAGATTTTTCAACATGGAAAAGCGAGTCCTCAACAAATTAGTGATTAGCGTGTTAATGCCTAGACATCCATGTTGAGGCGGGCTTGCGTGTCTGTCCTACACAGCGGCGCGAATACTAGCACAAAAAATAACCAAAGTGTGATGAAAGACTCATTATTTTTGCAAAAAGTCTGTCATGCATTCCTGGCTGATTTGGCAGATACTCTCACCCTTAACAGCAATTTATCCCTTTTCCGCCCCAATGATGTAGCGTGTTCAGCCTTATTGACTGATGTATAAAAAGTAGCTTAAAAATCGTGCTGCAGCGACTTTAATCACAATATGGCGCAAAAAAGAGACAGAACAAAGATTGAACACGTCGTGAGAAAGCGCGAAGGCACGATTCTGTCTGTGCCTTAGGTGGAGTAGGCGGTTTCAAGGGGCTAACGTTGACGGGCAAAGCTGCCGTCAGAAAGGCGAAAATACAGCGCGGATTGCCCTTTATCGGTTTCAATTTGCAAGATATCTAGCGCGCCGCTGGATGTTCGTTTAAAACGAATCCATTGGCCAGGCTGAATGCGACTGATGGGTTTTCCCTCTCCTTCAATATTGGCAATCGAATACAAATCCGTTAAAGCGAGATCGTAGCGTCGGAACACTTTGGCTAGTGTATCACCGGACTCAATTTGATGACGCGTCCAAGCGCTTTCTTCTGACGTTGACGGTTCCTTTGACGTCGCGGACGCAGCCACTGACGAGGAAGCTTTTACTGACGAGGAAGTTTTTGATGATGACGCTTGTGGGGATGATAGCGATCGGCTCACCTCTGGGTTGAGCGCCACCGGCTGTCGTGCCTGAGGTGCGAACGTCTCTGATGATGACTCGGTCGGTGTGGGACTGGGAAGTAAGGCCAATACCACAACGGCAGGAACCAGCACCATCAGCAACCGCCGATGTACTCGGGGAAGGTGCCGCCAAGCGTGTTGTATTCGCATTCGGATCGCACTATGACGACTTAACGTCGCCGTTTGCTCTAAGACAGCGGTGAGTTTGTCCCCGCCTTTCGCACGCAGTTTGTCCCAGAGCGCTCGTATTGCTGTTAATTTCATTGCCACTCCGCGCATATATTGTTGTTTTGTCCTCATCTTGGACGCCTTTTTGGCACAAAAGTTTACCCACGAAACCATCACCTGTTATCCTTTCACACTTTATTGACCCACAAAAGAGAGACGTTATGTCTGACGTACAACTAGAAACCGTCGAGCAGAAAGCCAGCTATGGTATTGGTCTACAAATGGGCCAGCAGCTCGCAGGTAGCGGCCTGGAAGGCCTACATGTAGACGCCATTGCTAAAGGCATCAGCACCGCCCTAGCTGGCGAAATGCCAGCGATTGAAATTGATGACATTAATAACGCATTGCGTGAGCTTCACACAAAAGCGGAAGAAGTCCGTCAAGAGGCGGCAAAAGAACAAGCGGCTGAAGGCGATGCTTTCTTGGCTGACAACGCCAAACGCGATGAAGTGACGGTCACCGACTCTGGCCTGCAATACGAAGTGCTGGTACAAGGTGACGGTGACATCCCAACCAGCGATAAACAGGTGCGTGTGCACTATCATGGCCAACTGATCGATGGTAGCGTTTTTGATAGCTCAGTAACGCGTGGCGAACCGGTCGAGTTCCCTGTGACCGGCGTGATTAAAGGTTGGGTAGAAGCCCTACAAATGATGCCGGTTGGCTCGAAGTGGAAACTGTATGTGCCGCAAGATCTTGCCTATGGCGAGCGCGGCGCTGGCGCAGCCATCCCACCGTTTGCAGCCTTAGTCTTTGAAGTTGAGCTACTCGACATCCTGTAAGACAGGTTACCCTTTGATTTATAAGAAAAGCGATGCCGACTGGCATCGCTTTTTTACGCTGATTATTGCACGTATTCACGCGGGTTCACTGCGCCCCACCAACTGTATATCTCAGGGAAAATAACATCCGCATTCGATTCATACTCTTCGGCACCAATGGTTTGCTCCCCTTGCTGACCAAAGAGTACCACTTCATCATTCGGCATCACTTGATCTGCAATTTCGGTAATATCGACCATAATGGTGTTCATAGATGAAACACCCACCACGGGTACGCGATGGCCCTGAATCAAGACATCGGCGTTATTGCCCATTTTACGAGGAAAGCCATCAGAATACCCCACCGGCAGGTTCGCCAACACCGAATCCCGCTTTAGCGTATAGGTGCTGTCATACCCCACAGTACTGCCTTCCGGCAAATGGTGCACCGAAGCTACTTTGGTTTTAAAGCTCATGATTGGTGGCAGTTCGCGGTTAGTGGGTTGATCGCCATACAGCGCGCCCCCCGGGCGGACCATATCAAGATGGCCTTCTGGCACGTTTAGCGTCACAAAGGAGTTCGCCGCGTGAACCAACACATCCTCACGCTTTAAACCCGCTTCTTTAATCAACCATTCGCTGTTCGCCGTAAACTGTCCTAGCTTGCTACGGACGTAATCGGCTTCATAGTTAGGAAAATGCGTCATGATACCAACCACGTTAAAATGTGGGTCAGTGGCGATATCCACCGCGACTTGCTTACCTGATTCCTCGTTCATCTCGATGCCATTACGCCCCATGCCACCGGCGTTAAAAGCCATATGGACCGGAATGGTAATATCATGTTTCTCCGCCAGCTGACGCATTTGTTCGGCTTGCTCTGCCGATCCAATCAGCTCTTGCATATTCAATGCTAATGCGCTTTCCATTTCCTGCAAGGTCGCGGTCCGTACACGCATGATCTCACCGGTAAAGCCGCCTTCACGCAACGTGCGTGCTTCTTCATTACTGGCAATACCAACACAATCAATGCCACTGGCAATCACCGTGGGTAAGAGGCCTGCAATGCCATTGCCATACGCATCCGCTTTCATTACCGCACAGATCTTGGTGCCTTCACTGACTTGCTGTTGAACACGTTGAATATTGTTAGCAAACGTGGCCGTGTTTACTTCCAGCCAGCCGTTGCCATGACCCATGTAGCGATTACCTGTGTCAGGCGTCGTAGGCGTAGGCGAGGAGTAATCCATAACGGCTGGCGCCCCAAGGGCAACGACACCGGCGACGGCAAGCGCCACTAAAGAGAATTTTTTGTTCATAAGCTTCACTGTTGGTCACATAAATGGTGCATCCGTGACACATTGCGAATAAAAGTCTTGGTCTCTTATTCACTGCCTCCTAGCGTTACCCGCTATTTATAGCACAGAACGCATCACGCTGATGTGTTACTCAGTAAAGAGTAGCCAAAGTGAGTGACATTGAACAAAAAAATGCCACCACGAGGGTGACATTATTGATAGGCAAGCGACTAGGTTCTCTCTAAAAAAGCTTATATCCCCGAACCATCATTCACGTCATCTTCATGTAGGCCACACTCACGTTTGAGACCGAAAAAGCGCGTTTGCTCGTCACGCATCCCCGGTTCAAGACGCTGGGTGGTATGGACATCACCCACCGACACATAACCTTGGTCGCGCAAGGGATGATAAGGCAAATCATGCTCACGCAGATAATCATCCACCGCTTGGTTCGACCAATCAATCACCGGCAAAAACTTAAAGAACCCAGTGCTGTACACTGAGTATTGGCAGATTGGCACGCGAATCTGATTGGCCACGGCGCAGCCCCGAAAACCAGGTGCCCGCATTCAGCTCGTGCAGTGCACGCTTCATCGGCTCGACCTTGTTGATTTGGTTATATTGAGTGATCCCTTCAACACCTTGCTCCCACAGTTGGCCGTAACGCGCCTCCTGCCAAGCGGGAGTGAGTGCCGCGCGATAAACCCGTAAATCCAAATCAAGTCGAGTCGTTAAGGTGTCAATAAATCGATAAGTGTCGGCAAACAAGTAGCCGGTGTCGGTTAAAACCACCGGAATATCTGATTTCACTTGGCTCACCAAATGCAGCATAAGCGCCGCCTGTACCCCAAAACTGGACGACAGAACAAATTGCCCATCGAGATGCTCAAGTGCCCAGGCCACACGCTCAGGCGCCGAGAGCGACTCCAAGTTGGCATTTACCTCCGCCAACGCCAACGCTTGTTGGCTTTTATTCATCACAGCGATGTCAGCTAAGGCTAACGTCGCGTTAGATCGAACCGATTCAAGCATAGAAATCCCTCTTAGACACATGCACGGGAGCAATCACCTCACAGCGGATCAAGAAGTCACCAAAGTGCTCGCCCGGCTCACGCTCCGTCGCCCAGCGGCCAATCAGCTGATCCAGCTCCTCAAGGACCTGACGATCCGTGATGTTCTCTTTATACATTTTCGGGATCCGGGTGCCTTCCCAATTCCCGCCTAAATGCAGGTTGTAGCGACCAGGCGCTTTGCCCACCAGCCCAACTTCCGACAGCATGGCGCGACCACAGCCGTTCGGGCAACCGGTCACCCGTAAAACAATCGGATCGTTTTCTACCCGGTGTTTTTTCTGAATCGCTTCCACTTCGGTGACAAAATCGGGAAGAAACCGCTCCGCTTCTGCCATGGCGAGTGGACAAGTCGGGAACGATACACAGGCCATCGAGTTGGTACGTTGCACGCTGTGGTCATCGTCAATCAAGCGGTAACGACGCGCTAATGCTTCAATCTCGTCTTTTTGCGATTCAGGGATCCCAGCAACGATCAGGTTTTGGTTGGCGGTCATGCGGAAATCGCCCTGATGGATTTTGGCAATCTCCGCCATGCCGGTTTTCAGCGGCTTCTCTGGCGTATCACGCAGGCGACCATTTTCGATAAACAGTGCCAGATGGTATTTGCCATCAATCCCTTTGGTCCAGCCTAAGCGATCGCCACGACCGGTAAAGGTATAAGGGCGACTGGGGGCAAAGGTTACCCCGGCACGTTTTTCTACTTCGGCTTTAAATACATCCGTGCCAACACGGTCAAGCGTATACTTGGTTTTCGCGTTTTTACGGTTGGAGCGATTCCCCCAGTCGCGTTGGGTAGTCACCACCGCTTCCGCGATGTTGAGCGTATGCTCAAGGGGGATAAAGCCAAAGTCATCCGCGCGACGCGGGTAGGTATTCGTGTCGCCATGAGTCATCGCTAACCCGCCACCGACCAGTACGTTAAAGCCGATAAGCTGCCCTTTCTCAGCGATCGCGACAAAATTCAGGTCGTTAGCGTGCACATCGACATCGTTTTGTGGTGGGATCACCACTGTGGTTTTGAACTTACGCGGTAAATAACGCTCACCCAAAATCGGCTCTTTATTTTGGCTGCCTTCAACTTTTTCACCATCGAGCCAAATCTCTGCATAAGCACGGGTTTTGGGCAGTAAGTGTTCGCTAATCCGTTTTGCCCAATCATAGGCTTGCTGGTGTAGTTCGGATTCTACGGGGTTGGAGGTACACAATACATTGCGGTTCACATCCCCGGCGGTGGCAATCGAGTCTATGCCATATTCATTCAAGGTTTGGTGCATGAACTTGATATTGGGCTTGAGCACGCCATGAAATTGAAAGGTTTGTCGGGTGGTGAGGCGAATGCTGCCATAAAGCGAACTTTCGCGGGCAAACTTATCAATCGCCAGCCACTGCTTTGGCGTAATGATCCCGCCCGGCATCCGTGCCCGTAGCATCACATTGTGCAGCGGCTCTAATTTTTGTTTTTGCCGCTCAGCGCGAATATCGCGATCATCTTGCTGATACATACCGTGAAAGCGGATCAGCTGAAAGTTATCAGCGGTAAATCCTCCGGTGATCGGATCGCCTAAATCCTCATCAATGGTGCCACGCAAGTAATCACTTTGCTCTTTCAGACGCTCGTTATCAGCTAGTGGGCCCAGTGTATCGCCCTCAAATTTCTGCTCACTCATTAGTACACATCCCTTTGATAGCGCTTATCTTTGCGCAATTCGTTAATAAAGGTTTCGGCTTGTTCACGGCTTTGTTGGCCCTGCGTTTGGGCAATGTCGATTAAGGCGTCATGGACATCTTTCGCCATTTGGTTGGCATCGCCACACACATAGAGATAGGCACCGTTTGATAACCATTGCCACACCGCTTCCGCACGCGCGAGAAGACGATGCTGCACATAGACTTTTTCAGCTTGGTCGCGGCTAAAGGCCACATCCATCCGCGTTAGCAAGCCGGATTTCAGGTATTGTTGCCATTCAACCTGATAGAGAAAGTCGTCGGTAAAGGTGCGGTCACCAAAGAACAGCCAGTTATCACCTTTTGCTTCCCGCTGCTCTCGCTCTTGCAAGAAAGCACGAAATGGCGCGATGCCGGTGCCTGGGCCAATCATGATGATTGGGGTGTCATCGTTCGCCGGCAGTTTGAAATTGTCGTTGTGCTCAACAAAGACTTTCACCGTCTCTGCCGCTTCCGCTCGGTGCGCCAAAAAGCTCGACGCCCCGCCTTGGCGCGATTCGCCGCTCTCATGCTGATAATCCACCAGCCCGACGGTGAGGTGCACTTCGTCTTCTACTTCTGCCTGGCTGGAGGCAATCGAATACAAACGTGGAATAAGTCGACGCAATATCGATTGGAATTGCTCAGCATGGAGTGTGACGTCAGCCAGCGTCAATGCATCGTTCAACTGGGTGCGATTGGCGAATTCCCGCAATGCGGCTTTGTCTTCAGCCAATGTGGATAGCGTTTCATTGCCTGATAACGCCGCGAGTGCACTGATTTGCTGCGGATTAGAGGCAGTAATTTCATAGTGAATTATCAGGGCTTCGCGTAACGAAACTGTCCCACCATCTACCTCTACCGACTCATCGCCACTCAATCCTACTTTGGCTAAGATGGCATCGGCTAACACGGGATCGTTTTGGTACCACACACCGAGAGCATCGCCCGGCTGATATTGAATGCCGGATTCATCCAGATCGAATTCAATGTGGTAAACCGCTTTATCGGATCCTCTGCCGGTAATGCGCTGACACGTGAGTAGCTCAGCCGTATACGGAGATTGTTTGGTATATTTAGCGTGAGTAGTGGCTTGATGAAGTGGCACCACTTGCGCATCCCCACTGGCCTGAAATTGCTGCTTCACTTCGGCTAAGGTTTGCTCGCGCCAGGCACTGGCGGTGGCTTCATAATCGACATCGCAATCCAGGCGGGTAACCATCGGTTTGGCACCGAGTTGTTGTAAAAAGACATCGAAGTCTTTCCCCGTTTGGCAGAAGTACTCGTAACTCGAATCCCCCAAGCTCAAAACAGCGTAGTGAAGATGATCAAGCTTGGGCGCTTTTTTGGATTGCAAGAATTCATGCAGCTCAATGGCATTATCGGGCGGCTCGCCTTCGCCATTGGTGGAAGCAACCACTACCAAGTGGGTTTCTTTGGCCAGCTGCTTGCCTTTATAGTTATCGGCTGCCACCAGCTTGGCAGGGATCCCTGCCGCTTCTGCCTCCTGAGACAAAGCTTCCGCCACGCCTTTGGCATTGCCGGTTTGTGACGCATACAGAATGGTCAGCGTATGATTAGGCGCAGAACTGGCTTGTGGCATGGCATTAGGCGACGCGGCTTCACCGCTCGGCGTTTGGCTTAATCCCCAAAAATAGCCACTAATCCAGGCCAGCTGCTGCGGCGACAACTCCGCCACCGCTTGTTGCAACTGGCCGATTTGCTGATCATTGAGCGGGCTGGTTAACCCGGAGAGATCCTTGAGTAACATGGTGACGACATTCCTTGCTAACATTGCGTTATGCTAGCGTAACCGCACCAATTAATAACAATAAAGAATAGATGTGAATGTTTTATAACTTTTTGTAAGGTAGATCGTGTCGAGCAGCATCATGCCGCAAGGCCGAAAGGGTAGGAATAAGTCAATCTTCGATACGCACTTGCCGAAAACCGATATTAAGTGCATTCAAGGTCGCTTGATCGATATCCGCAAAACACTGCTCAATCCCGTCGTCATTGGTCAACGCCATCAGGCCTCCCGCAGCATGGCGGCACTCAACTACCCATCCTTCATTATCTAACGACGGTTCAACAAGCGCCTCAATCAAAAGCTGCTGGCGATATAAAACACGGAGTTGTTCGGCTGTCATGATTCTTTAGCCTACCGAGGGACTCATTCAATGAGCTTAGTATTAGATAAGCAAAGGTGCCACGCATATCAGGGTTCCAAAATGAGGCATTAAAAAACCGCGCAGATGCGCGGCTTGGGAAGTAACGCTGACAAAAAAGCGGGATTAAAAGTCTAATTCAGCACCGACAAAGAAACCGGTCAAATCAAGCTCGCCTTTATTGTTGTCAAAGTAATCGAAGTCATGCTCAATCATCCGATAACCGCCACGCACATTTAGATCCGCCGCGACGAGGCCAAGTTGATAGATTAGACCTGCCTCGGCGTCTAAGGTGCTGGTACCATCAAACTCGCCTTTGCTTACGGTGGCAAACACATTTAACGGCGTGCCTACCAAGCCAACGCGGGCATCGACATAAACGTTTGGTTGCCACTCGTCAAAGCTTTGTCCCTGGAATTTACCGGATTGGAAACGCTGCATATTAATCCCCGCGTCCACTGACACTAAGTCGTTATCGAGGAATTCGTAATAGGCAATAAAGTCGATTTGGTCAAAATCAACATCAGGGTTATCCACACTCACCGAGGTTTGACGGATCTTGGCATTCGGGATCAGTGGAAGAGGATGCTCAAGCGCCGCATAATAAGAGCCGGATGTGCTGGCATCGTCAGCTTCTACACTATTGACGTCAGCGTCCATAAACCAAGCATCGGCGCCAACTTTGCCCCCTGCCAAGGGTCGCTGCCTGAGAGGGCATGGCCAATAGCGCGGTCAGCGCTGCGGCGGCAAGCGTCATTGAAGTCGTTTTCATGAAAGTCTCCACATTGTCGATAAAAAAGTGTCGTCACGCGGAGGCGGCAAAGCCATGCCTTGTCGCCGGTTAATGAGAATGATAGCAAGCTTTGTGCCGAGAAGAAGCCAAAAACGACTTATACTGTCCGTTTGCTGTGCACACGCGCAAATTTTCGTGGCCTAACGGCGACGGAATCGTGCCCAGCGCTTTTCATTGATAATCACTTCAGGCTCACCTTTACGGCTTCGACGCTGGCGTTTGACGAGCCAAACGACCACGGCGATCACTAAAAGCATGGCAATAGCTTTAGCAAGGTGCCGATCATACCGGCCAGCATCATAACGGCAAAACCCGCAAGCATCGCCAGTACCATGCCCATGATGCTTACGCCGGTCATGAACAACACCACCGCAAAGCCAATTAGAAAGAGTAGTTCGATCATTACGATCTCCTTGTCTTGGTTGCGAGACAGACTTTGCAGGTTTTAGACCAATTTGTCATTCTATATTTTCTCATTAATTCAGCATGTTAGGATTGGCACCCCAGTCGATGACCCATTGGCGGTTAAATGTAAACCTAAATTTAGTCATTTTCACTCAATTAGGCATCCAACCACTGCTCCGGAATGTGGCTCATCGCGGTGGTGAGCACCTCAATGCCCGCCCCTGGCTTGTGTGCATTCTCGCTGATATAGCGACGCCATTGCCGCGCGCCCGGCATATTTTGGAACAGACCTAACATATGGCGGCTGATATGATTGAGTTGCGCGCCTTGGGTCAGCTGTTTTTCGATGTATGGGAACATGGCTTCAACCGCTTGGCGACGCGTCATGCGAGGAGTTGTAACGCCAAATAAACGCTGATCGACGTCGGCCAACATAAACGGGCTTTGGTAGGCTTGGCGACCGATCATCACACCATCAAGATGCTCAAGATGCTGCTCTGCTTCCTCAAGGCTTTTCACCCCGCCATTGATGGCAAGCGTCAGGTGGGGGAAATCTTGTTTAAGCTGATAGACACGCGGATAATCCAACGGCGGGATATCGCGGTTCTCTTTCGGGCTTAAACCTTTTAGCCAGGCTTTACGGGCGTGAATGGTAAACATATCGCAGCCACCTTTTTCACTGACCGTCCCCACAAAATCGGTCAAGAATTCATAGCTGTCTTGCTCATCAATACCAATGCGAGTTTTAACCGTGATCGGCACATCGGTCACTTCTCGCATGGCAGCCACGCACTGCGCCACCAACTCAGGTTCAGCCATTAAGCACGCGCCAAAACGACCGTTTTGCACCCGATCCGACGGGCAACCGACGTTAAGGTTAATCTCATCATACCCACGCTCAGCAGCAAGCTTGGCACAGGTTGCTAAATCAGTCGGATCCGAGCCCCCCAACTGCAACGCCACCGGGTGCTCCTGCTCGTTGTAAGCAAGATAATCCGCTTTACCATGAATGATTGCGCCTGTGGTGACCATCTCGGTAAACAACAAGGTATGGCCTGACAATAAACGATGAAAGTAACGGCAGTGGCGATCGGTCCAATCGAGCATCGGTGCCACGGAAAATCGTTGCATTGGATAATTTGGCTTGAGACCGTGTGAGGCCTGTGTTTTTACTGCATTTGTCATAAGTCTCAATTACTGCGAATTAGGTTAAATTATAGAGAACTTTGATGTACAGTCTCCCTATAGTCTCCCCGAAATGGTAGGACGGAATGGCATCGTACTCTATAGAGCACCGCAAACTTGTCAGTGGTGAATCTCGATACCGCTCTCAAGTCGTCATCAAAAAGGCGGCCGGATTATACACCGAGAGCAAAAAACATTCAGGAAAAAAGCACACGCTGTTGAGTATGGTAAAAAACGGGTGTTCGAGCTAGAAGCCGATGGCGTAAAAAAATCACAAATCATCACACTTGGCGAACTTATCGAAAAGTACATATATGATGCCGACTTATGGAATAACACGGGCAGAAAAAAGCGGCGTTTTTTGGTCAGGGAAAAGGATGTGAGCCAGAAGCTTCACTTCATTTTACAATATTTTTCGTAAAAGTGATGGGCCTTAGCAGATACATCTTCACTAATATCAAATCCAGCTAGTATTCTTGAAAAAGTATCATCGGGACAAACTTGGTGAACATCAAATGTACCGTCGTCTATCCGTTGTTGCACATTATCCGCGCCAAATATATCAGCCTTTCTATAGTAAACATAGCTAGGGTATTTGACGAAAGGATGATCTCCGGCATATAAAACACAAGTACTATCATACCATTGTTCATCTTGAGGTACGCTAGATATGTTAACAACTAGCACACTCTCTTTAGTGTACTTTGGATAAAATACAGGATCTGAACATACAAAATGGAGGTGCTTAACACCTCCAGATGGGATCAAAATTGTGCCCTTCTTGGCTATGTCGGCCATGTTACCTCAATAATGCCCTGATTGAGTCTAACGCTTGCTCTTCCCTGTTTTTGTCGACAAGCTTTTTAACTTCCAAATCATTTTTACCTAGGGCACGAAAGATGGCCTCAGGTTTGATAGGGAATGAGCTTCCTTGAGGGTCTTGCCATTCATCACAACTATCATGTGTAAAATCGACAAGCTGAAATGGTCCCATATGACCATATGTCTCAATGATTGAGTCTAGTATTCTCATCTCTGAGCGACTCAATTCATCCAGTTCTTCAATCTCTGTATCTGGTTTGAGAGAGACGTCATAATCTGCTTCATCTTGAATGAGAGACTGCCAAGTACTCTGTTTATGCCCAAACCCTTTCATCAAATCATAGGTCTGGGACATAACTGGACCGTGAGGCATAGAAACAAATCTATCGCCACTCATCGAAGAACCCCACTTATCAAAAGCTTGCCTTTCAGCTAAGTAGAGGAGTTTCAACAGCTTTATGCATGGCATACGGCGGTCGTTTTTTAGAAGAAGATAAGCCGCCATATGCGTTACTTTTTCTTCAGAAAACATAAATCACCTACTTTGTTAACTGCCAATTAAAATCAGTTCGACAAGTAAATATCGAGGAGTGCGGACTCTAGCAGATGTACAAGAATCACACAATATCAGTTAATATACTTGAACAAATTGTAGACCATGTCGAGCATTTCGAAGAAGCTCTGCGATTTACATGATACACATTATATGCGCATATTTATAACAATTACGGTGCCTTGTTAGTTAGATACGTCACACAAAAATTAAAAGTACTGTGTATTTACAGAGACCCCACAGTCACCCTAAATCAATGTGACTATTTGAAAATCAAACCAACCAATCCAATCCGACAAGGGCGCAACAGAGAAACGCTGCATCACCGGTTTTGGCGTCACATCAGGGCTGGCGGCGGTTTTGCAGGGGTTAGTCATGGTCTCGAATCTCTGTAATTACGTCGAACGACGGTCATTTTCGACAGGCGGACGCGGATTATACACATTGCACCGGTAAGATTTAAGCAGAACTGGTACGCGTGAAGGGTTTGAAAGAGAACCCGATATGATAACGGTATGGAACGCGTGATAATTCTTAGAAAGGTTGGAACGATCTGCTTTGTGAAGCAAACCAAAAAGCAAGCGAGAGAGCCGAATGATGCGCTCCCTCGCGACAGGACTTATTCGATAGTGAATTTGCCTTTCATTACCGTCCAGTGGCCTGGGAAAGAGCAGAAATAGGTTAAGTCTTTGCCTTGTAAACCATCGGTTGAAAAGGTGAATCGTGGTGCTTTCACCGCCGCCAACCAGTTTGGTGTGCGCCAAAATACGGTCATCGCCTTGTGGTAGATAATCGTTATCGGCACCGGCACCTGCGCCTTTCATGGCGATATCTTGCAAGTTACCCGTTTCCGACAGCACCCAGTTGTGGCCCATTGAGGTCACAGGCATTGAGCTTGATGCTCCAGCGTAAGCGTCACTTCACTACAGCTTGCTGGTACGGACAACGATGACTGGTCGTAGGCCATTTTATCGCCGGTGGTGACAGTTAACTCACACTCATTGGCAGCCGCTTGCGTTGAGACAGACGCGAACGCCAAGGCGGCGAGGGCTAACAGTTTTTTCATCGGTACATACTCCTGTTATGGATGTAAAGGTATGTTTTTTATGCCTGTGGCATGCTGTCATCATACTGACATGACAGCGCAAAACAGTTAGCCGATTCAAAAATCGACTGATTATTTATTCTTTTTACTTCTATCATTACATGAGAGTAGCTGATCGCGATCAAGGGGTCACAGACTATATATTTACACCTGTGGCAAAGCGCATAGGATAAAGATACGCAGGGTGCGTTGTTGTACAGCTATGGTAAGATAGCCGTCTGACTGTTAGCACTTTGAGGCGCTATGACCAAGATCACTGGTTTACTGCACCGCGCACAGCAGCTGTGTGAGCAACGCGGCGTACGACTGACGCCACAACGAACACGCGTTTACGACATTATCGCCAATTGCTCACGGGCTATTACCGCGTATGAGCTGCTTGATGTATTGCGTGAAACAGAGCCACAAGCGAAACCCCCAACGGTGTATCGTGCGCTAGACTTTCTATTAGCACAGGGGTTTGTGCATAAGGTGGAGTCGATCAATAGCTATATTGCCTGCTGCCACTTAGGGCATCAGGGGCACTGCTCTCAACTGCTGATTTGTGATCAATGCGGCACCGTAGAAGAGTGTCACACTGAAGAGCTATCAGAGGCATTGCGTGAAAAAGCGCGGAAAATGGGATTTGATGTACAGCATCATGTAATTGAAACCCATGGCACCTGTGCACAATGCTTGGCTCACTAACACTGATTTGATTAGGACGGACATTCTTTATGGAAGCACAATTCGTCAACCCATTCCTTACTTCGCTGATCAATGTGCTACAAACTATGGCACAGCTGGACATCCAGCCAGAGAAGCCTCATTTGAAAAAGTCAGAGATCGCAAAAGGCGACGTCTCTGGATTGATAGGTATGGTTGGCCCACAAACAAAAGGATCGTTTTCAGTCACATTTGATGAAGACATGGCCCTTGAAATCATGCAACGCATGCTTGGGGAACGTTCAGAGTCCATTGATGAAGAAGTGACCGATATGGTCGGTGAAATCACCAATATGGTGACAGGCGGTGCTAAACGGATCCTATCTGAAAAGGGGTTTGAGTTTGAAATGGCAACCCCAGTGGTGGTCTCTGGCAAAGGCCACACCATCAACCATAAAAGTGATGGGCCTGTGATCATCATGCCGTTTAAATCCCCACATGGTACGGCGTTTATTGAGATCTGCTTCGATCACTAATTGAGGATTCACTCCTCAGCCAACAAAGCCTGTGGTGAGATAAAAAACGCCGCGATAACCATCGCGGCGTTCTCATTTTCAGGGCATTCAATCGACTTACGCCTGACGCCACTGTTTAAATGCATTGATCAGTCCATTGGTCGAGCTATCGTGGCTCTCAACCTGCTGATCATCACTCAGCTCTGGCAAAATGTTACTGGCCAGTTGTTTGCCCAGCTCAACGCCCCACTGGTCAAAACTGAAGATGTTCCAAATCACCCCCTGCGTAAAGATTTTATGCTCATACATGGCAATCAAGGCACCGAGTGTATAAGGCGTGATTTTCTCAACCAAAATAGAGTTGGTTGGACGATTACCTTCAAATACTTTAAAGGGAGCAATCGCGTCAACGTCTTCTGCCGATTTACCGGCTTTCACGAGCTCAGCTTCCACTTGCTCACGGTTCTTACCAAAGGCGAGTGCTTCGGTTTGTGCGAAGAAGTTCGCCATCAGCTTGGCATGGTGATCACCGATGGCATTGTGGCTATGCACGGGAGCAATAAAGTCACACGGGATTAACTTAGTGCCTTGGTGGATAAGCTGGTAGAAAGCATGCTGGCCGTTTGTACCAGGCTCACCCCAGATGATTGGGCCCGTTTGATAATCGACAGGATGACCATTGCGGTCGACATACTTACCGTTTGATTCCATATTGCCTTGCTGGAAATAAGCGGCAAAACGATGCATGTACTGATCATACGGTAAGATAGCTTCCGATTCGGCACCGTGGAAGTTGTTATACCAGATACCAATTAACGCCAACAACACCGGCATGTTTTGCGCCATGGGGGCGGTTTTGAAGTGGTTATCCATTTGATGTGCGCCATCGAGCAAGGCGACAAAGTTATCGTAGCCAACGCCTAAGCAAATTGAGAGACCAATGGCTGACCACAATGAATAACGGCCGCCAACCCAATCCCAGAATTCAAACATATTAGCAGTATCAATCCCAAAGTTCGCAACGGCATCGGCATTGGTTGAAAGGGCCGCAAAGTGCTTCGCTACTTGGCTTTCATCACCAGCCGCTTTCATAAACCAATCTCGCGCGGTGTGCGCATTGGTCATGGTTTCTTGGGTGGTAAAGGTTTTTGACGCCACCAAGAACAATGTGGTTTCAGGATTAAGGGCTTTTAACGTTTCGGCCATGTGGGTGCCATCAACGTTAGAGACAAAGTGTAAATTGAGATGATTTTTGTAAGCCGCCAGCGCTTCGGTGACCATGTAAGGACCCAGATCTGAGCCACCGATACCAATGTTCACCACATCGGTAATCGCTTGACCGGTATAGCCTTTCCACTCACCGCTGATCACGCGCTCAGAGAATGATTGCATTTGCGCGAGTACCGCATTGACGTGCGGCATAACATCGTCGCCGTCTACCATAACAGGCTGATTGCTACGGTTACGCAACGCAGTATGAAGCACAGCGCGGTCTTCTGTACGGTTGATTTTCTCACCGTTGAACATTGACGCAATCGCGTCGGCGACACCGGTTTCGTCCGCCAATGCCAGTAACTTGGTCAGGGTTTCTTCGCTGATCAAGTTTTTGGAATAATCCAACAGAATGCTGTCTTCGAATTGCGTTGAGAAATGGGCAAATCGGTCTGGGTTATCCGCAAACAGATCCGCCAGTGTATAGTCCTGTGCTTCTTCAAAATGGGCGGTCAGTGATTGCCACGCCACGGTTTGAGTGGGGTTCGTTGTCTTTAGCATCATGTCATCCAAATCGCGTTGAGAGTGCTGCTGTGGGTATCACAGCAGGCAAGGATCCTGTATAACGTCGCCACCACCACGCTGTACGCAGCGGTCATTGGTGTAATATTACATAATCATGGCTCGATTCTCACATGCAATCGCTGTGAGTAGGTTGCGATTAATCATAGAATAGTGGGATCGCCTTTGGGCTAACTGGTTACGATAGAGATCACAACAAGGATTGCTTATGTGGTATCAAACTGAAATTCGCTTGCGCGCCCGCCCTCGTGGCTTTCACCTCATTACCGATGAAATCGTCGACGCGCTACCGATGTTGCATCATATAGAGATGGGAATGATGCAGGTATTTATCAAACATACCTCAGCCAGTTTAACCCTCAATGAGAATGCCGACCCCACCGTGCGCCAAGATATGGAATCTCATTTTAATCACTCAGTGCCCGAGCGCGCGCCCTATTATCGCCATACTTATGAAGGTGATGATGATATGCCGGCACATATTAAGGCATCTTTACTGGGTGCCAGTGTCACTGTCCCTATCACCCAGGGGTATCTCAATCTCGGCACGTGGCAGGGGGTTTATCTGGGTGAGCATCGCAATAAAGGCGGTTCACGTACACTCGTGGTCACACTTCAAGGTGCGTCTGCCGCAGGCTAACCAACCGACACAGGATAGACCGAGACGGTTAGCGTATCACTGGTTTGAGCTCACCGCCGGCGGGATCGACGACGTGCAGGTTAGATATTGACGCGGCACGCGGCCCGTCACCTGGCAGACGAGTTCATAACCGATGGTATCAACCAAGCGCGCGATACGCTCAACCGGGAGCTCAGGCCCCCACAATACAGCTTCGTCGCCGACTTTGTCAGTCGCATCAGGGCCAAGGTCAACGGTGATCATATCCATCGAGACCCGCCCAGCAAGTGGCACTTCGCGACCATTGAGCCATACGGGGGTTCCATCCGGGGCCAACCGTGGATAACCATCCCCATAACCAATTGCTATCACCCCAATGAGGGTGTCGCGCTCCGTGCGCCAGCGCGCGCCATAACCAACGGGTTCACCGGCTTTTAGGCGGCGCACCGCCATCACACGCGACGTGAGGCGCATCGCCGGTTTCAAGCCAAGTTCTGCGCCGGTTAACTCGATACGCGACGAAATCCCATACAGGCAAATACCAGGACGCACCCAATCAAAATGGCTTTGCGGCCAAAATAAGGTACCGGATGATGCAGCCAATGATCGCTCACCAAGCTGCCCGTCCGTCACATGGGTAAAGGTGTTAATTTGTGCTTGGGTGATAGGGTTATCCATTTCATCCGCACAGCCAAAATGGCTCAAGAAACCAATCTCAGACACTACATTGACGCAGGCGTGCAAGGCAGAAAGTGCACCAGGGACCTGATCGGGCTCAAAACCTAAACGGTGCATGCCTGAATCCACTTTTAACCATACCGATAAAGGCGAAGGCAGTGTCGCCTGTGTCAGCATCGCCACTTGCTCATCACAGTGCACCGTCGCGGTTAGTTGGTGTTCAACCAATAACGGCAGTTCATCCGCTTCGTAGAAACCTTCAAGTAGCACAATGGGCAAAGTGACTCCCGCTTGGCGCAGCGTCAGTGCTTCTTCTATCCGTGCGACCCCAAAGGCGTCGCTATAGGGTGCCAGCGTCGTCGCCACTGAGGTTAATCCATGGCCATAACCGTCCGATTTGACCACTGTCATCACTTTGCTGTCCGGCGCTTTGCGGCGCATCACCTGAATGTTATGCACCATGGCGTCAGGGTCAATGATGGCCTTAGCGGCGTTGGTCATGATAAAAGGATTATTCGTCATCAAACGCGGGTCCTGCATAGTTATCAAAGCGTGAATATTGGCCTTGGAAGGTCAAGCGCACGCTACCAATTGGGCCGTTACGCTGTTTACCAATCAGGATTTCCGCCATTCCTTTCATTGCACTTTCTGGGTTGTAGACTTCGTCACGGTAGATAAACATGATCAAATCAGCATCCTGCTCAATCGCGCCCGACTCACGCAAATCCGAGTTAACGGGGCGCTTATCTGCACGCTGCTCCAACGAACGGTTAAGCTGCGATAACGCGACTACAGGCACGTTCAGCTCTTTAGCCAACGCTTTAAGCGAGCGCGAGATCTCGGCAATTTCTAAGGTCCGATTTTCTTGTAAACCCGGTACTCGCATCAGTTGCAAATAATCGACCATGATCATACTGACGCCACCATGCTCACGTGCAACTCGACGAGAGCGTGAGCGAATTTCGGCAGGCGTCAATCCTGAGCTATCATCAATATACATGTTCTTTTTTTGCATCAAGATCCCCATTGATGACGAGATACGCGCCCAATCTTCATCATCCAATTGGCCGGTTCGGATCTTGGTTTGATCAACGCGGGACAACGACGCCAACATCCGCATCATCAGCTGTTCAGCTGGCATCTCGAGCGAGAAAATCAGAACAGGTTTATCTTGATCCATCGCCGCGTTTTCACACAAGTTCATCGCAAAGGTGGTTTTACCCATCGATGGACGGGCAGCCACAATGATCAAATCGGATGATTTGCAAACCTGCCGTTTTCTTATTGAGATCGGTAAAGCCGGTCGATACGCCCGTGACGCCGTCTTGAGGCGATTTGAACAGCTCTTCAATGCGTTCTAGCGTTTTGCTCAGTACCGAATCTATGTGCTGTGGGCCTTCGGTTTCACTGGTGCGTGATTCTGCAATCGCGAAGACTTTACTCTCCGCCATATCGAGCAAGTCTTCGGAGCTTCGCCCTTGGGTATCATAACCGGCATCGGCAATTTCATTGGCTACCCCAATCAGATTACGCACCATCGCACGCTCACGGACGATATCCGCATACGCCACAATGTTAGCGGCACTGGGGGTGTTTTTTGCCAACTCGGCCAAATACGCGAACCCACCCACATCATCCAAATGGCCAGACTTTTCTAGATGCTCGGATAGGGTAATGAGATCCAGCGGCTTACCTTCATCAAGCAGCGATTTTGTCGATTCATAAATCAACCGATGGGGCCGGCTATAAAAATCATGGCCGACGACTTTTTCCGCAACCGCATCCCAGCGTTCATTATCCAACATTAAACCACCTAAAACCGACTGCTCGGCCTCTATCGAATGTGGTGGCACTTTGAGGTTAGCGACTTGCTGATCTTTTGCGGGTTTACGATTGTCTGCCATAAAAACTCACCTATTGCTAATGGAGGTCATTATACCCGCTGTCCTCGCGAGACGCTGCCCCATGCGACATTTTTTTCCAAACGCTGAATGACACCCTCGAATTCTAACCCAAATTTGACTCTCCCAATGCAGACAGCACTTAGCATAGCGGCGCCTTAGATTGCGTGAGATGAATGTAGTGAAGTCTTTTTGTCAGCCCGTGTGGCTATCAATTTGGATGATATTCGGGATCCCTGCCTATGCGAGCGATGATAATAAAACATCTGAGTCCCCTTGGTCAGCTGATATTTCGCTAGGCTATCAACGTCTTGGGGGCAATTCAGATTCTCAAACCATCAATAATGCGCTCAATGGCCAATACAAGGTTGAGCAATATAGTTATCAAGCCAGCATTAGTCTGTTACAAGTTGAAAAAGATGGCGAAGAAGACAAACGTAAAACAGAGCTAGAATCGCAAGCCAATATGCGACTTGGGGCGAGAAGCTATGCACTACTCAATGCCACTTATGTGTCTGACCGGTACGGCCCTTATTATGACGATTTTATGCTGGCGACGGGGTTAGGCTATCAGTGGTTTGAAAACACGCACGTCACATTAAGCACCGAGATAGGCCCAGGTTTTCGTTACCAACAACCGAACGTCGATGAAATTGATGATGACGATTTGATCATGCCCTACTCGGTCAGTGAATCGGTGATACGTGCGCAGGCAAGAGGAGAATGGCACATGCTCGATAATGTCAGCTTGGAAGGGAGAAGCGTTGTGATTTCGGGCGGCAGTAATACCAGTGTCGAAGGTTCGCTCACTTTGGCGTCGACCATTACTGAAAAGCTATCGACCAAAATCACCAGCAAGCATACTTATATGACAGATGTCCCTCCGGGGCTAAAAAATCACGACAGTATGTTCACAGTCGGTATTCGTTACCAATGGTTATAAACCGCTTAAAAAACAAAAAGCCAACCCGAGGGCTGGCTTTTTATCGAAACCTTGTTGCTGATTACATAGCAACAACGTTCACGTTGACGGTCGCGAAAACATCATAGTGCAGCTGCACACTGATTTCGTATTCGCCAGTGTGACGCAGTGCGCCTTCTGGTAGACGAACTTCGTTTTTCGCAATTTCAACGCCCGCTGCGGTCACAGCGTCAGCGATATCACGGGTACCGATAGAACCAAACAGTTTACCTCCATCACCCGCTTTCGAAGCGATTTCAACCGCTTCTAGTGCTTCAACTTTCTCAGCACGCGCTTGAGCAGCAGCCAGTTGCTCTGCAACTTTTGCTTCTAGGTCAGCACGACGCGCTTCAAAATGTTCGATGTTGGCTTTGGTTGCCATAACTGCTTTACCCTGAGGGATAAGGAAGTTACGTGCGTAACCAGATTTAACAGTTACCTGATCACCTAGGCCACCCAGGTTACCGATTTTATCAAGTAGAATAACTTGCATTCTTCAATCCTCTCTAACTTGGACAGTTCCGATTACTGATGCTTGTCAGTGTACGGCAGCAGGGCCAGGTAACGAGCGCGCTTGATAGCACGAGCCAGTTGACGCTGATACTTAGCACGAGTACCAGTGATACGGCTAGGTACGATTTTACCTGATTCGGTAATGTAGTTTTTTAGAGTCGCTACGTCTTTGTAGTCGATCTCTGTGACGCCTTCTGCAGTGAAACGGCAGAATTTACGACGACGGAAGAAACGTGCCATGGGCTTATCTCCTGATCTAAATGTCTATAATAGTGTCGGCATGCAATACCAATTTTCCCTCGCCTTGACGGCTGGTCTGGTAAGCCAAAAACCACTTACCATTGATAGTGCTACCTAGAGCTAAATGTTGCGTTTGTTGTGTTGACCTTTGACCACTGATAACCACAGATAAGCGACAGAACACTTGTCGAGGAAAATCAGCTTCAACCTGCGAGGAACGATGCTCTAACACAAAGTGACAGTGCGGAACGCCTGCAGGGCTCTGGCGATGGACCGGCGCTTTACTGATAACACCAGCAAGCTCCAACCGATTGGTCATCACAGCAATTACTCAGCTGCGTTTTCGCCTTCAGCTTGCGCTTCAGCTGTTGCTTCTGATTTCGCTTCTGTGCGCTCTTCACGCTCAGGGCGATCTTCACGCTTAGTAGTACGCTCTTCTTTAGCCTTCATCATGACAGATGGCTCAGTGATAGCGTCTTTGGTACGCATGACCATGTTACGGATCACCGCATCGTTGAAGCGGAACGTGCTTTCTAGCTCGTCAATCACAGACTGCTCAGCTTCTACGTTCATCAGAACATAGTGAGCTTTGTGCAGCTTGTTGATTGGGTAAGCCAGTTGACGACGACCCCAGTCTTCTAGACGATGGATTTGACCGCCTGCATCTTTGATAGACGCAGTGTAACGCTCGATCATGCCAGCAACTTGCTCGCTCTGATCAGGGTGCACCATGAATACGATTTCGTAATGACGCATTGAGTTGCTCCTTACGGATTAATCAGCTTCCACAATTGGCCCGGTCGTCCAGCGGAAGCAAGGAACGAAAAATAAAAGACCGAGAATCAGGCGCGAGATAGTACAGAATTGCATCGGCATAAGCAAACAGATTTTCCCTTTATCCGCTGATTTTCCTCTAGCGCCGTCAC
>NZ_AQOD01000007.1 GCF_000513715.1 Salinivibrio socompensis S35
TACAACGCTGTCGGAGAAGATGCCGTTTGTCGACGTGATCCCTGTTTCAGCAAAAACCGGAACCAACATTGATGTAGTGGAGCAGCGTGTCCGTGATGCGTTGCCTGAGTCTGAATTCTACTTCCCTGAAGAATATGTGACTGACCGCTCTCAGCGTTTTATGGCCTCAGAAATTATCCGTGAAAAGCTGATGCGTTTTACCGGTGAAGAACTGCCTTATTCGGTAACCGTTGAAATTGAACGTTTTGACTACAACCCACAAACCGATGGGTTTCATATTAATGGTTTGATTTTAGTTGAACGTACTGGTCAGAAGAAAATGGTCATTGGTAAAGGCGGCGAAAAGATCAAACGGATTGGCCGAGAGGCGCGCTTAGACATGGAAGATCTGTTCGAGCGTAAGGTCTACCTTGAGCTTTGGGTCAAAGTGAAATCCGGCTGGGCTGATGACGAACGCGCCTTGCGCAGCTTGGGTTATATCGACGATCTCTAATTGGCCCGAACATCGGGGCCATGCACTCAGGAGAGGGTGAGTGGACGGCTT
Source organism: Salinivibrio socompensis S35 (assembly GCF_000513715.1). Lineage (GTDB taxonomy): Bacteria > Pseudomonadota > Gammaproteobacteria > Enterobacterales > Vibrionaceae > Salinivibrio > Salinivibrio socompensis. Next base: position 545 of record NZ_AQOD01000007.1, read on the forward strand.
TCAACGTGGCTTTGTGCTGCATTCGCGCCTTATAGTGAATCGAGCCTACTCTTGGACGTGTTCTCTGAATACGAGGGGGCGTATTACGCTTCTCGCGAAAGGGGCACGTCGCCCCCGTTCGGCGACAAAAGGGGCGTTACAACCTTTTACTCCCTTACTGCTCAAGTGGGGCGGGCGTGGTGAACTACGTACACTGCGCAGTGCTGAGGCAACAGGCCTCGCGCTGCCTTTATCAGGCAACGCATTGTATTCTGGCTTTTATCTCAATGAGCTGGTTATGCGGGTGCTTGAGCCTCATATTCCTTACCCGGCGTTATTTTTCGATTATGTCACCGCATTGACCCAGCTTGCCCGCTATCACAACCCAGAGCCTGCATTGCGCTGCTTTGAGTTGTCGTTACTGGAAGCGCTCGGCTATGGTGTTGATTTTCTTCATTGTGCTGGTAGTGGCGACCCGATCAACGATAATATGACGTATCTATATCGAGAGCAGCAGGGCTTTGTCGCGTCGATCATGAAAAGCCAGCATCGGCAATTTACCGGGGCAGATCTGCGGGCCTTAGCGACACGACACTTTGAAACGGTGGCACAGCTGCGCGCTGCAAAGCGTTTTACACGCATGGCGCTCAAGCCTTATCTTGGCCCCAAGCCGCTCAAAAGCAGAGAATTGTTTAGAAGGAAATAATCATGGATAAAATTTACCTAGGTGTGAACATTGACCACGTCGCGACGGTGCGTAATGCGCGCGGTACCGCGTATCCGGATCGGTTCATGCTGCGGAATTGGCGGAGCGTGCCGGGGCGGCAGGGATCACTGTGCATCTTCGCGAAGATCGTCGCCACATTACTGATCGCGATGTTCGCTTACTCAAAGAAACGCTACAAACCCGTATGAACCTGGAAATGGCGGTGACCGATGAAATGGTTGAGATTGCGTTAGAGGTTCAACCTGAATTTGTTTGTCTGGTCCCAGAAAAACGTGAAGAGCTCACGACCGAAGGGGGCTTGGATGTGGCGGGACAGTTGGATAAAGTGAAAGCGGCGACCAAGAGGCTGACCGAGGCTGGGATCAAGGTGTCTCTTTTTATTGATGCGGATCGCAAGCAAATTGAAGCCGCTCACCAATGTGGTGCGCCCTTTATTGAACTGCATACGGGGCACTACGCAGATGCAACCAATGACAGCGATCGTCAAGCTGAGCTTAAAAAGATCTCCGCGGCGGCGAGCTCTGCTGTCGATCTGGGGATGAAAGTGAACGCGGGGCATGGCCTCACGTATCATAACGTCACACCGATTGCAGCGATGCCAGAAATGCACGAACTGAATATTGGTCATGCGATCATTGGTCGCGCGATGTTTGATGGCTTGCAAAAAGCGGTGGCGGACATGAAGGCCATTATGGAAGCGGCGCGTCGCTAAATGGCTATTGTTGGGATTGGCACAGACATTGTTGAGATTGCGCGTGTGGAAAAAGCCTTTGCACGCCAATCACGCTTTGCTGATCGGATTCTGACCGAAAGTGAGCAGGCCCAGATGGCAACCCTTCAGGCGCCCGGTCGTTACCTGGCCAAACGCTTTGCTGCTAAAGAAGCGGCGGCAAAAGCGTTGGGTACCGGAATAGCGAATGGCGTCACCTTTCACGATTTCACTATCACCAATCATGCTTCCGGTCAGCCCGCCTTAACGCTCTCTGGCCGCGCCGCCCAATTGGCACGCGAGCGTAGCGTTGAGCACTGTTGGTTGACCTTATCGGATGAAAAGGCCTACGCGGTCGCCTATGTTATCTTAGAAACCGGTTAACAGTCCTGCGCGTTGTCGAGATACTGCGGTGCCAACTGCTCAATGTGTGTAATTTCATCTTGGAGCTCTAACAGCTCAGGCTCGACGGCCGCGATGTCGGCCCCCGCTTTTAATTGGGTTTCCAACTCGTGACATAGACGTTTCAGTTGTGGCACGCCGCTATACGCACAGCTGCCGTGAAGCTTGTGAATGGCTTGCCATAAGCTATCGGTCTCCGACTCTCCCGCCAACGCACTGGCGACGACCTTTTTCACCGACGTAAACGAGGCGAGCAGCATATCTAGCATTTCTTTGGCGAGATCGGCCTTGCCCGCTGCTTGGTTGAGCGCCCGCTGCCAATCCAGATGGCGAGCATTGTGATCCTGGTTAACCGGGCTCGGCAGTGGCGCTGCCTGATGATGAGATACCGCTGTTTCATCCAAATGCAACCAACGACTCAGGGTGCTTTCTAACATTGCCTCTTCAATGGGTTTGGTGAGGTAATCGTCCATCCCCGCATCAAGGAGGCGCTCACGTTCACCAGGCATTGCATGCGCGGTTACCGCGACAATCGGCGTTTGCTGGTTGAGTCCGGCTTTGCGGATTTCCTGACTCGCCGTTACACCGTCCATTTCTGGCATTTGAATATCCATTAAAATGATATCAAACGCGTGTTGGTGTGCCAGTGACAGGGCTTTGGCTCCATCATGTGCGGTCACGACTTCCTCCACCCGTTCAGCCAATAATGCCGTGATCAGTTTCAAGTTTGCGGGGTTATCATCGACCGTCATCACGGTATATGGGGCTTTTTGTGTGGTACTCGGTTTAGGTAAAGGTAAAGGTGCCGGCTCTGGTGATCCCAGTAGCGTTTCTAAGAGTTTGCGCTGCGGAATGGGCTTGGCGATACACGCACGAACGCCTGCTTTCAAAAGGTGTTCGGACGCTTCTAACTCAGTGGTGGGTAAGCAGACAACGACTGACTGTGCATGATGCTCACAGACACTGACCGCGGCTTGCATCTCACTCAATGCGGGCATGCTACCGGCATCAAAACAAAGCAGTGCAAAGTGATACCTGTGGTCAGTGAGCACGTGGGTGCCGGATGCGGTATCAACGTTAAGGCCCACTTGGCTCAGGCGCTTGCGCAAAATCTCTCTGGTACGCGCATTGGGTTCCACGATCAGAATATCGCGCCCGACTAAAGGCTCAATATCGAGTGGCTGCGACACCGGTAAATCGGTTTGTGTTAGCTGTAAGGTAAACCAGAATGATGAGCCTTGGTGAAGGCGGCTGGTAAAGCCAATATCGCCGCCCATTTGTTGGACTAATTTTTGCGTGATCACAAGCCCGAGCCCGGTACCGCCATAACGGCGTGAGATACTGGCGTCGGCTTGTCTAAACGCTTGGAACAGCTGCGCTTGTTGACGTTCAGAGATGCCAATGCCGGTGTCTTTGACCATCAATTGGAGTTCGACGGTTTCATCGTGCAGCTGTTTAAGATCGATACTGACATCAATATTGCCCCGTTCGGTAAATTTTGCGGCGTTACCAATCAGGTTGATCAACACTTGTTGAATGCGCAGCGGATCGCCCACAGCACCGGCCGGAATCCGCGCATCGGTGCGTAGGGTGAGCTCTAGCCCTTTCTCGTGCGCCATCGGCGCGAGCAGACGCATGACTTCGTCGAGCATGTCTTGCACGTCAAATGGAATGTTCTCTAACAGCAGCTTACCCGCTTCCAGTTTTGAGAAATCTAGGATGTCATTGATGATGGTTAGCAGATTATTGGCGGATTTTTCAATGGTGAGAAGGTAATCTCGCTGACTACTACTGAGCTCGGTTTTTAGCATTTGGCGCGTAAAGCCAATCACCCCGTTGAGCGGCGTGCGCAGCTCATGTGACATATTGGCGAGGAACTCAGATTTAACCCGTGCGGCTTCCTGAGCATTTTTCTTGGCGATATCTAATTCGACATTTTGGATCTCGAGCTGCTCTAGGGTTTCGCGCAGATCACTGGTCGCCTGATCAATGCTTTGTTGCATTTCTAAATGGTATTCGGACAATGAGATCGCCATCGCATTGATGCCGTTTTTTAAGGTATCAAGCTCACCGAGCAGCTCGCCTTCAATCCGCACGTCGAGATGGCCTCGCCGAATTCTATCGACTAAAGTCACCATGTTGCCCAAATGTTGGGTGAGTCACGATCAGGCAATGAGACGATAGCGAAAAAGCAGGAGAGAATCCCGCCTAGCGCAACCATCACCAGCGCCGTGATCATTTCCTGGTACTGTTTTAACCGTACCGAGCTAAGATCTAACTCCATCGCAATATACCCCAAGGGGCGCTCGACATTGAGCCCTGGGGTAAAGCGTCCAATTTCTAAAATCGGCGCGCGTAGAATCAAGGTATCCTGCTGCTGGCTCACTTGTAATTGCGTAGGGATAGGCTGGCCGCTATCGACCGAGAGCATGGCGAGGTTACGATGGTAGTTGGAGGTCACAAAAAGCTCATTGCGACGATCGAAAACAGCAATGCTGCGCACAAACTGAGAATGCTGACGGTGGGCAAAGCCGATGAGCCGCCGCACATTTTCACGACTATCATTTTTCAACCCCACTTCGCTTGCAATGGCGAGTGGTTCTATAATCGCTGAGCCGGTAACGGTGAGTTGCTGCTCAAGGTCTTGATAGCGGGTGCTGGTAAAAAACGCACTGAGTAACAGTCCAACAATAAGTGTCGGTGCAATAGTGAGTACAGAGACACGAGTGCGGAGGCCATATTTGGTCATGCTAGATAAACTATGGGAAAATAATCACGACATTTAGCGCCAGTGTACATGATTCAATCACAAAATAGTCAGCGAACTATCACAACTCCCACTGGCAGGATCTCTTGACTGGCTTGGTAACAAGCTTTAAACACTGGAATACAAAATGGCGCGCTTTTTTAAGCCCGAAAAAAACAAAAAAATTGAGCAAAAGCATCAGCTGATAACCATCAAACGCTTGGATCACCATGGCGATGGCGTGGGCTTTTTGCAGAAAAAGCCGGTATTTGTCCCAGGTGCCTTACCGGGGGAGCACGCTTGGTACAGCTGACCGAGCAAAAGCGGCAATATGCGCGTGGCCAGTTAATCAAACTCGACAGCCACGCAACACAACGTGTTGAGCCAGGGTGTCCGGTTTATCAGCAATGCGGCGGTTGTAGCTTCAGCCAACTAAGCATGAAGGGCAGATTGCGCATAAGCAGCAAACACTGAATGAGCTCATACAAAAATTCGCTGGAGGAGAGCCGACACTATCGGCCTCTATTATCGATACGCCATGGCAGTATCGGCGTCGTGCACGCATCAGCCTGCACGTCGATAAAAAGGGCGCATTGGCGATGGGGTTTCGCGCCCGTCAGCGCAGTGCGATTATCAATGTCACCCATTGTCCAGTGCTTAATGAACCACTGAATACGTTGCTTGCGCGCTTGCGCCCGTGTCTCGATGGCTTACGCGGCCGACGCATTTTGGGCCATCTTGATCTGATTGATGCCGATAACACCGCGGTGGTGTCATTGCGTACCATGAAGGTGTTGCACAATGATGACCGTCAAGCGCTGCGTGAATGGGCGGACACCCAAGACTGTACCCTTTACTTACATCAAGGGGATGCTGCGCCCGAACGCCTTATTGGCGTCGCGCCTCACTACCTGGTGGCCGGATGTCGGCTAGCGTTTGAACCGAATGATTTTATTCAGGTCAATCCTGCTGTCAATCAGGACATGGTGTCACAGGCGCTGGATTGGTTAGCGCTGGAGAAAGACGATCGAATCTTGGATTCTGTTTTGTGGATTGGGTAATTTTAGTGTCCCGGTCGCCAAACAGGTCAGCCAAGTTGTCGGTGTAGAAGGCGTGCAAGCTATGGTGAATCAGGCGGCAGATAACGCGCAGTTAAACGGTTGTGATAACACACACTTTTATCAGGCAGATCTAAATAGTGATACGTTGGAGGGGGATTGGACCCACTGCGATTTTACCAAAATATTACTTGATCCGGCACGTGCAGGGGCTGCGGGTGTTATAGACTTTGTGGCACAATCTAATGCTTCACATGTTGTTTATGTGTCCTGTAATCCAGCCACGTTAGCGCGGGATGCCCGTGTGATGCTCGATAATGGCTATGCATTGGTCAAATTAGGGATGCTGGATATGTTTCCACAAACAGGCACATGGAATCGATGGCCTTGTTTAAGCCGGTGACGAGTAAGCGGGCATAGGCGCTTAGTGGCTTGTCGTGATGGACATGCCTCTCTTGTCAGTACGAGAGTTAAGGATAGGAACAGTTATGGTTGCGGTACGAGAAGCCCACCTACACGAAGACGAAGCATTTGAGCTTAACACCTGGGTTAAGCGACTCGGGCAAGACGCATCGACGACACAAGCCTTGCTAGACGGCTACCAATATTGTAGAACACTGAGTGAAGATGAATCCGCACTCAGCCAGCCTTTGTGGCGAGGCCGAGAGATGATCGAAATCCTCGTCACCTTAAGCATGGATGCCGACACCTTGTTGGCCGCCTTATTATTCCCTGTGGTCGACGCGAAACTTGTTAGCCTAGATACACTCGCGGACGACTACTCGATGTCGATCGTCAACCTTATCCGTGGTGTGCAGCAAACAGCGGCTATTCGGCATTTAAACACCCAAGCCGACAATGAAGCCACCTCGTCACAAGTCGATAATGTTCGCCGCATGTTGCTTTCTATGGTGGAAGACTTCCGCTGCGTGGTCATTAAACTGGCTGAGCGTATTTGCCATTTACGTGAAGTGAAGGATGCGCCCGAAGCGGTGCGTCAACAAGCCGCGAAAGAGAGTGCGAATATCTACGCGCCTTTAGCTAACCGGTTAGGGATCGGTCAGTTAAAGTGGGAGATCGAAGATTACGCGTTTCGTTATCAACACGCACAAACCTATAAGCAAATTGCCAAGCAGTTGGCTGAGCGACGCATTGATCGTGAAAACTATATCAGTGCCTTTGTCGAAGGCTTACAACAGGCGATGGAAGTGTCTAATATCAATGCGAAAGTATACGGACGTCCGAAGCATATTTACAGTATCTGGCGCAAGATGCAGAAGAAAAATCTAGAATTTGATGAGTTGTTTGACGTGCGTGCAGTGCGCATCATTGCCGATCAATTACAGGATTGCTATGCCGCATTAGGGGCGGTTCATACCCAGTACCGTCACCTGCCTAAAGAGTTTGATGATTACGTCGCTAACCCTAAGCCAAATGGTTATCAGTCCATTCACACCGTGGTGTTGGGGCCAGAAGGCAAGCCGGTTGAAATTCAAATCCGCACCAAACAAATGCACGATGACGCGGAGCTAGGTGTGGCGGCGCATTGGAAATACAAAGAAGGCTCAGCCAGCGGTCGCAGTGGGTATAGACGAAAAAATTACCTGGCTGCGTAAGTTATTAGCTTGGCAAGAAGAAATGTCTGACTCGGGCGAGATGCTCGATGAATTGCGTAGCCAAGTTTTCGACGACCGGGTTTATGCTTTTACTCCACGCGGCGATGTCGTTGACTTACCCAGCGGTGCGACGCCGCTTGATTTTGCTTACCACATTCATTCAGAAGTGGGTCACCGTTGTATTGGTGCCAAAGTTGAGGGGCGGATTGTTCCCTTTACCTATCACCTACAAATGGGAGATCAAGTTGAAATTATCACGCAAAAAGAGCCTAATCCTTCACGAGATTGGCTTAACCCCAGTCATGGATTTGTTAATTCAAGCCGCGCACGTGCCAAGATAAATGCCTGGTTCCGTAAACAAGACAAAGACAAGAACATTGCGGCCGGTAAGGAGATCTTAGACACTGAGTTGCAAAAAATCGGGGGCACCAGTAAAGATGCTAGTCTGGCGTTAAAACGCTTTAACGTCAATACGTTGGATGAGATTTATGCCGGAGTCGGTAGTGGAGACTTACGTATTAATCAAGTCGTTAATCATATTAATGGCCTGATTAATAAACCGAGCCTGGAAGAAGAAGAGCAGCAGTTGTTGGAAAAGCTGCAGCAGAGCGAACAAAAGCCAAATACAGGCAAAGCCCACCGCGATGCGGTGGTTGTCGAAGGGGTCGATAACCTGATGACGCACCTCGCGCGCTGTTGCCAACCGTTACCGGGCGATGAAATTAAAGGCTTTGTCACCCAAGGGCGTGGCATTTCTGTCCATCGCGCGGACTGTGAACAACTCAACGAACTGAGCCATCACGCGCCAGAGCGGATCATTGCGACGGTATGGGGGAAAGGCCATATTGGTCAATACCATGTACGCATTCGCCTTTCTGCTAACGAGCGAACAGGGTTGGTCAAGGATATCAACACGGTGTTGAGTAACGAGAAAGCGCGTGTAGCTGGGATGCAAAGCCGGGTTGATTATAAAAAGCAAATGTCGATCATGGATTTTGATCTTGAAATCTCCGACTTGGATACCTTAAGCCGCGTTGTGAACCGGCTTGAGCAAGTCAAAGACGTGGTTGAAGCAAAACGTCTCCGCTAATGCACTCGCCCTGTTTCGACAGGGCGTTTTTTCATGAAGGAACCTTCCTATGACGTCAATTGACGACTTACTGACGATAATGGCGACCTTACGCGATCCCAATCACGGCTGTGACTGGGACAAGGCACAAACCTTTGCTTCTATCGTGCCTCATACTTTGGAAGAAGCGTACGAAGTGGCTGACGCCATTGAGCGTGAGCACTGGTCGGATCTAAAAGATGAGTTAGGCGATCTCCTTTTTCAAATTGTGTTCTACAGTCAATTGGGGCGGGAACAAAATCGATTTGATTTTGATTGATGTCGTCAATGCGGTTTGCGATAAGCTCACCCGTCGTCATCCTCATGTGTTTGGCCCCAAAGACGCGGACGGTAAGCCGTTGACTACGCCAGATTGGGAAGGTATCAAGGCGCAAGAGCGCGCAGAAAAAATGCCGTCAACCCAATCCAGCAGTGTATTAGATGGCGTGACTCAGGGACTTCCCGCGTTAACCCGCGCCCATAAACTACAAAAACGGTGTGCACGGGTCGGATTTGATTGGTCAACCGTGGCACCGGTGATCGACAAGGTGCGCGAAGAGCTGGAAGAAGTCGAACACGAATTGGCACAGACGCATGTTGACGCAACCCGTGTGGAAGAAGAAATTGGCGATCTTTTGTTTGCCGTCGTTAATGTCGCACGTCACTTAGGCACTGATGCGGAGCAAGCGTTACGTGTGGCCAATCAAAAATTTGAACGTCGCTTTCGTGGCGTTGAAAGTCACTTACGTAATAATGGAAAAAATATTCAAAAATATCAGCTAGATGAACTAGAATCGGCGTGGCAAGCGGTAAAAAAAGACGAGTAAGGCGATATCCTGTTATTGGCATAATTGATTTGTGACAATTAAAAACACCAGGGTGTGTGGTAGCTTTCACATTGTGGGAGTCAGTGGGGTCTGGTATCATATTGTCCCGTCCAGAACTCCATTAATTTCCTCTAAATCCAACTCTCAGGTTTAGCATGACGACGAACTACATTTTTGTTACGGGCGGTGTTGTATCCTCCTCGGTAAGGGTATTGCTGCAGCCTCATTAGCAGCCATTCTTGAAGCGCGTGGCCTTAACGTCACCATCATGAAACTCGACCCTTATATTAACGTGGATCCAGGGACAATGAGCCCTACCCAGCACGGGGAAGTATTCGTCACGGAAGACGGCGCAGAGACCGACCTTGATCTCGGTCACTACGAGCGCTTCATTCGCACCAAAATGACCAAGCGTAATAACTTTACCTCGGGCCGTGTATATGCGGATGTACTGCGTAAAGAGCGCCGTGGAGACTACCTGGGGGCGACCATTCAGGTGATCCCGCATATTACCAACTCGATCAAAGATCGCATCGTCGCAGGCGGTGAAGGTCACGATATTGTAATCGTAGAAATCGGTGGTACGGTCGGTGATATTGAATCATTACCATTTTTAGAAGCCATTCGTCAGTTGACGGTGGATGTAGGTCGTGAGCACACCATGTTCATGCACCTGACATTAGTGCCTTATTTGGCCGCTGCGGGTGAAGTGAAAACCAAGCCAACGCAGCATTCCGTAAAAGAGCTACTGTCGATTGGTATCCAGCCAGATGTTTTGGTGTGTCGTAGCGAGCGAACGATCCCGGCGAACGAGCGCGCTAAGATTGCACTGTTCTGTAACGTGCCGGGAAAAGCCGTGATTACCATGAAAGACGTAGACTCCATCTATAAGATACCCTCGATTATTCGTTCACAAGGGTTGGATGACTTGGTATGCCACCGTTTTGGTATTGAAGCCGCGGACGCTGATTTGTCAGAGTGGGAGCAAGTGAGCTACGAAGACGCCAACCCAATGGGCGAAGTCACCATTGGTATGGTCGGTAAATACATCGAGTTGCCGGATGCGTATAAGTCCGTCAATGAAGCATTAAAACACGGTGGGTTGAAAAACCGTCTGACCGTCAACATTAAATACGTGGACTCTCAGGATCTTGAAACCCGCGGCACTGAAATGCTGCAGGATTTGGATGCGATTCTTGTCCCCGGTGGATTTGGTGATCGAGGGATTGAAGGTAAGATCATAGCGGCACAATATGCACGCGAAAACAAATTGCCTTATCTTGGTATTTGTCTTGGCATGCAGGTGGCACTGATTGAATACGCACGAAATGTTGCGGGGATGGAAGGCGCGAACTCAACCGAATTTAACCAAGAAAGTCCGTATCCCGTCGTTGGCCTGATCACTGAATGGGTTGATGAAGAAGGGAAAGTGGAAGAGCGCAGCGAGACCTCGGATCTTGGCGGCACCATGCGTCTAGGTGCGCAGCTTTGCCACTTAGCCGAAGGGTCGAAAGCGCATCAGCTCTATGGCAATAGCCAAATCCATGAGCGCCATCGCCACCGTTATGAAGTGAATAACCTGCTACTTCCTAAAATCGAAAAAGCAGGGCTAGCCGTCTCGGGTCTTTCCGCCGATAAAAAGCTGGTGGAGATTATTGAAAACCCAGCACATCCTTGGTTTGTGGCATGTCAGTTCCACCCAGAGTTCACATCAACGCCACGTGATGGCCACCCACTGTTTGCTGGGTTTGTTGCTGCGGCAGGCAAAAAACAGCGCGGTGAACTATAAACGATATTCGAGCGGTGGTCCTGAGGGCGGCCGCTTTTTACTTTTTAAAAACAATGACAGACGAGAGGAATCACAATGTCTAAGATCGTTAAAATTCTAGGTCGTGAAATTATTGATTCACGCGGTAATCCTACCGTTGAAGCGGAAGTTCACCTAGAAGGTGGTTTCGTCGGTATGGCGGCGGCACCCTCTGGTGCTTCTACCGGTTCTCGCGAAGCGCTAGAACTGCGTGATGGTGATAAGTCACGTTTCATGGGTAAAGGCGTACTGAAAGCTATTGAAGCCGTGAATGGCCCAATCGCAGAAGCACTGCTGGGCAAAGATGCCAAAGCGCAAGCAGATATCGACCAAGTAATGATCGATCTCGACGGTACAGAGAACAAGTCTCAGTTTGGTGCCAACGCGATCCTAGCGGTGTCTTTGGCAAACGCAAAAGCAGCGGCAGCGGCGAAAGGCATGCCTTTGTTCGAGCACATTGCTGAGCTTAACGGCACTGCGGTCAGTTCTCTATGCCATTACCGATGATGAATATTTTAAACGGTGGTGAGCACGCGGATAACAATGTTGATATCCAAGAGTTCATGATCCAGCCAGTGGGTGCTAAAACGCTGAAAGAAGCGCTACGCATTGGTGCGGAAGTGTTCCACAACCTAGCAAAAGTGCTGAAAGCCAAAGGCCTAAGCACGGCGTGTGGGTGATGAAGGGGGTTTTGCGCCTAACCTAGAGTCAAACGCAGCAGCCCTCGCCGCGATTAAAGAAGCGGTTGAGCAAGCAGGCTACGAGCTGGGTAAAGACATTACCCTAGCGATGGACTGTGCTGCGTCTGAGTTCTATGACAAGGAGCAAGGCATCTACAACATGAAAGGTGAAGGTAAGACCTTCTCTTCAGAAGAGTTTAACCACTATCTGGCTAAACTGGCTGAAGATTACCCAATCGTGTCTATCGAAGATGGCCTTGACGAATCTGACTGGGACGGCTTTAAACACCAAACAGAACTGCTGGGCGACAAACTCCAGCTGGTTGGTGATGACCTGTTCGTTACCAACACCAAGATCCTCCAAGAAGGTATCGACAAAGGTGTGGCGAACTCTATCTTGATCAAATTCAACCAGATCGGTTCTTTGACTGAAACACTGGCTGCTATCAAGATGGCGAAAGACGCCGGTTACACCGCTGTTATCTCTCACCGTTCAGGCGAAACGGAAGACGCGACCATCGCTGACTTGGCGGTTGGTACGGCAGCAGGTCAAATCAAAACGGGTTCGATGAGCCGTTCTGACCGTGTTGCTAAGTACAACCAGCTTATCCGTATCGAAGATGCGCTGGGTGAAAAAGCACCGTTCAATGGTCTAAAAGAAGTGAAAGGCCAATAATCGGCACTTAAACACTTTGATTGGAAAAGCCGCGCCGTTTAACGGGGCGGCTTTTTTCGTTTAGGAAAACCATGACACCAGCGACCTGATCCGCTAGCCTATGCAGTTATAATATCATGGTGTGAATACGTCGAGCCGATGTTGGAAGGAGTACAGGTATGAGGCTGCTATCGGTTGCGCTATTTCTCACGCTTGTTTGGCTACAATACGATTTATGGTTAGGCAAAAATGGCGTGACAGATTACTGGCAAATTGAAGCCAATGTCGCCGTGCAGCAACAAGCCAATCAAAAACTCGTGACGCGTAATCAACAAATGTACGCAGAGATTGCGGATTTAAAACGCGGTCAAGAAGCGATTGAAGAGCGAGCACGTAATGAGCTTGGCATGATCAAACCCGACGAGACATTTTTCCGATTGGTCGATACAAGACAATAACCAATGACCGCCTGCAGGCGGTTCCAACAAAGAAGATAACTTGTGGTCGAACAAACCTCTTTGCAGCCTGGCGCTTTGCGGTCCGGTATAAGCGCCGTGGTGCCTGCCGCCGGCGTAGGACGTCGAATGCAGGCTGACTGTCCCAAACAATACCTCTCTTTAGCAGGCAAAACCCTGATTCAGCATACCGTTGAGCGTTTGCTGACGCACCCTGCGATTAGTACGGTAGTCGTCGTCATTAGCGCCGACGACAGTTACTTTGCGCAAACCGGTCTCAGCGTCCATGACGACGTTCAGGTAGTGACCGGCGGGCCCACTCGCGCGACCTCGGTACAAGCCGGGCTGGCGGCGGTGACAACCCAATGGGTCATGGTGCATGATGCGGCACGACCGTGTGTAACGCATTCAGACATTGATGCACTGATCGAGCGCGCGCAATCTCATCAAGATGGTGCTTTGTTAGCGGCGCCGGTGAGAGACACTATGAAGCGCGCCAATGTCCATGGGCAAGTGGCGCATACTGTTGAACGCGAAGCGCTTTGGCATGCTCTGACCCCACAAATGTTTTTAACGCAAACACTGAAACGCGCACTGGAAGAGGCAGGCGATCAGGTCACCGACGAAGCCTCCGCGATTGAAGCGAGCGGTGGACATCCGATTCTGGTGCCTGCGAGTGCCAGCAATATTAAGGTCACTCACCCAGAGGATCAGTGGCTCGCGGCGTTTTACCTTTCACAACAAAAAGGCCAATTATGATGCGAATTGGACACGGCTTTGACGTGCATAAATTTGGGGGCGATGGCCCTGTCATTATCGGGGGGGTGCCAGTACCTTATGAGCAAGGTCTTGTCGCACATTCAGACGGTGATGTTGCCCTCCATGCGCTCTGCGATGCGTTATTGGGGGCGATTGCCGCCGGCGATATTGGCCAGCATTATCCAGATACCAGTGATGAGTGGGCAGGCGCCGATAGCCGGATGTTGCTGCGTGATGTTTATACTAAGGTACGTGCCAAGGGCTATCTGCTCGGCAATGCAGATATCACGATTATTGCCCAAGCGCCTAAAATGGGTCCGCATATTCAAGCGATGCGCGCGGCGATCGCCAAGGATTTGTGCGTGGAGATTGAGGCGGTCAACGTCAAAGCGACAACCTCAGAACGCCTTGGTTTTACTGGCCGCAAAGAAGGCATCGCATGTGAAGCGGTTGTCCTACTGAATAAAGAGGCTCTATGACAGACTTACTGGCACCTTTAGCTTACTTACATGGTCAGCCGACACAGTCAGGGACCTTAAAAGCATCTCCAGACGATTTTATTGTCTCAGAATCCCTCGGTTTTACCCCATCTGGTCAAGGCGAACACTTTTTAGTCCGAATTAAAAAGCGGGGTGAAAACACCCAATACGTCGCTAACGAGCTGGCTAAAGCGTGTGGGGTAAGCTCACGCCAAGTCAGCTGGGCGGGTCTAAAAGACAGGCATGCGGTGACAGAGCAGTGGTTTAGTGTTCATCTTCCCGGCAAGGCCGATCCGGACTTACAGGCTTTTATCGAGACCCATCCTGGGGTTATCAGTATTGAGGGTACCGCGCGTCATCAGCACAAACTGCGCCCGGGCGATTTAATCGGTAATCAATTTACCCTTTGTATTCGTCAATTGACCGACCCACAAGCACTGCTCCCTCGCCTTGAAGCTATCACGAAAGAAGGCGTCCCCAATTATTTTGGCGCTCAGCGATTTGGTCGCGAGGGCAATAACGTCGAAATAGCCCGTGCTTGGGGGCGTGGAGAGCGTAAAGTCCGGGATAAGAGTAAACGCAGCTTTTATCTCTCAGCGGCTCGTTCTTTATTGTTTAACCAAGTGGTGTCAGCCCGATTAAACGCCAGTTTGTTTGACCAAACATTGGTGGGTGACTTATGTCTGGATACACAAAACCAGATGTTTACGGCCGAGCAGGCAGGTCTTCAACAGCCAAATATTACCGCGCCAATGACGGGCGATAATGCGTTACCGACCACCGCTGACGCTGAGCAGTTTGAGCTAAATGTGGTGGAACAAGAGCCCGATTTATTGGCGGTGATCCGCGATAATCGCATGCGTCACGACCGTCGCTTGATGCGTTTACTGCCTCAATCTATGGCGTGGACGCACGAAGCTGATACCTTGACCGTGAGTTTCTTTTTACCGGCGGGGGCTTTTGCGACGGCGGTGATGCGAGAAGTCGTGATCGCAAATGAACAAGGAGAGCGCGATGCGCATATTGATTAGTAACGACGACGGTTATCATGCTCAAGGGATCCAAACATTGACCGACACGTTATCGACCATCGCTGATGTGGTGGTCGCTGCGCCTGACCGTAATTGTTCTGGGGCTTCGAACTCGTTAACGTTGGAAAACCCATTACGGGTGCGTGAGCTGGGCCCCCAACGGTATGCGGTTCAAGGCACGCCAACGGATTCGGTCCATCTGGCACTGCGAGAGCTGCTGCCGTGGGAGCCAGATTTTGTGATTACGGGGATCAATCATGGCGCGAATTTGGGTGATGATGTGCTTTACTCGGGGACGGTGGCTGCTGCGACAGAAGGATTTTTCCTTGGAGCGCCTGCCATTGCCGTCTCGCTTTGTGGCCATCAGCACTTTGAAACTGCAGCGCATGTGGTGAAACAATTCTTAGCCAAGAATCAGCGCCATGCGGCACCGAGTCACCGTTTGATCAATATTAATGTGCCGGATGTGCCCGTTGATAGTCTTGCAGGTTGGAAAGTGACCCGTCTTGGCGCCCGCCACCATGCAGAAGACGTGATAAAACAAGGCGATCCGCGTGGTAAACCGATATACTGGATCGGTGCGCCGGGGAAAACCCAAGACGCAGGGCCGGGAACCGATTTCCATGCGATTGCTGATCAGTTTGTGTCTATTACGCCGCTGCAAGTGGATTTAACCGCCCATGATACGCTAGGTATGTTTTCTCAATGGCTGACAGAATAGCCCGCTAGCGCACCATATTGGGGGACTAGCGCACCATATTGGGGGAGCCGCAATGAGGCGGCTGCCTTATCTATCGATTCAAACTCAGTGATAAAGGAAGCCGACGTTGAGTCAAGCGCAATCACTTATTCAATTTTTGCAACAACAAGGTGTGACGAACACTGATGTTTTAGATGCCATGCAGGCCGTGCCTAGACACTTATTTGTCTCTGAAGCCATGACCCACCAAGCCTACGGGAACAATGCGTTACCGATTGGTTGGGGACAAACTATTTCACAACCTTATATTGTGGCTAAGATGACATCGTTACTCAATTTGCAACGTGATAGTCGCATTTTGGAAATTGGCACGGGGTCCGGTTATCAAACTGCGATCCTCGCTAACCTAGTCGATCATGTTTATTCTGTCGAGCGGATCAAACAATTACAAATGCTGGCGAAGCGACGTCTTAAACAGCTGGATATTTATAATGTTTCCACCAAGCATGGCGATGGATGGCAAGGTTGGCCGACGAAAGGGCCGTACGATGCCATTATGGTGACAGCCGCCGCGGCCAACATCCCCGAGGCTTTGTGTGAACAGCTCAACGACGGCGGTGTGATGTTGATCCCCATTGGTGATGCCGATCAAACGCTGATGAAAGTCACACGTGAGGGAACAAAGTTCCACACCGAGACGGTTGAATCGGTTAAATTTGTTCCCCTTGTTGCGGGTGAACTGGCATAAACTGTCTTAGCGATGGAGCTGTGTTTAAAAATAGATGAAAATCGCGTTTTTTCTGTCACTATTAGTTGTTCTATCTGGTTGTTCCTGGCGAGGACGGCGCCGGTATCCAGTGTGACGCCCGATTATACCAGCGTAGATAGAGGCAGCTATCGCGGTAGCTATTATGAAGTGAAAAAAGGCGACACGCTTTACTACATCGCTTACATCACGGATCGCGATATTGACGACATCATCGAGCATAATAATTTACAGCCTCCTTATACCATTTATCCCGGGCAGACACTGGCATTGTGGAAGCCCGCTTATCAGCGTCCCGATGTGGCTAAATCGCCCTCTAAGGACCAATCCTCCTCATCTTCTTCTGCAGCTGTGGCCGTCGCCAATGGCGCTTCTGTGGCTGCTGCCACAAAAGCCACTGCAAATACTTCGCCGGCAGCAGCATCTTCTAGAAAAGACACCGATTCTGGCAAATTCGAGGGGAAAAAGAAGTCAAAAACCGCGACTCAACACACAAAAGACGTTGAATCAGACCCTTCAGCGGGGTACAGTCAAGGTAAAAGAAAAAAGTAAACAAGACATGTTAACAAGCGGAACCGAACTCGCCCCGAATAGAGGACCGGAAGATCTGACCAAGGCCTA
>NZ_AQOD01000008.1 GCF_000513715.1 Salinivibrio socompensis S35
AAAGACAAACRGCTCGATAACTACTGTTTTGTTTATCTCTTACGAGACAAACGAATTGACTGTGCCGAACAACTATAAAAGTTGTATCGTATTGGTCACTCAGTGTATCGAATAAATCTTTTTGTCTATTCTCAACGAGTGCCCACACAGATTGCATAGGTCAAATTG
Organism: Salinivibrio socompensis S35; assembly: GCF_000513715.1. GTDB lineage: Bacteria > Pseudomonadota > Gammaproteobacteria > Enterobacterales > Vibrionaceae > Salinivibrio > Salinivibrio socompensis. Next base: position 169 of record NZ_AQOD01000008.1, read on the forward strand.
TTAAAGAGCGCCGCTCATCGTTGAGCAGGAGTGGCATAATACGCCACTTTGACATGGAGTCAAGCATTTTGTTTTGCTTGTCTGTATTGCCGTTGTTAGCGCGGCTTACCGTGCCAACGAGAGCGCATTATAGAGAGGTAATTTTTTGGCGCAAGGGTTTTTTGAATAAAAATATTTCAGGCGCGCAAAAAACATACAAAGAGGCTAACTAACGTATTGTTTCAAGGATTATCGCCCTAGCTATGTCGATAAACAGAGGCCGTAAAATAGAAGATTAACGACTGAGAAACATCACGGTTATCTTTCCAACTCACTATCGCCTCTATTTCTTTTGCATATGGTCCTGTCACTCCCGTGAAAGTTTTTGTTGTTTTCGCTTCGAGCTGGTAAGGCGTATCTTCTGTATTAATCAAACACCCTGTGATATTCGCCAGCTGAATCTTTTCCTCATGACTTGCTGTGCACGGGGCATCCGTATTAATTAGACGCCAATGATCAAGCTGGTCATTCACAATGTGCATTGCACCTTCCGCTAGCAGTGCATTATGTTGCTTTACCTCAATATCGGCCGTGATGGTATATAGTCCCAAGCTAGCCACCGATACCAGTACCAGAGATATCAGTATTTCTAAAAATGAGAATCCATATTCAGGCTGCATCTCCCTACCCTCCGCTAGGTGGTGTCAGATTATAGTAGCTATTTAGTAATGGTCTTAACTGTCCGATCCCCTCAAAACTTGTACTTTTATTGCCATCATCATAATTCGCTACCAGTGAACCATTCACCACCGTGTTACCATCCGGCACATCAATGATAAACGCGCCATTGGCTTGAAAGCTGCCGTCAAACCAAAAGGGAACACGACTTGCCTGCTGAGGATCTTTCACATTGGCAATAATATGCTGGCAAAGCTCACGAATCGTCGCATCACTGTGGGTGCATGACATCTGCCTATCCTGAGAGCTTTCCATGCCCCATTGCCTAGCAAACTCATTCGCGTTCAGCGTGGGATTAAATTGATAGACCACACCATTAAAGGGAGAAATCGCACCACGTAGCGCCATAATACCGTCTTGTACAACCAGTAAGATCGGCGGGTTACTAGGTAATTTTGCCTTTCCCCCTCGACTTAAATCACAAGGGCCATTCACCCACACTTTTACGTTAGGTTGTCCTTTTGCTTGCTTCACTGACTCTACTAACGTTTTAAAACATTTAGATACCTCGCCGTGCGTGTCGACTTCTACCCCACCTTGTTCGATGAATTGTTTTTTAGCAAGCTGCCACTGGGAACGAGGTACACCAAAGAAGTCTTTGAATAAATCCATCTCCTCGACGTTGGTTTTCACATCTTGTTTCAGCAGCGCACCTGTATCATCGGTACTATCTGCCACTTTGTAGTCAAGCACCTCAGTTTTATACTCAGGCGCGCATTCATCACCTCCTCCTAAACTGACGGTAAAATTATTTTTACTATCCTTGCTTTTGTCTTTCGGGTTGTTTTCACCTGGCTTTCGGGGACTAATCCTCACATCACCACCGGCAATAATGGACTGACACTCATAACGGCCATCCTCACGCTTTTTTCCTTTCGCCGGCCGCCACTCATTCGCGCCATAAAACAACGCCGAACCTGATGTGGCAAACGCCGCCGCACGACCGCCTCCCGCGCCTTGCAATGTTACCCCAACCTGCTGCTGATGTGAGTGGCTACTTAGCCGCCACAATGAGTGATTGTTTGGCCAACGCGCTAACCGCAACTGACTCCCTGCCACACCTTGGCACTCAGACAGTTGGTTCAGTCCTTTATTCGCATCACCGGAGGAGAGATCGAGACCCTCTTGATGAATTTTGGCAACCGCACAATCTAATCCCGCCCAAGCTCTGGAGAGATACTCTTGCGTTTTGATCCGTGCCTGTGCCTGCTGAATATCATTAATCGCACGTTGACTAACACCAAACACTATAAGCAGTGCGATCAAAGCAATACTTGCCACCACAACCAGCGTCGCAATTCCGGCTTGTGCCTTCTTCATAGCAGATCCATTGTGTTATGCAAAACCATGGTTCGAGATAGCGTTTCTTGCGTATGCGGGGCATTTTTTAATGCTGCAGATAACGTGATTGTTAAGGATGTGACTATGCGTTTACTAGGCGTGGTCGCTTCTTTGCGCTTAAAGTTGAGTGCATTAATAACAATGTCTCGTGAAGAAATATCTCGCCAGTAACCGGACTGACACGACCAATTGGCTATATCCTTATGATTTTCGTATATTTCAATTGCCTGATTTTGCCCATCGAACCGAAATCCTTTGACATCATCTCGATCTTTTTTCAGCGGTGCGATGACACTGGTTTGCTGATAGGCAAAGCGAATACACTGCCCCTCTCTATTAGCGTCAATATCGTCGATAAGAACAAGATGGTCACCCGTTTTAAAAGGTGTCGCATCACCACACTGATAGCATAATCCCGCTCGGCTGATATCGGACTCTATCATGGTCATTAGGCGGCTAAGCTCCAGCGATAAGCTGGTTTTTGCATCAAGGCGTGTTTGGGTCACAGTGGCAGAGGTCATCAGTGACAATGCTGCCAGCGTGACCATGACACTGACAGACAAACCAATGAGCAGTTCTATCAAGCTATAACCAAATTGATTAACTACACGCATCGTTTTGACTCTTGTTTTTACAATGACCAAAACCGAGGTACTGACGGACTTGCACCAAGTAGTCTGGCTGTTTGGTCTCCTTCGCACCTAACCCGAGAGTGAGATTGATGTTTGGCCGCTGTGTACGAAAATCAATGCTGAACAAATCGCCGTCTGTCTGTGCTTTCCACCCTTGCTCCCCTTTTTGTTTCACCGTGACGTGTTTATCCAACCTAACCATCAACGCTTTCGTTTGGTGGCAGTTAAGTGGTTGTGTTGACTGACTCGCTGAGGCGTGGATCATGGCAGGTGCTTTTTCTTTAGCAATGATGCAGTCGATATCGTTGTCACTGACAAGGCTGACAATATACGGGCGATTTTCTTTCACCGCTCTGCTTTGTGCCAACTGAAATAAACTGGTCAGTGCGGCGCTCTGATTGGCAACCAAAATAGTTTGGCGTGCTTTTTGAAAACTAGGGAACGCTATGCTGCACGTAATCGCCAGCACAACAAGCGCGATCAGTGACTCAATTAAAGTAAAGCCATGAGAAAGTCGCTTCTGATGAGGGATAAAACGCATACTGCCTCCCAAGTTAATCGCCCACCAATTGATGACGAGAGTACCATTGTCCTAGGCTGGATGACGTTTTAGTGACCCAACCTTCGAGGGACCCATGAAAATGCGTTTATATTCTTGTCGCTATTTACAACATGGAGTGACATTGATCGAAATGATGCTTGTGTTAGCCATCATTGCAACACTCGCAGGGATTGCGATACCCAGTTATGCCGAGTATCAACAACGACAGACACGCCAAGCAGCGACGCGACATTTAATTCAGCTACAAGCCTGGATAGAGCAGCAGTTTATTACGGCGGAGCAATATCCCTCCGTATCAGACGCAGCCACGTTAGAAACAAAAGCACTCTGTGCTGATTGTCAGTTATCGCCTGATTATCGATTCGAAATTCAAGGTGGGAAGGACGCATATAAGATCCTTGCTTACCCTCGATCAGATCATTCACAAACCGATGATCCATGCGCAACCTTGGTGCTGTATGCTAATGGACTGATAACCTCTACTTCATCAAACGCATCTTGTCCTTTACCGCAAGCTCATCCAAAGAATGTGTTTTCGTCAGGCATTAAAAAAGCCAGCACGAGGCTGGCTTTTTTATGACGACTGATTATTTGCGTATTGTATGATTCGTGGTCATGGCGCGCGAGGTTCAGTCGTTTAACCAGTCAGATCATCAAAGAACTTTTTGACACCGTCAAAGAAACCTTCTGACTTCGGCTTGTGCTTTTTCGCTTCGCTGCCGCTGAAAGACTCTTCAAGCTCTTGAAGTAACTCTTTTTGACGGCTGCTTAAGTTAACAGGCGTTTCGACAACCATCTTACAGATCAGGTCACCCATACCGCCGCCACGAACAGACTGCACCCCTTTACCACGCATACGGAACATACGGCCCGTTTGGGTTTCTGCCGGCACTTTTAGACTGACACGGCCATCCAGCGTTGGCACTTCAACTTCGCCACCTAACGCGGCCATTGTGAAGCTAACTGGCACTTCACAATACAGGTTGTTGCCATCACGGGTGAAAATATGGTGCTCACGAACGTGTACTTGGACGTATAAATCGCCCGCTGGCGCACCATTTTCTCCTGCTTCACCTTCACCGGATAAGCGAATACGATCACCAGTATCAACCCCCGCAGGAATTTTCACATTCAGCTGCTTCGTTTCTTTGACACGGCCTTGACCGTGGCAGCTGTTACAAGGGTCTTTGATAATGGTACCGCTGCCGTGACACGTCGGGCAGGCCTGCTGAACAGCGAAGAAGCCCTGACGCATTTGTACTTGGCCAATCCCGTTACAGGTGCCACAGGTTTGCTTCTTAGAGCCCGGTTTCGCACCGCTACCATCACATGTCGAACATCCGACATAGGTGGGCACCTCGATCTCTTTGCTGACGCCACGGACCGCTTCTTCTAGCGTTAGCTCCATGTTGTAGCGTAAATCGGCACCACGTTGCGCGCGTTGCTGACCACCGCGACGCCCTCCGCCGAATATATCGCCGAATACGTCACCAAAAATATCGCTGAAGTCAGCGCCACCGCCGCCAAAGCCGCCACTTCCCATACCGCCTTGCTCAAAGGCCGCATGCCCATATTGGTCGTAGGCTGCACGTTTTTGCGGATCGGTCAGTACTTCGTACGCCAACTTCACTTCTTTAAATTTTTCGTCGGCATCATCGCCCTTGTTACGGTCTGGGTGATACTTCATCGCCAGCCGCTTATAGGCTTTTTTAACATCGCGCTCGCTTGCATCGCGGCTTAAGCCGAGCACTTCATATAAATCTCTTTTAGACATGGTCTGACTGCACCTGTTTACGTCAACAAAACAAAGACGTTCCAATCACTGTTTGATAAAACGACGGGCGAAGGAGATTGCTCCCCTACGCCCGTGCTTATTAACGACAGTGCTTTCGCTTACTTCTTGTCGTCGTCTTTAACTTCTTCGAACTCAGCATCGACAACGTCATCGTCTTGTTTCGCTGAGTCAGCACCGGCGTCTTGCGCCTGCTCATCTTGAGCTTGCTGCTGGGCAATTTCCATCAGTTTTGATGAAGCAGCAACCAGTGCTTGAACCTTCGCATCGATGTCTTCTTTATCTTCACCGTTGCGTGCGGTTTCCAGCTCAGAAATGGCTGTTTCGATTGTCTCTTTGTCTTCGGCAGGTAGTTTATCGCCCGCTTCGTCCATTTGCTTACGCGTACCATGAACCAGCTGGTCAGCTTGGTTACGAGCAGTCACTAACTCTTCGAACTTTTTGTCCGCTTCTTTGTTAGCTTCAGCTTCTTGGACCATCTTCTCGACGTCTTCGTCGCTTAGACCACCAGACGCTTGGATAGTGATCTTCTGCTCTTGACCCGTTTGCTTATCGGCCGCAGACACGTTCAATATACCGTCAGCGTTCAAGTCGAAGGTCACTTCGATTTGTGGCGTGCCACGAGGCGCTGGCTGAATACCTTCTAGGTTAAACTGACCCAGTGATTTGTTATGCATGGCTTGCTTACGCTCACCTTGAATCACATGAATCGTTACCGCGCTTTGGTTGTCTTCAGCCGTTGAGAACACCTGATTCGCCTTCGTCGGGATCGTGGTGTTTTTCTCAATCAACTTAGTCATCACACCGCCCATGGTTTCGATACCCAGCGACAGTGGCGTTACGTCAAGGAGGAGTACGTCTTTAACGTCACCCGACAGAACACCACCTTGTGCAGCCGCACCCATCGCAACCGCTTCGTCCGGGTTCACGTCTTTACGTGCATCCTTACCAAAGTACTCGGCAACTTTTGACTGAACCATAGGCATGCGAGTTTGACCACCTACCAAAATAACGTCAGTGATTTCATCAACCGATAGCTCTGCGTCAGCCAAAGCTACTTTCATTGGTTCGAGTGAACGTTGAACCAGATCTTCAACCAATGATTCAAGCTTCGCACGAGTAATCTTGATATTCATGTGCTTAGGACCCGTTGCGTCCGCGGTCACATAAGGTAGATTGACGTCGGTTTGCTGTGCTGAAGACAGCTCAATCTTCGCTTTCTCAGCGGCTTCTTTAACACGCTGCATGGCTAGCGGATCTTGACGCAGGTCGATGCCTTGCTCTTTCTTAAATTCATCGACTAAGTAAGTGATGAGACGGTTATCGAAGTCTTCACCGCCAAGATGGGTGTCACCGTTGGTTGCCAATACTTCGAAGGTTTGCTCGCCGTCGACTTCATCAATTTCGATGATAGAGATATCGAAGGTACCGCCACCCAAGTCATAAACCGCGATAGTGCGGTCGCCACCTTTCTTATCAAGGCCGTAAGCCAGCGCTGCAGCTGTTGGCTCGTTAATGATGCGTTTAACTTCTAGCCCTGCAATACGACCTGCGTCTTTCGTTGCCTGACGCTGAGAATCGTTAAAGTAAGCAGGAACAGTAATTACCGCGCCAGTCACTTCCTCACCGAGGAAGTCTTCAGCGGTCTTCTTCATTTTTTTCAACACTTCCGCTGATACTTGTGGCGCGGCCATTTTTTGACCTTTAGCTTCAACCCAAGCATCACCGTTATCCGCCTTAACAATTTTGAAAGGCATAATACTGATGTCGCGCTGTACTTCTTCATCTTCGAAGCGGCGACCGATCAAACGCTTAATCGCGTACAGCGTGTTTTCTGGGTTTGTCACCGCCTGGCGCTTCGCAGGCTGACCGACAAGTGTTTCACCATCTTGTGTGTAAGCGATAACGGATGGCGTTGTACGATCACCCTCTGCGTTTTCAATTACGCGCGTTTTTTCACCGTCAAGTACGGCGACACATGAGTTGGTTGTACCCAAGTCAATACCAATGATTTTACCCATCTGGTGCTCTCCGAAATTCGTTCTGTGGCTGTAATTCGTTACCCCTTATGTGGGGGGTAACTGTGAGAGGTTCAACCCCCTCACCGCAAATTTTTATTTGGTGCTGCCGCTTAAATAAGGGCAGCAAGATACTTTTCAAGGGCTAGCAGCAAAAAAATTCCTGTGCGTCACTCACGCACCGCAAGCGGATTAACAGCTTGACTGACTATGCCCTTATTAGAATTACGCTTTTTCGTCGACGTTACCTTGTGCCGCTTTCGATACCATCACCATGGCTGGACGCACTACGCGACCATTTAATTCATAGCCTTTTTGCATCACCATCATGACGGTGTTTGGCTCGTGTTCAGCACTTTCTTGGATCGTCATGGCTTGGTGAAGCTCAGGATTAAAGGGTTGTCCTTGTGGATTGATAGCCTTCAAACCAAACTTATCAATGGTATCCATCATGGTTTTTAGCGTCAGCTCGACCCCTTCAAGCATTGGTTTGATCGTTTCATCTTCCTTGTCCGCCATCTCGACAGCACGCTCAAGGTTGTCGATCACTGGCAGCAACTCACTGGCAAATTTCTCCAGAGCAAACTTTCGCGCTTTCTCTACTTCTTGCTCTGAGCGACGACGCATATTGTCAACGTCAGCTCGAGCACGAAGCACGCTATCTTGTTGCTCTTGCACTTTGGCTTCACTGGCTTCAAGCGCCGCTTCTAACTCTGTAATGCGTGCAATCATGCTTCGGTTTCCTCTTGCTCAATGTTTGCACCACCGCTTGCCTGTTGCTCTGCATCTTTGCCTTCAGCAGCTTGCGCATCTTTCATCGCTTCTTGCTCTTGCTTTACTTTCTGTTCTTCGCTCATGATCACTCCGACACAAATGGCATTGCCCAGCGCGCCACTGGGACTGTTTAACTTGATTGTGGAAGTATTATGGGGATGAATCTTTATGATTCAACCGCCCATATTACGCAAATCACGACAATCCTTTTTTTACCGCGTTATACTGGGCACAAATAACAATGGGACTCTGATTATGTCGACACCATTCCAGCGCATTGCCTTAATTGGTAAACCTCGAAACCCAGATGCGATAAATACACACATTGCTCTTTACCACTGGCTAACCGAACGCGGTTACGAAGTGTGTTTTGATACACGCTTGAGTACTAATTTAGGGCTACCCGACGCGCATTATTTGGATTTGGTTAATATTGGTCAGCACGCGGATCTTGCGGTTGTCATCGGTGGCGACGGCAATATGCTGGGTGCCGCTCGCGTGCTATCACGATGCGATATAAAAGTGATTGGTGTGAACCGAGGTAATTTAGGTTTTTTAACCGACCTTGATCCCGACGCCTTTGAAAATGCGCTAGACGCCGTTTTAAGTGGCGACCACATCGAAGAAGATCGCTTTTTGCTTGAGACTGAGATCCATCGTCACGATCAGGTTAAAAGCCATAATGCTTCCCTCAACGAGGCCGTTCTACACCCGGGACAAGTCGCTCACATGATTGAGTTTGAGGTGTATATTGATGAACATTTTGCATTTTCGCAGCGCTCAGATGGGATCATTATTTCAACGCCAACCGGCTCGACCGCATATAGCTTATCAGGCGGCGGCCCCATCTTATCACCCAGCCTCAATGCCATTTCTTTAGTCCCGATGTTCCCTCATACCCTTTCGAGTCGGCCTTTGGTGGTTGATGGCAATCGCCGGATTAAATTATTAGTCTCTCCCGATAACCGCGGAACATTGGAAGTCAGTTGTGACGGGCAAGTTTCGTTACCAGTCAATCCCGGCGATGAGGTGCATATTTACAAAAGCCCAGCCACGCTCAAATTAATTCATCCTCAAGACTACAATTATTACAACACGTTACGTAACAAACTTGGCTGGTCATCGAAACTATTCTGAAGCTGTCTATTGCTTCTATCAGCCTTGGCTCTCTATTTCCTCTCTGCACTCAAAACAAGCGCACGTGTTCTTTGTCCATTTTTTGTGCACCTCATCCCATTCACAATAATTATCTCTGAACAGTGTTCACTGGATGAAAAAACAGTATATACTGTATCTATACACAGTTGTTGATAGATACAGGTGTTTTCCTATGTTAGCCGATATAACCATTCAAAACTTTGCCATCGTTAAATCCTTGGAGCTGGAGTTTAGTAAAGGCATGACGGCGATAACCGGTGAAACCGGGGCAGGTAAATCTATTTCTATTGATGCGCTGGGCTTGTGCCTAGGGGATCGCGCCGATGCCAATATGGTGCGCCCAGGAGAAAAGCGCGCTGAAATATCAACCAGTTTTACCTTGGAACAAAATAGTGCTGCACGGCGCTGGCTACAAGATAACGAACTGGAAGATGGTGACGACTGTATTTTAAGACGTGTGATCACCAAAGAAGGACGGTCACGGGCTTATATCAATGGCAACCCAGTGCCTGCTTCACAGCAAAAAGCACTCGGACAACTGTTGATCAATATTCACGGTCAACACGCGCACCAACGACTGTTACGCCCTGAGCACCAAATTACGTTGCTTGATCAATATGCTGGCCATCAATCATTGCTTGATAAAATGGCAACGCGCTATCAACGTTGGCGACGTACAAAAAACGAGCTAAAAGCGCTGGTGAAGAAAAAAGATGATATCGAAGCACAACAACAACTGCTTGAGTACCAAGTGGGCGAGCTCAATGAGCTAGCGCTTGGTGAAGACGAATATCAGCAGATTGAAGAAGAACATAAGCGCTTGTCTAATAGTGGTGATATCGCCATGACAAGCCAGGCTGTGGTCGATCTGCTCTGCGATAGTGAAGAGAGTAATACACTTGGCCTGCTAACCGCTGCGCAACAACGTTTGAATGAGTTGGCCACGCTCGATAACCACTTTTTCCCACTGGCAGAAATGCTAGAAGAAGCCAGGATTCAAACCCAGGAAACCAGTCAAGAAATCTCGCGTTATCTTGATCAGCTCGACATGGACCCACAACGTTTACAGTATTTAGATGATCGCATGGGCACCATCATGAGTTTGTCACGCAAACACCATGTTCAACCGGAGGCGCTGTATAGTACACACCAACAGTTGATAAAGGAGCTAGAGAAGCTCGCGCACAATGATGAAGCCATTGAACAGCTTCAAGCAGAAGTCGACAAGCAATTCGCAGACTGTTTAGACACGGCAGAAAAACTCAGCAAAAGTCGTTACCGTTATGCCAAAGAGCTCAATAAACGCATTACCGAAAGCATGCACCAACTCAGCATGGAGCATGGCAGCTTTGAGATCCAAGTTGAAAACAAAGCAGAGACTCACCTAAGTCCATTGGGTGGCGATGCGATCACGTTTTTAGTGTCTACAAACCCTGGCCAACCCTTACAGCCGCTCGCAAAAGTCGCGTCTGGCGGTGAGCTATCGCGGATCTCCCTCGCCATTCAAGTGATTACCGCACAAAAAGTGGAAACGCCGAGCCTTATCTTTGACGAGGTTGATGTCGGTATTAGCGGGCCAACCGCCGCCATTGTGGGTCAATTATTACGCCAGCTTGGCGAGTCGACCCAAGTAATGTGTGTGACACATTTGCCACAAGTTGCTGGCTGCGGTCACCAGCAAATGTTTGTCGCCAAAGATACCGACCAAGGCAGTACCACTACCCGTATGTACCCACTCGACTATACCGCACGTATTAACGAGTTGGCCCGTTTGCTTGGTGGTAGTGAAATTACCGAGCGTACATTGGCTAATGCCGAGGATCTGCTCATTGCTGCTTAAAACCCGCTCATTGCTGATTGAAAAACAGTCGCTGCGATAGCGATGTTCCATCGAGGGAAGTGTGCGTGGTCTACTTTCCTCGATTATTTCTTTTCCCATTGCGAACTTTTTCACGTTATGTCCCTCCAAACGCTAGTCGTTGGCAGGTTTTTTACATATATTCTCTGCTTGTTTATACTCGACGCGCTATGCACCGCTTGCAAACGTACTGAGTGACGTGATTTGCCATCAATGAGACAGTGAAGATGTTAACTATGGGTTGGACTAAAACCGCCGTATCCTCTCTAATGGCCATTGCCATTATGGGTTGCTCTTATGCCGAAAAACTGGTTTATCGTATAGATATCAATCAAGGCAACTATATTGAAGAAAAAGCCGTCGACTCATTAAAGTTTGGCATGACCAAAGAGCAGGTTAAATTCCTCCTCGGCCCACCAATGCTGGTTGAATCTGGATACCCGAACACTTGGTACTTCGTACAGTGGCAACAGCCGGGCCACGAAGATCCAACGCAAAAAGATTTAGTGCTCTCGTTTGATGATAATAATCAATTAGTAAGCATGAGTGGTGATTATGACCCGGGCGACCAGTTTTTTGAGGCCGTACAATAAGCAATTACAGTTGTCGACTCGTTGAAGCGCTACCTCCCCGGTGATTATCGCGTTGTATTGATCGCCCCCTTACCTCATTAAAACCAAAGGCACCAAGTTACCGGCGCCTTTGTTGTTTTCGTCTATTACCTGGGCGAGGCCACTTATTCGTGTTTGGCAGTTAACGCTTACGCTTGGTATCAACCCGTCCACCTGTAACCGGATCCGCCTTACCCTCTTGTTTCGCTCGTTCCGCTCGGCGGCGGCGAATTTCTTTTGGATCAGCTTGGAGTGGCCGATAGATCTCAATCCGATCACCATCACGCACTTGCGCGTCGAGCTTAACCGGTCGGCTAAAAATACCCACTTTGTTGGTGGAAAGATCGATGTCAGCATACGCGCTCAATACACCCGATTGACGGATAATCTCTTCGACATTCGTGTCAGCCTTGACGACACAATTAAAGATGCGTTGCTCATTCGGTAGCGGGTACACCACTTCCACATGCAGGAGTGTCTCTTCACCCATAGATGTCTTTCGCTCGCTCTGTAAACGCTTTTACCATACTGCTGGTTAACTCACTAAAAATGCGCCCAAACGCAGCTTCAACCAGGCGATTAGTGAATTCAAACTCAAGGTTTAACTCTATCTTACACGCCTCACTCGACAACGGCGTAAATTGCCACCCCCCGCCTAAACGCTTAAACGGGCCGTCGACTAAGGTCATATCAATGCGCGTATTACCGACTAAGTAATTTTTAGTCGTAAACGTCTTTTTTATGCCCGCTTTGGCCACGTCCAATGAAGCGACCATGGTCGAGTCTGTGTGCTCGATCAAACGAGTACTCACACATCCAGGTAAAAATTCTGGGTAAGCTTCAACATCGTTCACCAAGGCAAACATTTGCTCAGCACTGTACGGCACTAAAGCCGAGCGGATGATTTGCGGCATAGGGACTCCTTCAAGTTAACCGCGAAATAATACCACTGAGACCGTCTTTCACCAATGTTAGCGGCTAACATCCCTAAGAAAGTCATGCGGTTTGTCTTACAGCATGCGATAATCCTTTCATTCTTCGACACATCGCCTTTATAATGCTCGGACTATGGCTAAGAAAAACGCAAAGAACAAAGCAAGTAGCAACACCATTGCGCTGAACAAAAAAGCACGCTTTGAATACTTTATTGAAGATGATTTCGAAGCGGGACTTGAGCTGCAAGGTTGGGAAGTGAAAGCACTTCGATCGGGCAAAGCCAATATCAGCGAAAGCTATGTGTTGCTCAAAGACGGGGAAGCCTTTTTGTTCGGGGCAACGATCACCCCGCTGAATGTTGCCTCCACGCATGTGGTCGCTGACCCGCAGCGCACCCGTAAACTCTTGCTCAAGCGGCGGGAGCTTGATACTTTATTGGGGAAGGTTAATCGAGACGGTTTCACCGTGGTGGCATTGTCCTTATACTGGAAAAAATCGTTTGCTAAGCTCAAGATAGGCTTAGCGAAAGGTAAAAAATTACATGATAAACGTGATACCGCGAAAGACAGAGACTGGCAGCGTCAGAAATCCAGGATCATGAAACACGCAACGCGGTAATCGTTGACGCGGCAGATCAATGTGTTAGACTCTGCCGTCACACTCTGGGGCTGATTCAGGATTCGACAGGATTGAGAAGGCCCGTGGAGCATGCCGAGGGGCGGTTGGCCTCGTAAAAAGCCGCAAAAAAATAGTCGCAAACGACGAAAACTACGCACTAGCAGCTTAATAACCTGCTGAGTGCCTATCCTCCCTAGCCTTCGCCTGTAGGACGGGGAATCAGGATAGTCAAAATCAAACAGGATCGCGTGGACGCTTTGACCCAAAAGCTGAAGCGTTAAACATAAGTTGGGTATGTCTTTGTGTGGCGTGTTTGTCCGCAGCACTCTGACGAGATTAAAGACAAACTAAGCATGTAGCGCCATTGGTTAGACTGATTCTGGACGCGGGTTCAACTCCCGCCAGCTCCACCAATTTTATATTCAAAGACGTCCACGGACGTCTTTTTTATTGCCTAAAATAACGAAAGATCAATAACTTAGCGTTCATCAAGGTCCATAGAGGTCCACCAACCGCTTTGATTTTTAGGTACACCGAGGTGTACACTGATAAAAATGGAGGCTGAGAGGTGTACCCATTATGGCTAAAATCATAGCTAAGCTTACGGATAAGAAGATAAAAGCGGCAACGCCAGAAGAGAAAGAGTACCTACTCTATGATGGCGACGGGCTCAGACTAAGAGTTAAACCAACCGGCTCTAAGCTTTGGCTTTTTAATTACCTGCGTCCATTCACCAAAAAGCGCACCAACTCAGCCTCGGTGCCTATCCCACTGTTACCCTCTCTCAAGCGCGTAAAGCGACCATGGATGCAAGAGCCCTCCTCGCTCAAAACATCGATCCTAAGGAATACCGTGAAGAGCAACAAAGGCAAGAGATTGCGCTCACCGAACATACGGTAGAGAAAGTCGCCTACCAGTGGTTCGAGCTGAAAAAAGAGCAAGTGACTGAGGGATACGCGACCGATATATGGCGCTCTCTGGAACGTCACATTTTTCCAAAGCTTGGCGCTACTTAAAAACACGGTCCACAACATTATCTACGAAGAGCTGTGTCAAGGTATCATTACTGAGCAATCTCGTGATGTTTACCTGAAGGTAATAGATAAACTGAAGCATGAAGGGGCGGAGGCGGTGATCCTAGGTTGCACGGAAATTGCGCTACTTGTTCAGCAAAAGCACACTAATGTGCCACTGTTTGATACCACAGCGATCCATGCGAACTCTGCCGTACTAAGATCTCTTGGAGAGGATTAACGACAAGAAGTCGTACCCAGTAAACAGCACAGACAAGTAGAGGTCACTCCTCGACAGTAATCTGTTATAGACTAGACATACATTGATTGGGTGTCTCATTGTGGACTCTTGATACAGTCCGTACTTTAGATACACCCAATGGTATACCACACCAAAGTCAAACCATAAAAATCCAATTAATACATAAAGTTACCACTCTGATTCAAGTTACGCCAGCCCACCAATCGGTAGTGTTCAGAATTCTGTGTCATTTCGTTAGAATGGTCGAAAGAGGAATGATACATGACCGACAAGAAAATAGAACTCGATATGGAAGCTGCCCTAGAAGCGCTTCGTAGTGGCAAAGGTGTTACTGGCAAAGATGGCGTCTTAACACCTTTGATCAAACAGCTAACCGAAGCTGCAATAAAAGCTGA
>NZ_AQOD01000009.1 GCF_000513715.1 Salinivibrio socompensis S35
GGGCTATTCAACTCATTGTTTTATATTATTTTTGTTCTTATCATCTTTCGTGTAATGATTTTACGTTTTTTGTCGACGTCATGTGGGGTTTGCTGATATGTGCTAACAGCGGTTGCGTAAAAATGAAGATTTCTTGAATAATTGCACGTAAAGGAGGTGAGCAAGAAGTGTACGTGCGACCTTGTTTGAACCACGGAGGAGCGTCTTGATAGGTATATTTTGTGCCTCTTTTTTTGTGCATCACCGTGCGTGGCCAGTTGGTAACGCGTTACCAAAGGTTTTATCACGAGCAGTGAACGAATTGGCGTTTTTAACTCTATACACCTTTACCATGATAAAACGCTACCGTGATTAACAATTGCTCAGGCAAACGATGTTCGCATTGAAAAGGTTGCTGGAATACAATCTGTAGCTTAACTTTAAGGATAGGTGGACGGGATTCGTGGATGGCAGTGCTGCCCCGCCACACGATGAGTCTTGACACCCTAACAATGCATTGAAGTGGTTATGAGTAATTGGAATCAATGGGGTTTGCCTGACGCCGATCTTGAGGCGTCAGAAAAGACCAAGTTACAACCGCCATCGATGTACAAGGTGGTGCTAAACAATGATGACTATACTCCTATGGAGTTTGTTATCGACGTGCTCCAGACGTTTTTTGCCATGGACATTGACAAAGCGACACAAGTGATGCTGACGGTGCACTACGAAGGAAAAGCGGTCTGCGGTGTGTTTACTGCCGAGGTCGCTGAAACGAAAGTGGCACAGGTAATGATGTATGCCAAAGAGCATGGCCATCCGCTACTGTGCACGATGGAGAAAGCGTAAGCTGCTTCATCACGCTTTAGCGCGGTTTTTGAGGGAGGTGCCTTTATGCTTAACAAAGAACTTGAAGCAAGTTTGAACAGCGCGTTTGCACGTGCGCGTGAAAAACGTCACGAATTTATGACGGTGGAGCACCTGCTTCTCGCGTTGATCGAAAATGCGGCGGCGCATGAGGCGCTCGTGGCATGTCGGGCGGACCTGGAGGCGTTACGCAAAGAACTCGATGCGTTTATTGAACAAACCACACCACTGATTCCGGCGAATGATGAAATCGCGTGAAACACAACCGACGTTGAGCTTCCAGCGCGTCTTGCAACGGGCCGTGTTTCACGTTCAGTCATCGGGACGAAGCGAAGTCAGTGGTGCAAACGTGCTTGTCGCTATCTTTAGTGAGCAAGAGTCGCATGCGGCCTATTTGCTGAAGAAAAATGATGTTAGCCGTTTAGATGTAGTTAACTACATCTCCCACGGCACCAGCAAAGACGACAGTGACGATCTTCCGAGCAGCGACATGGGAGCGGAAGAAGCGGGTGCCGATCCCGGTGAAGATCGCTTAGAGAATTTTGCCACCAATCTTAACCAATTGGCGCGGGTCGGTGGAATTGATCCATTGATCGGGCGTGATAAAGAACTCGAGCGGACCATTCAGGTTCTGTGCCGTCGCCGTAAGAACAATCCATTGCTTGTGGGTGAGGCCGGCGTCGGTAAAACCGCGATTGCCGAAGGACTAGCATGGCGGATTGTTGAAGGCCAAGTGCCTGATGTGATTAAAGACTGTGTTATCTACTCGCTGGATATTGGGTCACTCTTGGCGGGGACCAAGTATCGTGGTGATTTTGAGAAGCGCTTTAAATCGATTTTAAAGCAGCTTGAGAAAGAAGATCATGCCGTCCTCTTCATTGACGAGATCCACACCATCATTGGTGCAGGCGCGGCAAGTGGCGGCCAAGTCGATGCCGCGAACTTGATTAAACCGCTACTGAGCAGTGGTAAACTACGCTGTCTTGGTTCGACGACCTACCAAGAGTACGGCTCCATTTTTGAGAAAGAACGTGCACTGGCGCGCCGCTTTCAGAAGATTGATGTGTTGGAGCCGTCTATCGATGATACCACCAAGATCTTGATGGGCTTGAAACCAAAATACGAAGCTCACCATGAAGTGCGGTATACCAATAAAGCGATTCGTGCGGCGGTCGAGTTGTCAGCGAAATACATCAACGAACGTCACTTGCCTGACAAGGCGATTGACGTGATTGACGAAGCGGGCGCGCGATGCCGTATGGCACCGGCGAGTAAGCGTAAAAAAACCGTCAATGTGCCTGATGTTGAAACCATGATTGCTAAAATGGCACGAATACCAGAAAAGTCGATTTCTTCATCCGACAAAGATGTGCTGCAATCGTTAGACGACAAACTCAAGATGTTGGTGTTTGGGCAAGATACCGCGATCACGGCATTGTCTGAGGCGATCAAACTCAGTCGTGCAGGCTTGGGCGATGATAACAAACCCGTGGGGTCGTTCTTGTTTGCCGGGCCAACAGGCGTGGGTAAGACCGAAGTTACCGTACAGCTTGCACGTGCCATGGGCATTGAGCTACAACGTTTTGATATGTCCGAATACATGGAGCGTCACACCGTCAGCCGTTTGATTGGTGCGCCTCCAGGTTATGTCGGCTACGATCAGGGCGGTCTGCTGACCGATGCAGTGATTAAGCATCCTTACAGTGTGGTTCTGCTAGATGAAATCGAAAAAGCGCATCCGGATGTGTTTAACTTGTTACTACAAGTTATGGATAACGGAACACTGACCGACAACAATGGCCGTAAAGCGGATTTCCGAAATGTTATTTTGGTGATGACAACCAACGCTGGGGTAGCAGAAACCGTACGTAAATCCATTGGCTTGATTCAGCAAGATCATAGTCATGATGCGATGTCGGAAATTAAAAAGATCTTTTCGCCTGAGTTCCGTAACCGTCTTGATAATATCATCTGGTTTAACCATTTGGACGAGCAAGTGATCTTGCAAGTGGTGGATAAGTTTATTGTCGAGCTACAAGCGCAACTGGATGTAAAAGGTGTGTCCCTAGAGGTGACATCTGAAGCGAAACAGTGGCTGGCAGAAGAAGGCTATGACAAAGCGATGGGCGCGCGACCTATGGGGCGTGTGATTCAGGATAACTTGAAAAAGCCGTTAGCGAACGAATTGCTCTTCGGTTGTTTGGTTAACGGAGGAACGGTCCGCGTGGTATTGAAAAATAACCGCTTGGACTTCCAGTTCAGTGATCAAATGGAACCAGCGTAACCGCGATTGCCCGTGTTCAGTAAAGCAAAACCCGGCTTAAAAGCCGGGTTTTTTTGATCGCGTTCGGAGGATTAACGCGAACGGAAAACGATGCGACCTTTCGACAAATCGTAAGGGGTCATCTCAACAGTGACTTTGTCGCCGGTCAGGATGCGGATATAGTGCTTACGCATCTTGCCTGAAATGTGGGCAGTCACCACGTGACCGTTTTCTAGCTCTACACGGAACATAGTGTTAGGCAGCGTATCCAATACGATGCCTTGCATTTCAATTACGTCTTCTTTTGCCATTGAATCCTCTTAGGCCTATTCTGATAGCCAATTTTTTGACCGACAGATAATGCCTCTATTCTGAAAGTCTGTAAAGTTCGGGTGCGAATTTTACCCTGTTGGGGCGCGCCTTGCTAGAAAAAATAGCGACTATTGTGGAATAACTGGCCAGGAAAAGGCCCGCCACTGCTGATTGATAAAGCGTTGATGGGGATAATAGTCTGCTTTATAGCGCATTGCGGCGCAGGCATCGATTTGGTAGCCCAAGTACAGCCAAGGCAACTGCATCGATTTTGCCAGCTGAAGCTGCGCCTGAATACTTACACGCCCTAATGAAAATCGATGCTGGGGATCAAAAAACGTATATAAGGCACTGAGGCCGTCATCCACCAGATCGATCACTGCGACGGCGACCAAATGTGATCCCGGCTCTTCATTCTGGTACAGATGAATAAAGCGCGGAGTCAGCCAACGGCTATGGATAAAATCTAAGAAGTCTTGCCGTTTAGCTGGGTACATATTGCCCTCTGCGTGACGGGCGGTGATATAGCGGTCATACAAATCGAACCAATGGTCATCTAACTGATCACTGACATGCATGGTTAAGCGCTTAAGCTGGCTGCGATGCCGCTTTTGACTTTTTGATGGACGGTAATGGTCGACATCGACTCTCAACGCTTGGCAAGCCTGACAAGAAGGGCAATGAGGACGGTAGATTAGATTACCGCTTCGCCGAAAGCCGGCCGCTAACAGGGCGCCATAGCGTTGGCGTTGATGGTATTCTGGAGACATCACCACCGCGAGTTGCTTGGTGTGATCAGTAAGATACTGGCAATTAGCGCCTGGTGTGACGCCAACTTGGATCCCAACACTCATGTCATTCTCCAATCGGCAAGGCGTTGCGACGGATAGCCATTGGTAATAGGGCGGTCACGATACGCGTTAAGGGCGTGGATAAATGCGTCACGCGGCCAAGGCTGCGCACCTAATGATGCTAAGTGCGGTGTCATCATTTGGCAGTCAATATACTGGCCACCTTGGTGAGCAAAATACTGGCTGAATTGCCACAGCGCGAATTTAGACGCATTGGTTGTGCTGGAAAACATCGATTCACCACAGAAAATTGCGCCCACCGAGACACCGTATAATCCGCCCACTAAGGTATCATCTTGCCACACTTCCACGCTGTGGGCGTCACCTTGATGATGAAGCTGGCAATAGGCCGCTTGCATTTCATGCGTGATCCAAGTTTGCTCCGGCCCTCGAATCTCGGCACATAGAGCAATAACGCGCTCAAAGGCCTGATTCAAGGTAACCGTCATTCCGGACTTTCTCGCCGCTTTTTGCAAGCTTCTGCTAGCGTGAAACTCGGTTGGTTGAATGATGGCCCGCTCTCTGGGTGACCACCATAACAGCGGATCATCTTCGCCAAACCATGGGAAAATACCGTTGCGATACGCCGACATAAGCCGCACAGGGCGGAGGTCGCCCCCGATGGCAAGCAAGCCATCGGGGTGAGCCAGCGCCTCGGTCACAGGTGGAAAACGAACGTCCTCTTCTGCTAAAGGAGGTAAAAAGAGGGTCATAATTTGCTCTCTGATTTACAGCCGATGCATTAATTGCGCATATCGTCCATTGGCATTGAGCAGTGACGCGTGTGTTCCTTGCTCAACAATCTGACCCGCGTCCATTAAACAGACAGTGTCCATCTGCTCCAAGCCGACCAGACGATGGGTAATGATGATAACCGTTTTATCTTGGCAATGGGTTTTTAGTAAAGATAGGATCTCTGCTTCAGTTTGCACGTCTAAGCCCTCTGTCGGCTCATCCAAGAGCATGATAGGGGCTGAATGCAAAAGACCACGCGCAATCCCTAAACGACGCCGCTCACCGCCTGACAACTGGCGTCCACCATCGCCTAGCCAAGTATCTAAGCCTTGTCCTTCTAATAAACGCGCCAAGCCAACCTGCTTCAGTACGTGAGACAACGCGGTATCCGAGGCACTTGGACAGGCGAGAATGAGATTATCGCGTAGTGAGCCATTAAAGAGATCAACGCGTTGTGTCACCACTGACATGGCATCATGTAACGTCGATTCATCCACTCGATCAACGGCACACCCTCGAGTGTGATTTGACCCTGAGTCGGATCCCACGCGCGGGTGAGTAAACTTAGAAGGGTAGACTTACCACAACCGGTGCGGCCCAATAAGGCGACAGTTTGTCCCGCGGCGATGTCCAGCGAGATACCTGATACCGCCTCTTGTGCCGCGCCCGGATATTGATAGCTAACATTATCCAAGCCAATCGTACCCGTAACTGGCCCTTTATGGCCTGCAGCGGGGAATGGCACACTGGGTTCACGTTCAGTGATGGCGTTGAGCCGTTTTGCCGCCGTGAGCGTTTTGCCTAAATACTGGAAAGCGGCTGTAATTGGCATCATTAACTCAAAACTGGCCATGGTCGTGAACGCAACCATCGCAATAAGCGGCCCTGGAACTCGATGACCGACACCATCGGCCGCCAGCCAAACCATCAACACCAAGGTGAGTCCAGTGGCTGCGATCAGCACTGCGTTAGCTAATCCTGTAATACGTGCCATATTCGCTTGCGCGTTGAGCATGGCCTGTTCGCTGTCATCAATACGTGCGCGGTATCGTTCGCGGGCCCCAAATAATGCCAACTCCGCATGACCTTGCAGCCAGTCGAGTAGGGCAATTCGGGTGGCGGCATTTTGTTCTAACTGATCTCGACCCTGATCTTTACCCAGCTGGTAGAAAACGATGGGTAGGCCGATAAGCAATACCAGTAAACTGAGGCCCAAGGCTAAACCGAGCGTGGGATCGAACCAGCCCAAGAACAAGCTTACGGCGAGTACGCCGAGCACGCCAACCACCATGGGGCTGATAAGGCGCAGGTAAACATGATCCATGGCGTCGACATCCGCCACCATGCGGTTAAGCAAATCACCATCACGCATATTAAGACGGTGGTCGGGCACCAAAGGCGCTAATTTACGGAAAAACGAAACGCGTAGGTCGGCGAGCAGTTTGAAGGTGGCGTTGTGGCTCACCACACGTTCAGCCCAGCGACCAAATGTACGGCCAATCGAAAAACCACGCACTCCTGCGGCCGGCAACATATAGTTAAAGGTGGCTAGGCCTGCAATGCCAGCCACTGCCGCGGCGGCAATGAACCAGCCGGAGAGGGTGAGCAAGCCAATGGCGGCAAACAATGTGGCAAACGCGAGGACGATGCCCAAACTTAAGCCAAACCAATGGCGTTTATACAAGCGCAGATAAGGCAGTAATTCACGCATCAAGATTTCTCCTATCGGCTGAAGCCAGCATCTCTGCCAGCGGCCCTGTTTGAGCTAATTCATGATACTGGCCTTGTTGAACCAGCTTACCGTCGGCCATGAGCCAAACTTGATCACTGTTAGCCAGTGCATCTAAACGGTGAGAGACTTGGATGCAGGTTTTCTGCTGGGTCGCCGTGTGTAAGCTTTCAATCACGAGTTGTTCACTGTGTGCATCCAGGCTTGCGGTCGGCTCATCTAGTACCCATAACCCGCCGTCTTGCAATAATGCGCGCGCGACCGCAATACGCTGCGCTTGGCCTACTGACAAGCCACCATTACGGTCACCGACGCCGTGCGCAAGTCCATCTTTTAATCGCATTACAAATTCATCGACATAGGCCTGAGTCATTACCTGGTTGATGGTTTCTGGGCTCGCATCGGGATTAGCGAGTGCGATATTGTCGCGAATACTGCCATGGAACAGTTGCGGATTTTGTCCCACCCAGCTAATGGCTTGTCGCCAATGTGATAGTGCCAGTTCACTACGCTCACAGCCATTGATGGTTAGGCTACCGCGGTAGGGAAGAAAGCCAAGTAGTGCATTAAGCAGGCTGGATTTGCCAGCACCACTGACACCAACCAGCGCAACCTGTTCGCCCGGTTGGATTGAAAAGCACATTGGACCTGCCAATACTTGGCCATCTGGCTGAGCACTTCGAGATCGTGGGCGTTGATAGCAACCGCTGATAGATCCGGTGTTTTATCGCCTTGTGTACCTGTGTCTGGCTGGGCATCAAGAAAATCAACGATAGACTCTGCAGCGCCAATGGCCTGTGCCTTGGCATGGTAAAACGTCCCTAAGTCACGGAGTGGCTGATAAAACTCAGGCGCTAATACCAGCACAAATAAACCGGTAAAGAGTGAAATAGGGGCGCCATAGTGGCCAAAATCAAGCTCGCCAATAAAGTTGAAACCAAAATACACTGCCACGACTGCAATTGAAATCGCGGTGAAAAATTCAAGCACAGCGGACGATAAGAACGCTAGACGTAACACTTCCATCGTCCGTTGACGGAACGTATGTGATGCCAAGTGTAATTGATCCGCTTCGGCCTCAACGCGATTAAATAATTTGAGTGTGGGTAGCCCACGTAAACGATCGTAAAAATAGCCAGATAACCGCTGTAGCGCTTTAAAATTCTTACGGTTGGCATCGGCGGCTTTCATTCCAACCAGTGCCATGAACAGGGGAACCAGTGGTGCCGTGATCAAAAAAATCAGTCCAGCGGCCCAATTGATGGGAAACACGACGACCAGAATCACTAAGGGGATCAAGACAGCGATTGCCATCTGGGGTAAGTAACGAGCGAAAAAGTCTTGTAACTCTTCAACTTGTTCAAGAATCAAACTCGCCCAGCTCCCGGCCGGTTGCCCTTGAATACTCGCCGGCCCAAGCGCATGAAGGCGGTTAAGAATTAACTGACGAATATGTTGCCGAATGGTCTCGCCACAGCGATAGCCGGTTTGCTCTTTGGCCCAACTACATCCGGCACGAGCTAAAACAACCCCCACCAGTGTGATAAAGCTTGGGAGTAAGGTGTATTTATCGGTTTGCTCAATAATTAGTTGATGCAGCAGGTGGGCGAGAAGTGCTGCTTGGGCAATCAAAAGCACGCCAGAGAGGAGTGCAATGCTAATCGTCGCAACTAACCAGGGTTTAGCTAACGTGCTCTGCGACTTGAGCCATTGGGTTAGCGCCCGCTGTTTAGATTTATCCATATCATCTTATTATTTTATCAAAGCCTGGCAACAGGCTGGGCAGGCTATCGGATGATAGCCTGCATGAACGCGAGAAATTACTGATTCGCGAGTGCGTCGAGATAACGCTCGGCATCTAGCGCCGCCATACAGCCGGTCCCTGCCGAGGTGATCGCTTGACGATAAACATGATCCATGACATCACCAGCAGCAAAAACACCTTCAACACTGGTTTGGGTGGCGTTGCCATTCAAGCCGGACTCAACGTGGATATAGCCATTTTCCATCGTCAGCTGGCCAGCAAAAATTTCCGTGTTAGGTTTGTGGCCAATCGCGACAAAAACGCCCATCACATCGAGGGTTTCGGTCTCATCGCTTTGTGTGTCTTTTAAACGTGCTTGCGTCACGCCCATTTCATCGCCCAAGACTTCATCCAACACACGGTTAGTATGTAGGACAATATTACCGGTCTTCACTTTGTCCATCATACGATCGACCAAAATTTTCTCGGCACGGAAGGTATCACGACGATGAACGACGTGCACTTCAGAGGCAATATTAGAGAGGTATAAGGCCTCTTCGACTGCCGTATTCCCCCCGCCAATTACCGCTACTTTTTGGTTGCGATAGAAAAAGCCATCACAGGTAGCACACGCAGATACACCACGTCCCTTGAACGCGTCTTCAGACGGTAAGCCGAGGTATTGCGCCGATGCACCGGTAGAAATAATCAACGCATCGCAGGTGAACTCACCGTTGTCGCCTTTTAGGCGGAAAGGGCGTGAGGATAAATCCACGTCATTGATATGGTCAAAAATGATCTCGGTGTCGAATTTTTCTGCATGGGCTTTCATGCGGTCCATTAATGCGGGGCCGGTCAGTCCTTCCGGATCACCAGGCCAGTTTTCAACATCCGTGGTGGTCGTGAGCTGACCCCCCTGTTGCATGCCTGTTACCATAACAGGGTTTAAATTGGCACGCGCAGCGTAAACAGCCGCGGTGTAGCCCGCAGGGCCTGAACCAAGAATCAATAGGTTCGCATGCTTAATGTTACTCATTCACGTCTCCGAGCAGGAAAGAGGTTCGTTTTTTGAATGGAGTGATTGTAGGTAAATTGGAAGGCTAAAGAAAGGGCACCGTGATGGTGCCCGCTATTTCTGTTATTGATATTACCGATTAATGGGCTGACTTCAGCGCATCCAGGGCATTAACGTAAGGGAGATCAAAGCCTTCAGCCACTTCCTTGATGGTGACGTGGCCACCAAGCACGTTGAGGCCGTTACGCAAATGCTCATCTTGAACTAACGCATCGCGATAGCCTTGGTTAGCAAGCTTCACAATATATGGCAGTGTTGCGTTATTTAGGGCGACGGTTGAGGTGCGTGCCACGGCGCCTGGCATATTTGCCACACAGTAATGAACAACATCATCAACGATGTAGGTTGGATCAGCGTGGGTGGTGGCATGTGAGGTCGCAAAACAGCCCCCTTGGTCGATAGCGACATCGACAACCGCGGCGCCTGGCTTCATACGCTTGATATGGTCTTCATTAACCAGCTTAGGTGCTGCTGCACCAGGGATCAGTACCGCACCGATAACTAAATCTGCGTTGAGGACATGTTGGTCAAGAGTTTCTTCGGTTGAATAGACTACCTTGGCGCGGCCTTGGAATTCTTCGTCCAAGCGACGCAAGGTATCAACATTCTTATCTAAAATCGTCACGTCAGCACGGAGGCCAACCGCCATACGCGCGGCGTTAGAGCCGACCACACCCCCGCCAAGTATCACGATTTTGGCAGGTTCAACACCGGGTACGCCGCTCAGCAGCATGCCTGAGCCGCCGTGTGATTTTTCTAACGCTTGTGCACCAGCTTGAATAGACATTCTGCCGGCGACTTCAGACATGGGCGCTAATAGTGGCAATCGACCTTTAGAATCTGTTACCGTTTCATAGGCAATACAGATGGCTTTACTTTTAATTAAGTCTTCTGTTTGCGGAAAATCTGGTGCAAGATGCAAATAGGTGAACAAAATCTGTCCTTCGCGGAGCATAGCACGCTCGACAGCTTGTGGCTCTTTGACCTTGACAATCATCTCTGCTTTCGCAAATACGTCAGCGGCAGCAGGCAGAATAGATGCCCCAGCGGCTTTATAGTCATCGTCAGAGAAACCAATACCGTTACCTGCATTGGTCTCAACATAGACTGAGTGGCCGTGAGAAATAAGCTCGCGGACACTCGCTGGAACCATACCAACGCGGTACTCATGGTTCTTGATTTCTTTTGGAACGCCAATGATCATGCTGTCACCTCTTGTTTATTCAGTGTTATCGGCTGGCTTGTTATTGAAATTGTCAATTTTCAGGCTAGTATAAAGGCAATAAACTAGCATTTGATGCTAAAGATTGCTTAGATGTTATTTAATTTGGTATATCTTTTTGCAAGGAAGTAACAAGGTGGAATAAAAAATGGTAGATACCAAAAACAAGCCCTCCAAAGAATTGGACCGTATTGACCGCAACATCCTGAATGAGCTCCAAAAGGATGGACGAGTCTCCAACGTTGAGCTATCAAAACGTGTCGGTCTTTCTCCAACCCCCTGTCTCGAACGTGTTCGACGTTTAGAACGCCAAGGCTATATTCTTGGTTACACGGCACAGCTTAACCCCCAGTATTTAGATGCATCGCTGCTCGTATTTGTGGAAATCACACTGAATCGTGGTGCACCTGATGTCTTTGAACAATTTAATAAAGCGGTGCAGACGCTAGAAGACATCCAAGAATGTTCGTTAGTGTCAGGGGATTTCGACTACCTACTTAAAACACGAGTAGCGGATATGTCCGCTTATCGCAAGTTATTAGGTGAAACATTGCTACGTTTACCCGGCGTGAATGACACACGTACTTACGTGGTAATGGAAGAGGTAAAACAAAGCAATCACCTGGTAATCCAAACACGTTAAACCGTGGGTAGAGGGTGACGCAAAACACACACTAAGCCGGGCACTGCGCTCGGCTTATTTTTTGTACGCAATGGCTCAGAGAATGTGATATCTCGGTAAAGATTGAGCGTAAACACGCATCATGCCTGCTGTCACGGCATGAATGTGATAAAGTCAGGGCAATCAGAGCAAGCTCCATTCAGGGTGAGGAATGCGATTCACGAACAATATTAAACAGGTAATGATGGAGTTTTCTTTACGTCGAGAGCCGAAAACGGCTCAGCCTAAAGCGCGTTTAGATGGCGGTCAGCGTTTGAAAGAGTGTGGGTTCATCGTCGTACTCGCCGCTGCGGTGTTTACCATGGTGGCGTTGCTGTCTTTTAATCCGGCCGATCCTTCGTGGTCGCAAACCGCGTGGCATGGTGATGTCCACAATGCGGCTGGCGCAATGGGCGCATGGATTGCCGATAGCTTTTTCTTCTCATTTGGGGTTTTGGCGTATCCATTGCCGCCGGCTGCCATTGTTGGTGGCTGGGTTTTCTTACGGCGGCGTGGTGACGATGATCCCATTAATTACACCATCATTGGTGCACGCTTACTGGGTCTCCTTGTTCTTTTTCTGACTAGTGGTTCGCTGGCCGATCTTAACTTTGATGATTTTTGGCACTTTTCGTCGGGGGGTGTCATGGGAGATGTCACCAATAGCCTCGCCCTACCATTGTTTAATGTCCTCGGTACCACCTTGGTGATGCTGTTTGGCTGGGCCGCCGGTTTTACCCTGTTCACTGGTATTTCTTGGCTAACGGTTGTGGATCATCTCGGCGCGGTGACGCTTAAGGGGATCACCTGGCTGGTTAATCGACTTCGCGGCGAGACACCGACGCAACTTGGTGTCCCTGGCTCATCGGCGCGAGAGGGTAAAGACGCGATGCCGTCGAGTGACGCGCCCGAGCCGATGGAGCTGAGTGATTTACGTCGATTGACGCCATCATCCCTAAGAATACGCCCGTCTCTGAAAGATCGGCAGCGTCGGAAAAAGAAGCGGTAGACCAAACAGTCAGCACCGTCGCAGACGTCGATGATCAGGCCGATTACGCACCAGAGAGGCCGATCATCTTTGGTGGTCAAGCTGCGTCTGAGCAAGCTGGAACGGTGCAATCCGAATCAGACACGTCGGACAGCGCGGACGAGCCCACACTGGGACAGTGGCAAACCGCTGTTGCTGATGACGAGTCTTCTGCGCCGGTATTGAGTGCAGACACCGATCGAGATAATCCAGTACATACACCTCCTAAGCATGATCTTGAGCCGGCTGCCGCGCCGCAAGCACCCACTGACCAACCAGTGCATGCTGATACTACCTACGGCAATCAAGATGGGCTCTCGGAGCTAGAGCGTGCGGAGCAGGCAAGTAAAGTGGCAGATGACGATGAAGATCCGTTCCAAGAAACGATTCGCCAAGCACAAAAAGCTCAGCAGCAAGCGGCCGGGCTCGATCATCCTTTCTTAGTGAAAGATGAGCCCAACTTGCCTAAACCGGCAGAACCTTTCCCGACCCTCGAACTGTTGGATCCCGCGCGCCATACAGCGCAACAAGCCACGCGCGAAGAGCTAGAGCAAATAGCACGCTTGGTTGAAGCACGCTTGGAAGATTTTAAAGTGCAAGCGCGTGTGGTGGGTGTGTATCCAGGGCCGGTGATCACGCGTTTTGAGCTTGATTTGGCACCGGGGGTTAAGGTCTCACGGATTTCAGGTTTATCCAAAGACTTAGCGCGTGCGCTATCAACCACCGCAGTGCGCGTGGTCGAGGTGATCCCAGGTAAGCCTTACATTGGCCTTGAGCTCCCGAACGAGCACCGTGAAACGGTGTTTATGTCTGAAGTGATTGGCAGTGAGCGATTTAAAAATAGCCAGTCACCGATCTCCGTGGTGTTGGGAAATGACATTGCTGGTGAGGCCATTATTACCGATCTTGGCAAAGCACCGCATATGCTGGTGGCGGGTACGACAGGATCGGGTAAATCGGTGGGCGTCAACGTGATGCTGGTTAGCATGCTCTATAAGGCGTCTCCCGAGGATGTACGCTTTATCATGATCGACCCGAAAATGCTGGAGCTATCGGTGTATGAGGGCATTCCACATTTGCTGTCAGAAGTTGTGACCGATATGAAGGATGCTGGCAATGCGCTGCGTTGGTGTGTGGGTGAGATGGAGCGACGTTATAAGCTGATGTCAGCGCTTGGGGTGCGCAACCTTAAAGGCTTTAACGAAAAGGTCAAAGCGGCAGAAGCGGCGAATAATCCGATCCCCGACCCATTGTGGAAGCCGGGCGATAGCATGGATGAATCGGCGCCTAAACTGGAAAAATTGCCTTACATCGTAGTAGTTGTGGATGAATTTTCTGATCTCATGATGGTGGTCGGTAAAAAAGTTGAAGAGCTGATCGCACGATTAGCACAAAAAGCGCGGGCAGCGGGCATTCATCTTGTGCTCGCCACTCAACGTCCTTCTGTGGACGTGATTACCGGCCTCATAAAAGCCAACATTCCAACGCGTATGGCGTTTACTGTCTCGACCAAAACAGATTCGCGCACCATCCTTGACCAAGGCGGCGCTGAGTCGTTATTGGGAATGGGGGATATGCTCTTTATGCCCAATGGATCCAACCATCCAATTCGCGTACATGGTGCCTTTGTCAGTGATGAAGAGGTCCATCGGGTGGTTAATAATTGGAAAGCGCGAGGCAAACCGCAATATATCGATGAAATTACCCAAGGCGATCAGGGCACCGACAGCCTGCTGCCGGGTGAAGCGCCGACCGGTGGCGATGGCGAAGAGCTGGATCAGTTGTTTGACCAAGTGGTTGAATTCGTCACTGAAAGTCGTCGTGGCTCGGTGTCGGGTGTACAACGCCGATTTAAAATTGGTTATAACCGCGCGGCGCGTATCGTGGAACAACTGGAAGCTCATGGTGTCGTAAGTTCACCAGGCCACAATGGTAATCGCGAAGTAATCGCACCGCCGCCACCGAAAGATTGATCGAATGGAAGGTTCAATGACTCGATTTACTGCTGTCCGCCATTTGTTGGCGGTGATATCTCTGTTGGTTGTCATCAGTGCCCAGGCGCAAACAGAGGTACAAAAAAACGACGCACAACAACACTTAGTCGAAAGGCTGAATAAGGTCGATGCCTTCAGCGCACAGTTTGAACAAAGGGTGCAGAGCCCAGAGGGTGATGAGATTCATCAAGCGAAAGGGACCTTGGCTATCCAACGGCCCAATTTGTTTAATTGGACGACGGCGTCGCCGGACGAAACCATCATGATTTCCGACGGTGAAACTTTGTGGTATTACAGCCCCTTTGTTGAGCAAGTGACCGCGATGTGGCTAGAAGATGCAACGGCACAAACGCCTTTTGTGTTATTGACCCGAAATCAACCGGGCGATTGGCAGGACTACCAAATTAGCCAAGCCGGCGATACCTTTACACTGGCGCCGAAAACCACCGGCACCATTGAGCAGTTTGATGTCACGGTTAAACCGGATGGTACCTTGACGGCCTTTAAGGTGGTTGAGCAAGATGGGCAACAAAGCCAGTTTGTGCTGAGCCAATTTAGCCGGCAAGCACCAGCGGCGGACGTGTTTTCGTTTACCCCGCCCGAGTCGGTGATGATTGACGATCAACGTCAGCCACGTTAACTGTATCGGAGGATCCTTGCCTACCTTGCCCCTCGATTTTGCTGATGACTTTCGACCACTGGCCGCACGTATGCGGCCAGTGACGTTGGATCAGTATATTGGCCAGCGCCATCTACTTGCCGACGGTAAACCGCTTCGTCGTGCCATTGAGTCTGGTACGCTTCATTCCATGATTTTTTGGGGCCCACCAGGAACAGGCAAGACCACACTGGCCGATATTGCCGCGCGTCAAGCCAATGCTGAGCTTGAACAAATTTCCGCTGTTACGTCTGGGGTAAAAGAGATCCGAGACGCGATTGGGCGCGCAGAGCAAAATAAGCAAGCGGGTGTGCGCACCGTATTATTCGTCGATGAGGTACATCGGTTTAACAAAAGCCAGCAAGACGCTTTTCTGCCTCATGTCGAGTCGGGGACGGTTACCTTTATTGGCGCGACTACGGAAAACCCATCGTTTGAGCTTAACAATGCCTTGTTATCGCGTGCCCGTGTCTATCGACTGACAAGCCTTGATGATCGCGATCTAGAAGCCGTGATTGATCAAGCACTGGTCGATTCGCCACGCGGATTAGGTGAACAACCACTCACCTTTGATAAAGGCGTTAAAGCGGCCCTAACCGCGGCATGTAGCGGTGATGCACGCATGGCGTTGAACCTTCTAGAAATGCTGGCGGATATGGCAGATGGCCACGTCACTCTCGCGATGCTTAAAGACGTTGCCGGTGAAAAAGTGGCGCAATTCGATAAGCAAGGAGACGCTTGGTACGATTTGATTTCTGCGTTTCATAAATCTGTCCGTGGCTCGAGTCCCGATGGCGCCCTGTATTGGTACGCACGTATTGTGAGTTCGGGAGGCGATCCGCTTTATGTGGCTCGCCGCTTATTAGCGATCGCTTCGGAAGATATCGGCAACGCTGATCCGCGCGCCATGCAGGTGGCACTGAGTGCGTGGGATTGTTTTACTCGCGTGGGGCCAGCGGAAGGGGAGCGTGCGATTGCGCAAGCCGCCGTGTATTTAGCCAGCGCGCCCAAAAGCAACGCTGTCTATACCGCCTGGAAACAAGCGTTGCGAGACGCTAAAGACACCGCCAATGCCCCTGTCCCCATGCATCTTCGGAATGCGCCGACCGCATTGATGGAAGAAATGGGACATGGTGAAGGCTACCGGTATGCCCACGATGAGCCAACGCCTATGCGGCAGGAGAGCGCTATCTACCTCCCGATCTTGGGGATACACGCTATTATCAGCGTCAATCGTGGGCTAGAAATTAAAATCGACCGAAAAGACTCGACCTTTCTCCGTCAGAGCAGGATGCCAAAAAGCCCGCAAAAGCGCTAGGCAAGTTTACCCTTTTTGGGTAAGGTTTAACTTCGTCAATTAACAGTCATTAACCCGAAAGCACAGGATTAGCATGCTGGATTCCAAATTACTTCGAACTGAGCTGGAAGAAACCGCTCAACAACTCGCTCGTCGTGGCTTTACGCTTGATGTTGACGCTATGCGTGAACTTGAGGAACAACGTAAGTCGCTGCAAATTCGCACCGAACAACTGCAGGCAGAGCGTAATTCCCGATCGAAGTCCATTGGCCAGGCTAAAGCAAAGGGTGAAGACATTATGCCGTTGCTCGCAGAAGTCTCCAATCTGGGTGATGAGCTGGATGCGGCCAAAGTAGAACTTGCTGCGTTGCAGCAAAAAGTCAATGACCTGGTCATGGGCGTACCGAACTTACCAGCGGCAGAGGTGCCAAGCGGCAAAGATGAATCAGAGAACCAGGAGATCATGCGCTGGGGCGAACCGCGTCAGTTTGATTTTGAGGTCAAAGATCATGTCGATTTAGGTGAACTGTCAGGTGGCCTTGATTTCGCCAGTGCGGTAAAACTATCTGGCTCACGCTTTATCGTGATGAAAGGGCAGATGGCGCGTATGCATCGTGCGTTGACGCAGTTTATGCTTGATTTGCATACCAACGAGCATGGCTATACCGAAATGTATGTGCCGTATTTGGTTAATGCCGACAGCCTTTATGGCACCGGTCAATTGCCTAAGTTTGGCGAAGATCTATTCCACACCCAGCCGGCTACCGAAGAAGGTGTCGGCATGTCGTTGATCCCAACGGCGGAAGTGCCTTTGACCAACATGGTGCGTGATGAGATCATCGATGAAGCAGATCTCCCACTGTGTATGACTGCGCACACACCGTGTTTCCGCTCAGAAGCCGGTTCTTATGGACGTGATACCCGTGGGCTTATCCGCATGCATCAATTTGATAAAGTCGAACTGGTGAAAGTGGTGAAACCGGAAGATTCCATGGAAGCACTGGAATCACTGACCGCCGACGCAGAAAAAGTGTTGCAGCTACTTAATCTACCATATCGTAAAGTGCTGCTATGCACCGGTGATATGGGCTTTGGTGCGGCCAAGACCTATGATCTAGAAGTCTGGTTGCCAGCGCAGGACACTTATCGCGAGATTTCATCGTGCTCCAACACGTTAGACTTCCAAGCACGCCGTATGCAGGCGCGTTTCCGCCGTAAAGGTGAGAAAAAACCTGAGTTATTGCACACTCTGAATGGTTCAGGCTTAGCCGTGGGCCGTACGTTGGTGGCTATTTTAGAAAACTATCAGCAAGCAGACGGACGTATTGAGATCCCAGAGGTGTTGCGTCCTTATATGGGTGAACAAACTCATATTGGTTAATACGCACATGATAGCGATGAAGCCGGCACCGTTGCCGGCTTTTTTTATGCTTGAACGAGGATGGACGGTTGTCAGCGTTAGGCTTGCTAAGCTCTATCCGTTACGCGCTATTTCGCGGCTCATTCAAGGGCGATAAGGTATTAAAAATGTCGTCTTGAGGAGCAGGAAAGCGTGCCAATAGGTCGGCAAGAAAATTATCTAGCACGGTGAGCATCACGGCATTGACTTGCTGAGACAGCGCGAGACGACTGGCTAGTGGTGTCTCATCAGCTAACGGCTTCTCAGTCGCTAATGAGCGCTCAGCAGTGGTATCAAGTTGCGCGACGAGGTGAGCAATCTCTGAACTCAGCATTTCTCCGATATTGAGACGCTGAAGCTGACATAAGCGTTTGGCTAAAAGTTGCTGTTGCAGGCGTAATGACTGGCTCGCATTCGGTGTCGCCTTGTGAAGCTGGATACTGGCGTACGAAAACCGCTGACGTGCTTGTAATAACTCTAACACGGCATACCAGACTTGTTGATAATGCGACAAGCTGACTTCGTCATCGTGGGCAATGAGGACTGGCGGCACCGCTTCATCGACTAAATAAATAATATGTTGTAACGCGCGGTTTTTCATCCGTGCTTGTGTGACCTCATCGTACTGCGGTAGCGCATGTAAATGATGGAACAACAGTCGATACATCGGCTTTTGGGCCTGAGGCGCTAAGTGATGCAACTGGCGGGTTTGGCTCATTAACTGTTGATAGTCGCTGGGGTTAATACGTGTTTGGGTGACCAGATCACACGAATGCTGTAGCAGCGCACGTAACTCATGGAGGTGGTGTAACTGCCAGTCTGGGCGTTGGCGGTAAAGTCCCACGGCGACCACGACTGCGACCCCGAGCGCCAAGGCGCCTACCATCACTAACCATCCCATATGCCCTCCTTGCTTTAGCTATTCCCTTCAGAGACGTGCAGCATTAACTATGCCAAAAATGAGAAATGTGTCACATCCTATAGAGGGGCGCTTTAAAGGCATAAAACCCGATGAATACGCACTATGATTGAGCTTAAGTGCACATAGATGGTGCAACTGCGAAGAGAGTGGAAGAAAAAAAAGAGCCCTTTCGGGCTCTGCAGTATTAATAACTCAGCGCGGTGCTACATCACGCGCATGCCAGGCTGAGCCCCTTCATGCGGCTCTAAGATCCAGATCTCTTTGCCACCGGGACCGGCCGCGAGGATCATGCCTTCTGACATGCCAAACTTCATCTTACGAGGCTTTAAGTTAGCGACCATCACGGTATGTTTCCCCACTAAATCTTCAGGCTTGTAGGCCGATTTTATCCCAGAGAAGACCTGACGGGTTTCACCGCCAATATCTAACTTAAATTTCAGTAGTTTATCCGCTTTAGGCACGGCCTCACACTCAAGGATTTTAGCGACACGAAGATCGACTTTGGCAAAATCACCAAATTCAATTTCATCGGCAATCGGCTCATCCGCCAATGGCCCTTGAGCTTTAGCTTTTTCTGCTTGTTCAGCGGCAGCATCTTCTTTGCTCGCCGCGATCATAGCGTCTACCGCTTTCGGATCGATGCGGTTAAACAGCGCTTTGAACTTGCTAATGCGGTGGTCGGTCAGTGGAGTGGCAATGCTCTCCCACGTCAGGGTGTCATTCAAGAAACCTTCCGCACGCTCAGCCAGCTTAGGCATCACAGGCTTGAGGTAAGTCATCAACACCCGGAACAAGTTAATGCCCACAGAGCAAATGGCCTGAAGCTCAGCCTCTTTGCCTTCTTCTTTTGCGATAACCCATGGTGCTTTTTCGTCCACATATTGGTTGGCTTTGTCAGCTAAGCCAATAATTTCGCGGATGGCGCGATTAAACTCACGGGCTTCATAAAGCTCACCAATGTGTTCCGCTTTGTCGATGAAGGATTGATAAAGATCAGGTTCAGCACAGGTGTCAGAGAGCTGGCCGTCAAAACGTTTGGTGATAAAGCCAGCGTTGCGTGAGGCGAGGTTGACGACCTTATTGACCACGTCAGTGTTCACGCGCTGGATAAAATCATCCAAGCTCAAATCAAGATCATCAATGCGACTATTGAGTTTGGCAGCGTAGTAATAACGTAGACATTCAGGATCGAGATGTTTCAAATAGGTACTGGCTTTAATAAATGTCCCTTTAGATTTGGACATTTTCGCGCCATTGACTGTGACATAGCCATGTACGAAGACGTTATTCGGTTTACGGAAGCCCGCACCATCGAGCATCGCGGGCCAGAATAAGCTGTGGAAATAAACGATATCTTTGCCAATAAAGTGATACAACTCGGTATCACTGTTCGCTTTCCAGTATTCGTTAAAGTCGATATCACCGCGTTTGTCACAATAGTTTTTAAATGAGCCCATATAGCCAATGGGAGCATCAAGCCAAACGTAGAAAAACTTACCGGGCTGGTCGGGGATTTCAAAACCAAAGTACGGGGCATCGCGAGAAATGTCCCACTGCTGAAGGCCGGTTTCGAACCACTCGTTCATCTTGTTAGCGATTTCGCTTTGCAGCGAGCCAGATTTGATCCACTCGTTAAGCATCTGCTCGAACTGTGGCAAATCGAAGAAAAAGTGACTCAGAATCACGCATCACCGGGGTCGCACCGCTGACTGCCGAACGAGGATTGATTAATTCTGCAGGCGTGTAGGTTTCACCACAATTATCACAGTTATCGCCGTATTGATCGTCGGCGTGGCATTTGGGGCATTCGCCCTTCACAAAGCGATCCGGCAGGAACATTTCTTTCTCTGGATCAAACAACTGAGAGATAGTGCGGCTGGTAATATACCCTTTGTCACGTAGTTGGGTGTAAATGAACGACGCGAGTTCGCGGTTTTCCTCACTGTGGGTACTGTGATAATTATCAAAGCTGATATCAAAGCCATCAAAGTCTGCCTGGTGCTCTTGTTGCACACCGGCGATCATGGCTTCTGGCTCGACGCCCATTTGCTGCGCTTTTAGCATGATAGGGGTGCCGTGAGCATCGTCAGCACAGATAAAGTGGGTGGTGTTGCCGCGCAGGCGCTGATAGCGAACCCATACATCTGCCTGAATATGCTCGAGCATGTGGCCCAAATGAATCGAGCCGTTCGCATAAGGCAGCGCACAGGTCACCAGAATTTTCCGTGGGTTTGCAGCCATAATCTTGTTTATTCGCTCTTATGATATGAATGGAATGATTGCGGAAATCTTACCTGATACGATATGCCTTGCCTAGTGCAAGGCCATGTCCTCGCGCGTTTATCCGTTAAAGACGCATGCTAGGGGCTAATACACTTAATCAACGGGATGGTGCTGCATGTTTTTTGGGTCCAAAAAGAAGAAAACAAAAAAAGAAGACATACCCGCTTCGCTCGCAAACCTTGATGAGGCGATCGCTTTACTCAACCAATTCTCACACCCACAGCTGGTCGAGCAGTGGGCAAGTCAAACGGGTTGGGTGAGAGCAGCTGAACATGGCTTTCGCGTCACGTTTCCTTTTGCGGCCAATTCTATCGCCGAGGCGCTTAAAGACTGGCTCAGTGCACAGTCCGATACGTTGGCTAAGCAGTTTGACCTGACGCAACGGGTCGCGCCTTTAAAAGCGGGCGAAAAAACGCCTGTAAATGGGGTGAAAAATCTGATTGTTGTCAGTTCAGCGAAAGGGGGCGTAGGTAAATCGACCACTGCCGTGAACTTGGCGCTTGCGCTGCATGCGGAAGGTGCTGCGGTTGGCATTATCGATGCGGATGTTTATGGACCGTCTTTGCCTATCATGTTAGGTGCAAAAGACAGTGAGCCACAAACACACGATGGCAAACTCATGGAACCCGTGATGCGCCATGGTATCGCCTCAAACTCGATTGGTTATCTGGTGCCGGCAGATAACGCTACCGTCTGGCGAGGTCCTATGGCCTCCAAGGCGTTTGCACAGCTTATTAATGAAACACGTTGGCCTGATCTTGATTACTTAGTGGTGGATATGCCCCCAGGCACGGGAGATATTCAACTGAGCCTGGCGCAACAGTTTCCGGTCACAGGCGCGATTGTGGTGACAACGCCACAAGATTTGGCGCTGGCCGATGCGATTAAAGGGGTAGCCATGTTTGAAAAAGTCCAGGTGCCAGTGTTGGGCGTGGTAGAAAACATGAGTTATCACATTTGCTCGCAATGCGGCCACCATGAAGCTATTTTTGGGACCGGAGGCGCAGATAAGATGGCACAAGAGCAAGGGACGCCAGTGCTTGCACAGGTACCGCTTCATGTCGCGATTCGGGAAGATATTGACGCCGGCACGCCAAGCATGGTCGCGCGTCCTAACAGTGAGCATGCAGCGGTTTATCGGCAAATGGCAGCGAGCGTCGCCAGCCAGCTCTACTGGCAAGGTGAAATACGCCCTGAACAGATTAGCGTACAAACCGTGTCGCCCTGATTGCGCAGCCGGCCGCGATTCACCATCTAAAGCGGTCGGCGATACAGACAAGCGCGATTTTCTCTGGCGCCAGCGGCTTCAACTCCCTATAATCAGGCGGTTTATGTTGATTCCGCCACGCTTCCCCTGGGTATTCATATTATGAGTGACAACAACCACCACTGCGTTATTATCGGTATTGCAGGTGCCTCTGCTTCCGGTAAAAGCCTGATCGCCAGCACCATTTATAAGGAATTAAAGGAAAAAGTCGGTGATCATCAAATCGGCGTGATCACCGAAGATAGATATTATCGTGATCAGAGCCACCTCAGCATGGAAGAGCGCGTACAAACCAATTATGACCACCCGCAAGCACTGGATCATGATTTACTATGTGAGCATTTGGAAGGACTCGTAGCCGGCCAATCGGTGGATGTGCCAGTTTACAGCTACTCTGAGCATACGCGCATGGGCGAAACAACCACCATGACGCCAAAAAAAGTGATTATCTTAGAAGGGATCCTGCTGCTCACCGACCCTCGTCTTCGTAATCTGATTCATGCCAGCGTTTTTATGGACACCCCACTTGATATTTGCTTACTACGCCGCATGAAACGTGATGTTGCCGAGCGTGGTCGCACCATGGATTCGGTAATGGAACAGTATCAAAAGACGGTCCGCCCTATGTTTATGCAGTTTATTGAGCCGTCAAAGCAATATGCCGATATCATTGTCCCGCGCGGGGGTAAAAACCGCATTGCGATTGATGTTTTAAAAGCGCATATCGCGCGTTTACTGAAAGCGTGAGGTATGATAAGCATCATGCGATGTGTTCAATATGCCACGTGATGTGATTTATCAGTGTGTCGCGGGGCAACAGTTACGTCCTAATACATTTACGTCTTAATACATTGTGTGTTTAGGTGAAGATATCGAACGAGTGCGGTGTATCCAGCATCGCGCGATCAAATAACCGTGAGGAATGTCCGATGCGACTGTGCGACAGGCATATCAAAGAACACCTTGATGATGGCCGCATCAAAATTGAACCCCGCCCCGCTGCCGAGGCGATTTCGGGAGTTACTGCGGATGTGACCCTAGGGAATCAGTTCCGTGTTTTTAATGATCATGGGGCGGCTTACATTGATTTATCGGGGCCGAAAAAAGAAGTGAACGCGCAGCTTGAGCGTGTCATGAGCGATGAAATAGAAATCGCTGACGGTGACCCTTTTTATCTTCATCCTGGCCAACTGGCCTTAGCCGTGACGCATGAGGCGGTGACACTACCCGACAATATTGTTGGTTGGCTCGATGGCCGCTCATCGTTGGCGCGGCTTGGTTTGATGGTTCATGTCACCGCACACCGGATTGATCCCGGCTGGTCAGGTCGAATTGTACTAGAGTTTTATAACAACGGGCGTTTACCGCTAGCGCTACGTCCAGGCATGCCGATTGGCGCCTTGAGCTTTGAGCCTATGTCAGGATCAGCGGATAAGCCTATAATAAACGGGACAACGCCAAGTATAAAAATCAGCAAGGGGCGGTTGCCTCTCGCATTAGTCAAGATAAGGTTTAATGAGTGAAATGCGCCTGAGGGCGCATTTTTTTCTCACCAGGAACTCGACGGTTAAATCGTGGTCGATAACGCGTCTGACACACAAGGAGCATCTTGCAATGATAAAAAAAATCGCCCTTATTCTCGCAGCATTCGTCGTGGTGTTGATTGGCGCCATCGCGACTTTAATTGCCACGGTAAATCCTAATCAATTTAAACCATTGCTGGTCGAACAAGTCGCAGAGCAAACGGGCTATGAGGTCGTTATCGGTGGCGACATCGAGTGGCAGTTCTGGCCGAGTTTGGGCTTTTCCATTGCTGATGTGGCGATCAAAAACCGTCCAGAGTTTGATGAGCCGGATCTAATGCGTTTATCGCGGGCGCAGTTATCAGTCGACGTACTGCCGCTGATGTCTCAGACATTACAGGTCGGTGAGATCGTGTTGCAAGACCCCCATATTTTTATTCAGACGTTGGTTAATGGTGAATCCAACTTGACCCCGGCGCGACAGGGGCCTGTTCAAGCTGCGCCAGAGCAACAGTCCAGCTCAACGCCGACAAACTCAACCAGCGATGGACAAAGTAGCGCTTGGACCGTTTCTCTGCAAGGGTTACGAGTCACCAATGCCAGTGTGGTGATTAAAGATAATCAGGTCGATACTCAAACAGCGTTACGCGATGTCAATATTGAAGTCGGCAACTTGAAGACCGATGTGTGGACACCCTTCTCAATGTCTTTGCGCGGAGAGCAAAATGAAGCGACCTTTGAAGCACAAGGTCAGGGTGAATTGAAATTGGCTGCTGATCCGATACTCAGCGAATTGCGTGAACTCGCGCTTACTGTCTCGGCACAGCAAGGTGATAGTGTTCTCAACGAGGCAAATATTACCTTAGACCGCTTTGCGCTTGGTCAAGCAGCGGCACTAGGTTTTAACGTTAATGCTCAGATGTCAGAGGTAAAGATTGAAACCTCTGGGAAAGCGCAAGTCACTGTGTCTGAGATGCAAGACAAAGTAACGGCGCAAGGACTAGATATGCTCACGCAGCTATCGGGTGAGGCATTACCCGGCGAGTCGCTGACCCAAGAGCTGGCGGCAGATATCGTCTTTGATGCCAAACAGCAAACGCTAGATATCACCGAGATGACAAGCCGTCTCAATACTGATCAGGTGGTGATAGACGGTAAAATGGCCATCAAGCTGGCAGACATCCCGCAAATTCGTTTTGCACTCAATACTAACCGTATTGATCTCAATACCTTGTTGCCGGCAAACAAGGCAGCGCCTCGTCAATCCGCAAACGAAAGTCAGTCTGAATCCAATGATGAACCCAGCTCAAGTGCGCAAACTGCGTCACTTAGCCAAGAAGAGCCTGATCTGAGTGTGTTGAAGACGCTGGATATTGCTGGCTCACTGGCGATGAAAGGGCTTACCGTGGGTAACATTACCCTAGGACAAACACGCGCGACGGTTGCTATTGACCGTGGCAAGGTCGACGTGTCCGAGCTAACCACGCAAGCCTATGAGGGCAAGGTGGTTGTACAAGGAATGTTAGATGCCACGCAAACTCCTGCACGCTACCAACTAAGCAAACAAGCTCGCGACATTGCTATCCTGCCTTTACTCGAAGACGCGGCACAGGTTGATCTGCTCGAGGGCAAAGGCAATGTGGATATAAACCTTCAAGGTCAAGGTTTATCACCTTATGCACTTCGTCAGGCGATTCAGGGCAGTGCCGCGATTTTCTTTGAGGATGGCGCGATCAACGGCATTAACTTGGCACAAATGCTGAGAGAAGCCAAAGCGACGTTGAGAGGAGAAACGGCCAACAAAGCGACCAATGACGTGCGTAAAACCGACTTTAGCGCACTGACTGCGAGCTTTACTCTTGGTAATGGGATGGCACGCACCAACGATTTGCTATTAGAAGCCCCTGCACTGCGGGTGCGTAGTGAAGGGCAGACTGACCTGCTAAAAGAGACCCTCGATTTTGATGTGTTCACGTCTGTGGTGGAAACCAGTAAAGGCCAAGGCGGCAAAGATATTGATGAACTGCGTGATGTGACCATCCCAGTGACGGTGGCAGGCACTTGGCAGGCGCCCAGTTATCAGTTAGATATCAAGCAGCTACTCAGCAGCAACAAGGTCTTGGAAGAAAAAGCACGTAAAGAGGCACAACGTGGGATTAAAAAGCTACTGGGTGATAAAGCCGATGATGACAAGGTAAAAGAAGCAACGAATAAACTACTGAATTTATTCCAGTGATCGGTTTGCAGCACTTTACGCTACTAGATTAAAAACCTTGTTAAGGATGAGTAATGGATTCTGTTACCCAGGCGGCACTGGGCGCGGCAGTTGCTGGATTAGTCTCAGGCAAGCGCTGTTCTCCGAAAGTGCTTTTGGCTGGAGCCGCATTAGGCACCTTGCCTGACTTAGATGTACTGATTGATTACGGCGATCCGGTCGCGAATACGGTGAATCATCGTGGGTTCAGCCACTCATTATTTGTGCTGCCTTGGCTTGGGGCAGTCATTGCTTGGTGCTGGTGGCGATGGCGTCGTCAATGGCCACTATGGCAAGTGATGACACTGGTGATCTCGGTGCTCGTGACACACCCACTGTTAGACGCCATGACGGTCTATGGTACCAAACTGTTCTGGCCGTTAGAGGTACCTTCTGTGGCGGTCGCCAGCCTGTTTATTATTGACCCTTTGTACACGGTGCCCTTGCTGGCGAGTGTGGCGGTTGCGTTAATATGGCGACATCGCGGAGCAAAAGCCTGTGGTATTGGCTTGCTGTTTGCTATGGCCTACTTGGTAAGTTCTGTCTATCAGCTTGAAAAGATAGAGCACGCGTTGCGAGCCAAACCCAAGGGACCGACTTAGCAGGAAAGCCGTATATTATTATGCCCACCCCGTTTAACACCGTGCTGTGGCGAGTTGTTGTTGTCGGGGAAACGCAGTATTGGGAAGGGCTGGCTTCACGGCTAGATAAAGATAAGCAGATAGACTGGGTTACGCAGCCTCGGGGTCAGTGGCCATTAGCAGATTCAGAGACGTTAGCCGACCTCCGCGCGTTTTCGCGCGACTTCATACGGTTTGAGAGCCGAAACGGCCAGCAGATAGTGACAGATTTGCGTTTTGGCGTGGCGAACTATCAGCCTTTTCAATTTCTGCTCGCGGAACAAAATGCAGAAGGGCAGTGTCAGCCAGTGACACCGAAACAGCTTGAACCAGGGCCGCTGCGAGACAGCGCGCTACCCTCTCTGTGGCAGCGCTTGCTCGGAGACCAATCGATTGATGCGCGCCTGTGTCGCCAGCCTTGTCAGGGTAACCTCGTCGATAGCACGCAGTCGATATCGTTAAACGCGATACCCTGAGAAAAGCGGCTCTTAAGTTAACGTCAGCCACTTCTTTCTTTGTTTTTACTCGGTGGCTTACCAGTCAATGCCTTGGCGCGCTTTCACTCCAGCGTCGAAGGCATGCTTAACGTTCCTGACTTCCGAGACGGTATCCGCCATCTCAACTAAGCGGCGGTGTGCACCGCGCCCGGTGATTATCACTGATTGTTCGCTAGGAGCTGTCGCAGGGCATCGATGACCTCATCGAGAGCGATATAGTTGTAGGTGATCATGTAAGTGATCTCATCCAGTACCACTAAATCGTAACGGTCATCCGCGAGCATGGACTGACACGCTGCCCATATTTGCTGAGCGGCTTGGGTATCTGCGGTTTTGTCCTGCGTATCCCAGGTAAAACCGGTACTCATCACGTGAAAGTCGACACCATGTTGGTTCAGTAAATCCCGTTCTCCACAAGCCCACGTGCCCTTGATGTATTGAGCTACCCCGCATTTTAGCCCATGGCCGGCGGCGCGCGCCACGGTGCCAAATGCGGACGTTGATTTACCTTTGCCATTGCCCGTGATGACCAAGAGTAGCCCTTTTTCTTGTTGGGCAGCGTCAATTCGGGCATCGACTTTTTCTTTCAGTTTTTGCTGACGCTGCTTGTGTCCTTGTTCTGACATACGATTTCTAACCCCAAATAAACGTTACACCATAGTAAAGGGACGTCATGCTTCATGCTACCCATAACAACGCAAAGGCGAGCAGATTGAAGCCACTAGGCATCGGAGTAGCGACTTGATAAAATAAGACTTCACGGATAAGGAGCGTCTATCGATGACAAACCAAAGAAATGTGCCGAGTATATTGGTTGTCTGTTTGGGCAATATTTGTCGTTCACCGACGGCAGAAGCAGTGCTGCGGGCCCGTGCTAATGCGAGAGGAATGACGGTGCATATCGATTCAGCGGGAACTGCCGGTTATCACGAGGGAAGCGCGCCCGACAAACGAAGCCAAAAAGCGGGTCAAGCAAGAGGCTACTCCTTCGCGGGCATTCGCGCGCGTCAGGTGCGTCAGGAAGATTTTATATGTCATGATATGATTTTGGCGGCTGACGACAGTAATTTGGCAGACTTAAAAGCACAGTGCCCAGAAAGCGAGAAAGATAAACTGTCTTTGTTTTTAAGTTGGGGCAAGTATACGGGTGGGCCCATCCCAGATCCTTACTATGGTGGCGACGATGGTTTTGAGCATGTGCTTGACTTGCTAGAGCAGGCCGCCGATGGCGTATTGGACCATATCGCCAGTCGGTTATAGTTTTCTAGCCAGTTATAGTTTTAGGGTGCTTGATGGTGAACAAACGAAAAAGGCGCCCTCAAGCGCCTTTTAAAATCTTTATTTTGTGCCAGTCACTACCACTTCTTCTTCGGGGCAAACAGCTCGTCCAGTTCACTTTTCTCTTCTGCCTGCTCAGACTGTAATTTCTCATGTCCCGTATTAAGAGTCTGAGTAATGTCACCGTGCATTTTTTCTAAATGCTTTTTCATTTCCATCGAGTATTCATCCGTTTTCGGGCTGACCACATCGATGGCTTTTTTCAGCAATTGCTGCGCGGTACCCATTTGGCCTTTATTCTTGGCATCATTAGCCCGTTTAATCACGTTTTCAATATTGATCTTGAGCTGCATTTGCTCTAACCGCGCGTTTTCCGCTACAAATGCTTGTGTAGCTAGTCGCCCTTTTGAGTGTTCGGCTTTGACCACTGAGCGTAAGCGTTTCACCAACTTAAGCATTGATATGGCCTGTCGATCGTTATCAGGCACCTTAAACGATGTTGACTCTCGGTTGGAATAGCTTTGTTTGATCTGA
This sequence comes from Salinivibrio socompensis S35, assembly GCF_000513715.1. Classification (GTDB taxonomy): domain Bacteria; phylum Pseudomonadota; class Gammaproteobacteria; order Enterobacterales; family Vibrionaceae; genus Salinivibrio; species Salinivibrio socompensis. Next base: position 28,992 of record NZ_AQOD01000009.1, read on the forward strand.
TCGATCTGCGTTTGAGTCGCATTAATCCGTTGTTTGATTGACTTATCAGAATCGTCAATTTCGTACATGGCTTTTAAAGAATCGAGAATTTTTTTATTCAAGCAAGCCAGTAACGTCCCACTGTAAGGGAGGTTATGCGCATTACCAATCAGCTCTTCAGTCGCATCGATGACTGCGATGTGCTTCGCCATCTCTTGACGTTTGTGAGACTCGATTTGCTTTCGTTGTTGAGCCAATATGTTGTAGCCGACAATCAGGCCGAGCAATATGACACAAAGGCCAGCTATCAAGGCAATATTCATAATTTAGCGTCGATGTTCCTTGCAATAAACTCAACTGGTTAAGATACACCATCTCGACTGACAGAGATAGCATCAATCGAAGAGTGAAAGCAGCATGAGTGATCCGCCTCTAACTCTGAACATTGCGGCCTCGTCTAATGCGCCTCTATGAGTGTGGTTCATGATCTCGCGATCTGCGATAAAGTGATTGCAATAATATGATATTTGCGATCGCGTCGGTCATAATGACAGAGAAATTGCTTAGTGAATGTGCAATCGCTAACGTTTATATAACCAAAGCCTATTAAATGGTCGAGTTTGGGTATATAAATAAACGATATAAACCATGCTGCCACTTAATCCATGAGGCTTACGCGTCTGCACTATGAAATTACAACAGCTTAGATATATCGTTGAAGTCGTTAACCACAACCTTAACGTGTCTGCGACAGCAGAGAGTCTGTATACCTCTCAGCCAGGGATCAGCAAACAAGTCAGGCTGTTAGAAGATGAGCTAGGCGTACAAATATTCGAAAGAAGTGGTAAGCATTTAACCCAAGTAACGCCAGCTGGTGAGGCGATTGTTGAGATCTCGCAAAGTATCTTATCACGGGTAGAGAGCATCAAAGCGGTCGCAAGTGAGCACACCCACCCTGAAATGGGCAATCTCAATATATCGACCACCCATACGCAAGCTCGCTATGCCTTGCCGGACGTGATCAAAGCTTTTACCAAGCGGTATCCGAAAGTTTCCTTGCACATGCACCAAGGCACACCCACGCAAATATCAAGCTCAGTCGCAAAGGGGTCCTCAGACTTTGCCATTGCGACCGAAGCCTTTCATCTCTATGAAGACTTGGTGATGTTGCCTTGCTACCACTGGAACCGCTCGATTATTGTGACGCCTGATCATCCTTAGCGCAAAAAACGCAACCTTACCATTGAGGATCTCGCCGCGTATTCGCTGGTCACTTATGTGTTTGGCTTTACTGGTCGCTCCGAGCTAGACGAGGCGTTCCATCGCGCGAACCTCACACCGAAAATTGTGTTCACAGCAACCGATGCGGATGTGATTAAAACCTATGTGAAATTAGGTCTTGGAGTGGGGGTGATTGCGAGTATGGCCATGGACAGCCAAGCGGATTCAGATTTGGTGGCTATCGATGCGAGCCATATTTTCGGTGCGAGCACCACCAAAATAGGCTTCCGTAAAGGAACGTTCCTCCGTAGTTACATGTATGACTTTATTGAGCGTTTTGCTCCGCATTTGACCCGAAACGTGATTGATCAAGCGGTCGCGCTGCGCACCAATGAAGAAATTGACGCCATGTTCAAGGACATTCCGCTCCCAGTTCGATAAACTGCCTTAAACGACGAGGCTGCTGATGCAGCCTTTTTTGATCACGCATTCATCAACACTTTCATTTAATCATGTCACCTTTATCGTTCAGCGACCAATTTAACCAGTTGACCTCTCTGTTGGTACAGCATCAAAACCTGTGGCGACCGATGCCGATGGCGCATACTCAGCTGCCTTGGCAAGACGAAGCGCCGCTTTGCCAATGGCTAGCAACGCTGGATAACACAGAGCTTGCGGCCTTAAACGCGGATCCAGGCGCGGCGATAAAAAAGTTAGCGACCTGGTGGCCGACTCTGAACGCGTTACCGACGTTGACCTCGGTGCCGGTTGCTGAACATGCTGACATTGAGATAGACGCGCGTTTGAGTGTCGGCGTACCGGGGCGAAAATGGGCACAAATTCAAGCATATTTAGAGGCAATGCCGCAAACGGACGAGACCACGTGCTATTTAGAGTGGTGTGCGGGAAAAGGGTACCTTGGGCGTGGTGTCGCGGCGATAACCGGTAAATCGGTAGAAAGCGTAGAATGGCAATCGGCACTGTGCGAACAGGGACAAACGTTTGCCAATCAAAAAGCGCTCCCGATGCGGTTTTACTCGTTAGATGCAATGGGTGACGCGGCAACGTCAGTCATGGCCGGTTGTGATCACGGGCTGGCGTTGCACGCGTGTGGAGACTTACACGTACAGCTTCTCCAAAAGGCGGTCGTAACGGGGATGCGTGCATTAACGGTGTCACCCTGTTGTTATCAGTTAATTCGAGGAGAAATATATCAACCGTTATCTGTGGAAGCACAGGGATCGGCTCTGACGCTTTCAAAAGCCGATTTAAAGCTCGCGGTGCAAGAATCCGTTACTGGTGGGCAGCGGGTGCGTCGTCAACGAGAGCAGGAAGTCACCTATCGGTTAGGCTTTGATGAATGGCAACGTGACGTGCAACAGTCGGAACGCTATTTACCGCTGCCAGCACTAAAAAAATCACAGCTGAGCCAAGGGTTCACCGCCTTTTGTCGTTGGGGAGCCGCGCAAAAAGGGCTCACGCTACCAGATGATTTTGACCAGACTTATTACCTCGCTCGCGGTGAGGCAAGGTTTGTTGTACTAGAGCAAATTAATGTGATTAAAAGTGCATTTCGGCGAGCCATGGAGCTATGGTTAGTGCTTGATCGTGTCTTATACCTTCAACAACATGGCTATCGTGTCACCCTTACTCAGTTCTGTGAGCGCGAACTCACGCCCCGCAATCTGCTCATTCATGCAGAGCGTCTTCACGGCGACCGTCTTCACGCCGAAAAAGAAACGGCTTAGCGCTATTCAAGCACAAATATAATGTGTTACGTCTGGTTGACAATAGCCAACGTGCTTATGCCGGATGACACTCGCTGTCGCGACTGAAAATCGTTACACTGGTGATAAATAGTTTAATGTAAAGAAACTTTATTATGCCAGATCTCGGTGTGTCGATTGCAGTGGCGCTGATCTTAGGATTGGGGTGCTTTGTGCAGAGTTTGGTTGGCTTTGGGATGGCCATTGGTGGCGGCGCCACTTTTATTGATGATTGATCCTAAACTGGTGCCAACGACGATTTCGATGGTAGGGCTAACATTAGCGAGTATTAATGCTTGGCAGTATCGTCATCAGCTTTCTTTTCGAGATTTGAGTTGGGCGTACTTCGGCCGAGTGCCGGGCACCGCGGTTGCAGGCGTGATTATGCTGGTGGTCACCACCCAAATGCTGGAAATAATTATAGGCGCTGCCGTTTTACTCGCTGTTTTTGCCAGTGTGATGCGTTTTAACATTACCCCCAACCGGCGTAATTTTTTTATTGCTGGGTTCACGTCGGGTGTTATGGGAACAACCACCAGCATCGGTGGTCCGCCGATGGCGCTTGTGTTACAGCATGCTGAGGTCAATAAAATGCGCGCCTGTTTGGCAGGCTACTTTGTGGTTAGCTGCATTTTATCGTTAATTGCGTTGAGCGCGACCGATTACTTAACCTGGTGGCATGTCAAACAAGCGGCATTTGCTGTTCCTGCCGTATTGCTGGCCACTTGGTTGGCTTATCGTGTCGCGCCACATATTAAACCGCAATTTGTCCGTCGAGCGATGCTATTACTCTGTACGTTGGCGGGAGTGAGCACATTAGCGCGCGGGCTAATCGGGGCATAAGGCTCGGCCCCCCATAACGGGAGGCGAGCAATGGTATGAAAGGAAAGACAAGCTTCGGTGTTATCCGATAAATTGTGCCGCGACAACTGTGATACCGCCGACCATTGCCAAGCTCAAGCCGATATTGCCGCCAATGACTTGATAATGTTGGTCGGTTGAGACCGTCTTGCGTGCCTTACGCACCATCAAAACTGGGAGCACGACGGCAAGAATCACCAGTGCGACCGCGGCGTACCCCAGCGCCGTGATAAAGCCTTGCGGATAATACAAAGCAAAGACCAAAGGCGGGAGATAGGTGATAGCCGCCGTTTGCAAGCGACCACGCATACTATCTTGGCGGTTAAAGCTGTCTGAGATAAAGTCAAATAAGCCTAGACTGACACCGAGAAATGAGGTGGCGAGCGCTAAATCGGCGAACAGTGAGATGCTTGAGGCGATATAATCTTGCTGAACCACAGATTGAATGATTGCCACAAACTGAGACAACTCACCGTTTTGTACTAAGGTGGACTGTGCCACCGTCCCTAGGCTTGCCACTTGCCAAAAGATATACAACGCCAACGGAAGAGTTGAGCCGACAATCATGACCTTTCTCAGAGAAGGCAAGTCAATTCCGACGTAGCGCACAATAGAAGGAATACTACCGTGAAAGCCAAAAGAGGTGAAAATCACTGGCAAAGCGGCCACCAGCAACCCACGTTCCATCGGCATTTCGACTAAGTTGATGCTAGATACATGAGGCGTCAGCAGGGTTAAGGCCAAAATTAAAAATAATACCTTAATGGTGAATAACCCTCGGTTAATCAAATCGACCTTACTGGTGCCTAATGTCACTACAAGACCGAAAACCAGTGTGAATAAGACCGCCCCCGCCGCAGGTGGCAATTCAATAGTTGACCATTGCGCAAGCTTTTCATTTAATTGGCTTCCGCCACCTGCAATGTATGCGGCACACAGGGAATAGAACAAGAAGAGCATTGCAAACGAGGCTACCCATTTCCCTTTTTCACCAAGAAATTGTTTTGCCAAACTGTGCAACGTCGCGTCTGCTTCCGCGTATTGGTGTACTTCTAACATCAGTAACGCGGTGTAGGTCATTAATGCCCACATTGCCCCCATGAGTGCCATTGATGCACCAAACCCGATGCCTGCAGAGGCGAGGGGCAATGCCAGCATTCCGGCGCCGATTGTTGTGCCCGCAATAATGAGCGAACTTCCGAGTACTTTATTCATATTATGTTTAGCCAATGTTAATAAAAAGTTAATTATTGTGTTCGCACAAAAGATAACGTGAATTTATTCGTATTGTGCATTGTCTATGCAGATAAAAAAACGGGCGTGTGTAATGATACAGGTACGATGGTGTAATTTAAAGTGTACGGTTAAGGCGGGGTAGTGCATTGTGTCGTCTAATGTCATAATCATGGTCGGATGATCGCGACAAAAAGGAGCGGCAAGGTGGACAAACAACAACATGAAGCCCCATTGCCTAGGATCGCAATGCTCTCGACAGGTGAAGAGGTATTGCTGGGGGATATTACGGACACCAACGCAGCTTGGCTTTCTAGGGTGTTATTCGAAAGTGGGCTAGCAATGTCTCGTCGTGTGACCATCGGCGATGAACTGGATGATATGGCGATTGAGCTCGTGCGCCTGTCACAGACGGAAGACGTTGTGATTGTAAATGGCGGGTTAGGGCCCACTACGGATGATTTAACCACGGCAGCCATGGCGGCAGCGATGGGGGTAGAGTTAACCCTTAACGAAGCGTGGTTAGATGAGTTAAAACAGCGATTTGAGCGCCGAGGTCGACCAATGGCACAAAGTAACCTCAAGCAGGCAATGCTGCCAGAAGGCGCAAGATTGATCGATAACCCTAAAGGGACCGCCTGTGGCTTCCACTGCGAGCTCAACGGATGTCACTTTTACTTTACGCCTGGAGTGCCTTCTGAGTTTTTCGCGATGGTTGAACAGCAAATTCTCCCTGAGTTGTTACATAGTTACCCTGCTAAAGCGCGATTATGTTACCGTTTTTTTACATTTGGTTTGTCAGAGTCGGGGATCAGCGATGTGATGGCATCGTTAGTGCTTCCCGAAAACGCGACATTAGGATATCGCTCCAGTTTGCCGTTTATTGAAGTCAAACTGTTTATCGAAGCGGATCATATTGAGAAAGATACAGTACTGGACGCATTACGGCATCGCCTTGCTGACTATGTTGTCTCTTTCGCTGAGCCGATGACGGCGGCATTGGCCGCTGATATCAATCGTCACGGGGCGGTGTTGAAGGTCGCAGAACAATTCACAGGAGGTTGGCTGGCGAGCACATTAAATGGTCAGGCGGCACATTTGGTTGAGCAAGGCTGGGTGATGTCGAATGCGCATGTGCCCGAGCAAGCGGTGGCTAACCCCTTGGCAGCGTCATTAGCGATGGCAAGCGCGACAATCACGCCAGGACAGAGTCAAATTGGACTGGCCTGTGGACCGGAGCTTCATGGTCAAATATGTGTGGCAATTTCTACTCCAAAGGGAGAGTGGGGGCAGCGGCTTAGCTTCAAACGCCACCTATCAAATGACGATGCACGCTGTTATATGGCAACAGTTTTATTAGACATGTTACGTCGTTATCTCAGTGGCGACACTGTGATTGCTGATTATGCGTCTCTGTTTCGCCATGACGACATTTTTATTGATGCACAGACGCTAGAGTAATGATATTCATTAGAGTACGAATCGCCAAGACACAAAGCGAACGGTTGGATAAGACTAGGCGCTGAGCTAAATAGGAAAATACGCCACGAGGCAGTGACAGTGGGTCACGCCTCGTTCACTTGTTTTTTAACGGTTGCAGGTTGGTAGTCAAAGGTAATCGAAATGTCCGTTTGCGGGGCACTTTGACAGGCAAGGATCTCTCCGGGCATCACGAAAGCCATGACGTCACTTTGGGTGACTGAGCCATGATTGAGCTTGCAGCGGCACGCGCCACATAGACCACTACGGCACTGATATTCAGGCTGAACGCTCGCACTTTCGAGTTGTTCAAGCAAGTTTTGGTGGGTGTTGCCACCCACCTCTAAGCCGTTCACTTCGATGGTGATACGAGTCATAGCTCAAAATCACCGAAGTCTTCAACACTCACTTCATTATCGATCTGCCCAACCAGGTAAGAGCTGATTTCCGCTTCTTGTGGGGCAACTTGTACGTTATCCGATGACAACCATGCATTAATCCAAGGAATAGGATTTTGTGTTGCATCGTCGTACGCGGGGGCGAGGCCAACGGCGGACATACGTAGGTTGGTAATGTATTCCACGTACTGACACAAGATGTCTTTGTTCAAACCAATCATGGAGCCGTCACGGAACAGATACTCGGCCCAATCTTTCTCTTGCTCGGCCGCTTTTTTGAATAAATCAAAGCATTCTTGCTCGCACTCTTTCGCGATCTTGGCCATTTCGGGGTCGTCTTGACCACTGCGCAGAATATTGAGCATATGTTGGGTGCCGGTCAGGTGCAGGGCTTCGTCACGCGCGATAAACTTAATGATCTTGGCGTTACCCTCCATTAATTCGCGCTCGGCAAAAGCAAACGAACAGGCGAAGCTCACATAGAAGCGAATGGCTTCCAGTGCATTCACCGACATCAAGCACAAATACAACTGGCGTTTTAACGCACGCAAGCTCACGGTGACGGTATGACCGTTAATGGTGTGTGTCCCTTCACCGAGCTGATGATAATAGTTGCTCAGTTGGATGAGATCATCGTAATACTGAGCAATATCTTCGGCACGCTTTTGAATGTGCTCATTCATGACGATGTCATCAAATACAATCGCTGGATCGGCGACAATATTACGAATGATATGTGTATAAGAGCGCGAATGGATAGTCTCGGAGAAGCTCCACGTTTCAATCCAAGTCTCTAACTCGGGAATGGATATCAGTGGTAGCAATGCCACATTCGGACTACGTCCTTGGATAGAATCCAACAACGTTTGGTACTTCAAGTTACTGATGAAAATATGCTTTTCATGCTCAGGTAGCTTGTTGTAGTCAATACGATCGCTTGACACGTCCACTTCTTCTGGGCGCCAAAAGAACGACAACTGCTTTTCGATCAGCTTTTCAAAAATTTCGTATTTTTGCTGATCATAACGGGCAACGTTGACTGACTGGCCCAAGAACATGGGTTCTTTAAGCGGGTCGTTGTTGATTTTAGAAAACGTACTGTAAGCCATGAATCTTATTAACCTCTAGAAAAGGGCCCCGGGGCCCTTCGCATATTGTGTTAGATCTTACATGCACCGCCGGCACAATCATCATCGGCAGCTTGTGCGGCGCTTGACTCGGGTTGACCGTCCGTCGCGCCATCACGCGTGTTGTGATAGTACAGGGTTTTTACCCCCAATTTATAAGCTGTGAGCAGATCTTTAAGCAGCTGGTTCATAGGAACTTTACCGCTTGCATGTCGGCTCGGATCATAATTGGTGTTGGCAGAAATCGCTTGGTCAACGAATTTTTGCATGATACCCACTAACTGTAAGTAACCCTCATTACTACCAATGTTCCAAAGTAGTTCGTAGTTATCTTTATATTTGTGGTACTCCGGCACCACCTGCTTCAAGATGCCGTCTTTCGATGCTTTGACCGAGACAAAACCACGAGGTGGTTCAATGCCATTGGTCGCATTTGAGATTTGCGAAGAAGTCTCTGATGGCATGAGCGCTGTCAGGGTCGAGTTACGCAACCCATGGGTCTGAATATCTTTACGTAGCGTTTCCCAATCCAGATGAAGCGGCTCGTCGCAAATCGCATCCAAATCTTTTTTATACGTATCAATAGGGAGAATGCCCTGTGCATACGTGGTTTCGTTAAAGGCTGGACACGCGCCTTTCTCTTTGGCCAATTCCACCGATGCGCGTAGCAGATGGTACTGAATCGCTTCGAACGTGCGGTGGGTAAGACCGTTGGCACTGCCATCAGAGTAACGTACGCCATGCTTCGCAAGATGGTACGCGAAGTTAATCACCCCAACGCCGAGCGTACGGCGGTTCATGGTCGCTTTACGCGCCGCGGGCAATGGATAATCTTGATAATCCAACAAGGCATCCAGCGCACGAATCGTCAATTCAGCCAGCTCACCCAACTCATCGAGTGATTCAAGCGCACCCAGGTTAAAGGCAGAAAGGGTGCACAGTGCAATTTCACCGTTCTCGTCTTCAACATTACTTAATGGTTTGGTCGGCAGTGCAATTTCTAGACACAGGTTGGACTGACGAATCGGTGCCACAGACGGATCAAATGGACTGTGCGTATTACAATGATCCACATTTTGGATGTAGATACGGCCTGTTGATGCACGTTCTTGCATCATGAGAGAGAACAAGTCAACCGCCTTAACGGTCTCGCGCTGGATTGATTCGTCTGCTTCATACTGGGTATACAGACGTTCAAATTCTTCTTGGTTTTCAAAGAAGGCGTCATATAACCCAGGCACATCTGATGGTGAGAACAACGAAATGTTGCCACCTTTAAGCAAGCGTGTGTACATCAGCTTGTTAATTTGCACCCCGTAGTCCATATGGCGGACGCGGTTCTCTTCTACGCCTCGGTTATTCTTCAATACCAGTAGCGATTCTACTTCACGGTGCCACATTGGGTAGAATAAGGTGGCTGCACCACCACGTACGCCACCTTGAGAGCAACACTTCACCGCGGTTTGGAAATACTTGTAAAAAGGAATACAACCGGTGTGGAAGGCTTCGCCACCACGAATAGGGCTACCCAGTGCGCGAATACGGCCCGCATTGATGCCAATCCCTGCGCGCTGTGACACGTAGCGAACAATAGCGCTAGACGTCGCATTGATTGAATCTAAACTGTCGTCACACTCAATCAGCACGCATGAGCTAAACTGGCGCGTTGGTGTCCGCACCCCTGACATGATCGGCGTTGGTAGCGAAATTTTAAATTGCGAAGCCGCATTATAGAAACGACGGATATAGTCAAGGCGCGTTTCTTTGGGATAAGAGGCAAACAAACAGGCCGCCACCATCATATATAAAAACTGCGCGCTCTCGTAAATCTCACCGGTGACACGGTTTTGAACCAGGTATTTACCTTCAAGCTGTTTAACGGCTGCATAAGAGAAGTTCATATCACGCCAGTGATCGAGATAACCATCTAGGGTCTCGAGCTCTTCGACACTGTAATCTTCCAAAATATGTTTATCATATTTGCCTTTCTCAACCATGTTTTTTACATGATCAACCAGCTTAGGTGGCTCGAATTGGCCATAGGCTTTTTTACGTAAATGGAAGACCGCCAAACGTGCCGCGAGATATTGATAATCCGGGCTTTCTTCAGAGATCAGGTCGGCAGCGGCTTTGATGATTGTCTCATGGATATCTTCAGTGCGCATGCCATCGTAAAACTGGATGTGAGAGCGCATCTCAACCAGAGAAACGGAAACGTTTGAGAGGCCTTCGGCAGCCCAAGTCACAACGCGATGGATCTTGTCAAGGTTCAACTTTTCTTTGCGTCCATCACGCTTTAATACGGTAATTTCTTGGTTCATTTGTATGCTTTCCCAATATTTCCTTGCCAAACTGCTCTTTTTCGCAAGTTTTATAAAATGCTGATGATTTTTTGGTCGGCCTCTATGCGGACGTGGCGTCGTTCATACACTATATATAGGGGTCGGCGTGTAAGTCGATTACAAGATAGTGATATAGACTTGCTTTTGCAAGCCAATCTGATTGCCCTAGGGTGTGGATATCTTGGGGATGTTATCCCTCAAGTTAGTAATTACCAACCTACTGGCGCAAGGCCGCCAAGATTAATGAAAATTTCAATCACTGGAAGGCAAAAATCGGCAATAAAAAAAATTTATTTTGATTGATCTTAGCGATGAACGGTGATCGGTTTTAACTGATTGAAAAGCCAGCAAACCCCACAAAATGTGGGGTGTGACTAGGATCCAAGAAAGGCACTAAGCTGCGCTGGCGTAGTGAAAATATGATCTGCTTCCCAATTGCTGATCAAAGCCGGATCGCCGATATATCCCCAACCAGCCACCACCGACTGCATGTTCGCTGCACGAGCCGCCAAGGTATCGTTTTCGATATCTCCGACGTAGAAGCAACGCTCTGGTGCACAATTGAGCGTTTTGGCGGCTTCTAACAGTGGCAGAGGGTGAGGCTTAGCATGGGCATAGGTATCTGCCCCCACAATCACTTGCGCCGCTTGCAGGCGTGGGAAATGGGCGAGTAACTGATGGGTCAGCCCCTCAGGCTTATTGGTGACAATGCCCCAGCATATTTTTAACCGCGACAACCTATCTAACAGTGCCTCTATACCATCATACACTTGCGTCCCTTGGCATATGGCTTGGCCGTAATGGTAAAGAAAGCGCGCACGAAGAGCGATGGGATCTTGGAATTTAGCTTGCTTGCCAAATCCGGCTGTGAGTAAGCCTCGGGCCCCAAAACTGGTGTGGGTGTATATTTGCTCACGCGTCAAAGGCGGCAGGTCAAATTCGGCCAGGACACGATTCGCTGCCTCACCCATATCGGGTGCGGTATCAAGCAGGGTGCCATCAAGATCAAAGAGGACGGTCGACGGAGTCATGCCAGCTTGTTTCCTTTTCTTCGGTCGGTTAGGGAGCCTGAGTGTGAACGAGATAATTCACATCGACATTGGTGTTTGACAGCTTATAGGTGTCGAAAAGCGGGTTATAGTGCAACCCAGTCATATCGTTGGCATTGAGGGCGGTGCTATCAATCATCGCCATCAGCTCTGAGGGCCGAATAAATTTATGATGCTCATGAGTGCCTTTTGGGACTAACTTCAGGATATGCTCTGCACCGATGATCGCAAAGAGCCAGGATTTTGTATTACGATTTAAGGTGGAGAAAAAGACATGACCGCCAGGTTTAACCATTTGGGCACAGGCGTGAATGACAGACGCTGGTTCAGGCACATGCTCAAGCATCTCCATGCACGTCACCACGTCATACTGTTGGCAAAAGCTGCTTGCATGCTCCTCGGCCGTTGATTGGATGTATTGCACATCAACGCCGGCTTCGAGCGCGTGGAGCCGGGCAACGGTGAGTGGTTCTTTACCCATATCTAATCCGGTAACCTCGGCGCCTTCTTGCGCCATGCTCTCTGCTAAAATCCCGCCACCGCATCCGACATCGAGCACCTTCTTACCAAAGAGTCCAGCCGCTTTTTCCATCACATAGTCAAGACGCAGAGGGTTAATTTGGTGTAGAGGTTTGAACTCCCCCTCTAAATCCCACCAACGGGATGCCATGTCTTCAAACTTTTGAATTTCTGCCGGATCGACATTTGATACCTGAGTCATAACTACAGCTTCCTTATCGGTTTTGCTGCATTATAGCGAAATCCAACACGATAAAAAGAAGCCTATCTGTCACGTAGACGTAAGACATCATGCCAACGCGCTCAGACACATTGTGGGCTTTTGTTCGTCAAAATGCATAGCCGAATACGCAAGTGGTGGGTTTTTATCCTTATAGACCTGTTCAGAGCGTCTACTAACGAGATACGTGATACATCTTGACCATATTCACGTGTCTCGTAAGAGGCTTTGTGTTATTCTCCGTGGTCACGTATTTGAATACGCAAACATTATTTTGAAGGGATGTTGGCTCCATGAGCGATCTTGCTAAAGAGATCACGCCAGTCAATATCGAAGAGGAGCTAAAAAGCTCGTACCTCGACTATGCAATGTCCGTCATTGTTGGCCGAGCTCTTCCTGACGTGCGTGATGGCCTAAAGCCAGTACACCGCCGCGTATTATTCGCGATGAACGTACTTGGCAACGACTGGAACAAGCCATATAAGAAATCGGCCCGTGTGGTCGGTGATGTGATCGGTAAGTATCACCCACACGGTGATAGTGCGGTTTACGACACCATTGTGCGAATGGCGCAGTCATTTTCGCTGCGCTACATGTTGGTAGACGGTCAAGGTAACTTCGGTTCTATTGACGGCGATTCTGCGGCGGCAATGCGTTACACCGAAGTGCGCATGGCCAAAATTGCCCATGAACTGCTCGCCGATCTTGATAAAGAAACCGTGGATTACGTGCCTAACTACGATGGCACTGAACAAATCCCGGATGTATTGCCAACGCGCGTACCTAATCTTCTCGTCAACGGCGGGTCGGGGATAGCGGTCGGGATGGCAACCAACATCCCGCCTCACAACTTAACCGAAGTGGTTAATGGTTGTCTGGCTTATATCGATAACGAAGATATTACCATCGACGAGTTGATGGACTATATCCCCGGTCCTGACTTTCCTACCGCGGCAATGATTAATGGTCGTAAAGGGATTGAAGACGCCTACAAAACGGGCCGTGGTAAAATCTACCTACGTTCCAAAGCGGATATCGAAACAGAAAAAATGGTAAAGAGACCATTGTTGTTAACGAGATCCCTTACCAAGTTAACAAAGCGCGTTTGATTGAAAAAATCGCCGAGCTGGTTAAAGACAAAAAAATCGATGGCATTTCCGCGCTACGTGATGAGTCGGATAAAGACGGCATGCGGATTGTTATCGAATGTCGCCGTGACGCGGTTGCCGAAGTGGTGCTGAATAACCTCTACGCGCAAACCCAATTGCAGACCTCGTTTGGTATCAACATGGTGGCGCTGGATAACAATCAGCCGAAGCTTTTCAACCTAAAAGAAATGTTGAAATGCTTCGTGAATCACCGTCGCGAAGTGGTCACACGTCGAACGGTTTACGAATTGCGTAAAGCGCGCGATCGTGCCCATATCCTTGAAGGGCTGGCGGTGGCGCTTGCCAACATCGATGAAGTGATTGAGCTTATTCGTCAAGCGCCGACCCCTGCAGTGGCTAAGCAAAAGCTACAAGACCAAGGCTGGGCTCTCGGTGGCGTATCGGCCATGCTAGAAGCCGTTGGGGGCGAAAATGCTCGCCCAGAGTGGCTCGCGTCAGAATTTGGTGCCCGTGATGATGGTTCTTACTATCTCACCGAGCAACAAGCTCAAGCTATCTTGGATCTGCGTTTGCATAAGCTCACTGGGCTTGAGCACGAAAAGATCTTGGACGAGTACAAAGGCCTTCTAGAGCAAATCGCTGAGCTACTACACATCTTGGCGAGCACTGAGCGCTTGATGGAAGTGATCCGTGAAGAGCTGGAAGCCGTGCGTGATAGCTTTGGTGACAAACGCCTGACCGAAATCACTGCGGCGAGTGCCGACATTGATATCGAAGACTTGATTAACCAAGAAGACGTCGTGGTAACTTGGTCACACGATGGGTACGTCAAGTATCAAGCATTGAGTGACTATGATGCGCAACGCCGTGGTGGTAAAGGTAAGTCCGCAACGCGCATGAAAAATGAAGACTTCATCGAGCGTCTATTGGTGGCCAATACCCATGACACTATCTTGTGCTTCTCCACGCGTGGCCGGATGTACTGGCTCAAGGTTTATCAATTGCCGCACGCGTCACGTAATGCGCGTGGTAAGCCGATTGTTAACTTACTACCGCTTGAAGAAGGTGAACGAATTACCGCGATTCTTCCGGTGCGTGAGTACGAGGAAGATAAATATGTCTTCATGGCAACCGCACACGGCACGGTGAAGAAAACGCCATTGACCGACTTTAGTCGTCCCCGTAGCGCGGGCATCATTGCGGTGAACTTACGTGATAACGATAGCCTAATTGGCGCGCAGCTTACGGATGATAGCAGTGAAGTGATGCTGTTCTCGCAATTCGGTAAAGTTGTACGTTTTGTCGCCTCAAATGACACCGTGCGCGCCATGGGCCGCACCGCTGCAGGGGTTCGAGGTATTCGATTGGCCGAGAACGACCAAGTGGTCTCGCTGATTATCCCTCAAGCAGGCGCTGAGATCTTGACGGTGACCGAAAACGGCTTTGGTAAACGTACCGCTCTGGATGAATATCCGACCAAGAGCCGTGCCACCAAAGGTGTAGTGTCCATCAAAGTCTCCGAACGTAACGGTGATGTCGTCAGTGCCATTCAGGTGTGTGAAGGCGATGAGCTGATGATGATCACCAATGCTGGCACATTGGTACGTACACGCGCCGAAGAAGTGAGCCAAGTGGGTCGAAATACCCAAGGAGTTCGCCTGATCCGCGTGAGCGACGATGAGAAAGTGGTTGGCTTACAGCGCATTGAAGAGCCTGACGAAGCAGAAATCGAAGCCCTCGCGAACGAAGCGGCGGCGACCAATAAGGCAGAAGGTTCCGATGCGTTAGCATCGAGCGATGATGCTTCGTCAACGGTGAGCGATGATCAAGACGACGCGTCAACGCCGGATGATGATCCAAACGCTTAATCGTGACTTTGCTATAAGATTGAAGGGTGCAGTGAACTGCACCCTTTTTTATTGCCTACTAATTAGGTAGCGCTAAAAAATATCAGCGAGAGCCAAGAAATCACGGTGGAATATATCTTGGTGCTTTCAAAATGTATGTGAAACGTGTTAAATCAATCACACGCCTTTTAAAATGAACGGCTTTAAAAACCAGCGTCTTTTTTAAAACAACGAGTTTTCTTACCGTCCAACGGACGCGGGAGATGACAAAAAGCAGGAGCCCCTCCCCAACATGGATAAGGTCTATAACTTTTCAGCTGGCCCGGCGATGCTGCCACGTGAGGTCATGCTTAAAGCGCAAAAAGAACTCATGAACTGGCAAGGCCTTGGCACGTCAGTGATGGAAGTCTCGCATCGCAGTGAGGCATTTTTATCGTTAGCACGCCAATCTGAACAGGATCTTCGTGAATTACTGTTTGTCCCAGAGAATTATCATATTCTGTTTTGCCAAGGTGGCGCGCGTGCACAATTTGCCGCGGTGCCAATGAACCTGATGGGTAATCATACCATTGCAGATTATGTTGATGGTGGCTATTGGGCCGAGAGTGCTGTCAAAGAAGCAAAGCGCTATTGCACGCCGAATGTGATTAATGTTCGACGCGAGCGCGAAGGTCAGCGAGCCATCTCGCCAGCCAAAGACTGGTTGCTCAGTGACGACGCCGCATATGTGCATTTTTGCCCTAATGAAACCATCGACGGCATTGAAATTAACGATTTGCCTGAAACCAATAAGCCGATCGTGGCCGATATGTCATCGACCATCTTGTCACGTCCAATTGATGTGTCTAAATATGGTGTCATATACGCGGGGGCGCAAAAGAACATTGGCCCTGCTGGTCTGACATTGGTGGTTGTGCGTGATGACTTGCTCGGTCTAGCCAAAGAGGTGTTGCCGAGCGTACTCAACTACAAAGTTCTGGCGGATAAAGACTCCATGTTTAACACACCACCGACCTTTGGCTGGTATCTCGCGGCTGAAGTCTTTAAGTGGTTAAAAACACTGGGTGGTATTGAAGCCGTGTATGCCCGCAACCAGCAAAAAGCGGCGTTATTATATGATGCGATTGACCAGTCAAGCTTGTACCGCAACCAGATTCATCCTGACAACCGTTCACTGATGAATGTACCATTTCAACTGGCCAACAGTGATCTGGATGAAACTTTCCTCGCGGAGGCGACCGCACAAGGCTTGCATGCACTAAAAGGGCATCGTGATGTCGGTGGGATGCGTGCGTCTATCTATAATGCGATGCCGCTTGAGGGAGTACAGGCTTTAGTCGACTTTATGGCCGAATTTGAGAAAAAATACGCCTAATCAGGTATAAAACGCCTCGCGCCCCAGCGGCTATGCGCCAATGGGGCGTTGTTGTTTCTACTTCATTTCCTTTATCGACACTTTGATAAAAATAATAATTGTGAGACAGCTTGTATTTTGGTTACTCTGGAGTCACTAAGCATCATGGATATAAACCAGAATGGAGCAACTGACACTTTCCCCCGTTTCTCATGTGAATGGCCAAATTAACCTACCTGGCTCGAAAAGTGTGTCTAACCGCGCATTGCTGCTCGCCGCATTAGCGTCGGGAACGACACGATTGACCAACTTACTTGATAGCGATGATATTCGACATATGCTCAATGCATTTACCGCGTTGGGTGTGCCGTATCAGTTGTCTTCGGATCGCACCGAGTGTGTAGTTGAAGGGCGAGGACAAGCCTTTCAGACAGACACACCGCTTGAATTATTTTTGGGTAATGCCGGTACAGCGATGCGACCTTTGACCGCGGCACTTTGTCTTGGCAAAGGTGAGGTCACCTTGACGGGTGAACCCAGAATGAAAGAACGCCCCATTGGCCACTTAGTCGACGCGCTCAATGCGATTGGCGCTGATGTCCGTTATTTAGAGACCGAGGGTTACCCGCCATTGCACATCAAAGGCACTGGATTAGTCGGTGGTGAAGTTAACATCGATGGTAGTATATCTAGCCAGTTTTTGACTGCACTGCTCATGGCCGCCCCGTTTGCACGGCAAGACACGCGGATTACCATCAAAGGCGACTTAGTCTCGAAACCGTATATTGATATTACGCTTGCTATCATGGCGCAGTTTGGCATTGAGGTGCAAAACGATAACTACCAGCAATTTGTGGTGCCAGCAGGTCAGCGCTATCAATCGCCCGGGCATTTTATGGTCGAAGGTGATGCGTCGTCCGCCTCTTACTTTCTCGCGGCTGCCGCGATCAAAGGCGGTGAAGTCAAAGTAACAGGCATTGGACGAAAAAGTGTGCAAGGTGACATCCAGTTTGCTGATGCACTTGCCGCCATGGGAGCGGAAATAGAGTGGGGCGACGATTACGTTTTAGCGCGTCGGAATACACTCAACGGTGTGGATATGGATTTTAACCACATTCCCGATGCGGCCATGACGATTGGAGTGACTGCCTTATTTGCAAGTGGACCGACCTGGATTCGCAACGTGTATAATTGGCGTGTCAAAGAAACTGATCGACTTTATGCGATGGCAACGGAGTTGAAAAAACTCGGTGCGGTGGTCGAAGAAGGCGAAGATTATCTGTATGTTGAGCCACCTGAGCAACTCAAGCATGCCGCGATTGATACTTATGACGATCACCGCATGGCGATGTGTTTTTCACTGGTGGCGCTCAGTGACACGTCGGTGACGATTAACGATCCGGGCTGTACCTCAAAAACCTTCCCTGATTACTTTGACAAGCTTGCGGCGATCAGTGCTTAAGGGTGAGGCCCAACGTGTTCCTCATTGCTGCTGGTATTGATGCAGCAGCAATGATTTTCTTGCCTATTTCTTCTATACTACCCCTCGAATTATTGAACCGCCCGTTTGCGCGAAAGCATGATGTGATAAAAACGCATGAAGCGATAGAATGGGCGCGGTAAGCGATCGAGACCAATGTGGAGAGATTTATGCCGACACAGGCGCCTGTTATTACAGTCGATGGACCAAGCGGTGCAGGAAAAGGAACCTTATGTATGCGACTGGCTGAAAAGCTCGGTTGGCACCTGCTCGATTCTGGTGCTATCTACCGGGTATTGGCACTCGCAGCGATTCATCATGATGTTGATACTGAATCCGAAGACGCACTGGTGCCACTGGCCGCAAACTTAGACGTGCAGTTTTTGGCCGAAGGTGACTTGGTTAAGGTGATCCTCGAAGGCGAGGATGTCTCGGGAACCTTGCGGACAGAGCAGGTAGGCAATCAAGCTTCAAAAGTGGCGGCGTTACCTCGAGTACGTGAAGCATTATTACGCCGCCAGCGTGCTTTTGCTGGTCAACCTGGCTTGATTGCCGACGGACGTGATATGGGGACCGTGGTTTTCCCGCAGGCAGAAGCTAAAATCTTCTTAGATGCCAGTGCTGAAGAGCGTGCACGCCGTCGTCAGCATCAGTTGCAAGGCAAGGGGGTTAATGTTACCTTTGATGGCCTTTTAAGTGAAATTCAAGAGCGTGATGATCGTGATCGCAACCGTGCGGTGGCACCATTACGCCCTGCGTCTGACGCCCTAGAGCTAGATTCTACCTCATTATCGATTGACGAGGTGATCGAGCGGGCGCTGGCGTTTATTGAAAGCAAATTATCGGCTGCATAAGCAGTCTATAACTGTTAGCTGCAAGGATGATAGCTAACATATTTAACAACCCCATGCGGTAGGATACCCGTGGACGTTTATCAAATTGAAGATTTAAATATAATGACTGAATCTTTTGCTCAACTCTTTGAAGAGTCTCTAAAAGAAATCGAAACTCGCCCAGGTTCTATTGTTAAGGGTACTGTTGTTGCTATCGAGAACGGTTTTGTTCTGGTTGACGCAGGCCTGAAATCTGAATCGTCCATTCCGGCTGACCAATTCAAGAACGCTGCTGGCGAACTTGAAATTGAAGTAGGCGGTGAAGTCGATGTAGCCTGGACGCAGTGRAAGATGGTTTCGGTGAAACTCAGCTTTCTCGCGAGAAAGCTAAGCGTCACGAAGCTTGGATCCAGCTAGAAAAAGCGTACGAAGAAGCTGAAACTGTTAATGGTGTTATTAACGGTAAAGTGAAAGGTGGTTTCACCGTAGAACTGAACGGCATCCGTGCGTTCCTACCGGGTTCACTGGTTGACGTTCGTCCAGTACGTGACACTTCTCACCTGGAAGGCAAAGAGCTCGAGTTCAAAGTGATCAAGCTTGACCAGAAGCGCAACAACGTTGTTGTTTCTCGTCGTGCAGTTATCGAGTCAGAAAACAGTGTTGAACGTGACGAGCTGCTAGCTTCTCTGCAAGAAGGCATGGAAGTTAAAGGTATCGTTAAGAACCTGACTGACTATGGTGCGTTCGTTGATCTGGGCGGCGTTGACGGCCTGCTTCACATCACTGATATGGCGTGGAAGCGCGTTAAGCACCCATCAGAAATCGTTAATGTTGGTGACGAAATCAACGTTAAAGTTCTGAAGTTTGATCGTGAGCGTACTCGTGTATCACTCGGTCTGAAACAACTGGGTGAAGATCCATGGGTAGCAATTGCTAAGCGTTACCCAGAAGGTCACAAGCTGACGGGTCGCGTAACCAACCTAACTGACTACGGCTGCTTCGTTGAAATCGAAGAAGGCGTTGAAGGTCTGGTACACGTGTCTGAAATGGACTGGACCAACAAAAACATCCACCCATCTAAAGTGGTTAACGTGGGTGACGAAGTTGAAGTTATGGTTCTGGACATCGACGAAGAGCGTCGTCGTATCAGCCTAGGTCTGAAACAGTGTAAAGCCAACCCATGGCAGCAATTCGCTGAAACTCAGAACAAAGGTGACCGTGTTACTGGTAAGATCAAGTCAATCACTGACTTCGGTATCTTCATCGGTCTAGACGGCGGCATCGACGGTCTGGTTCACTTGTCTGACATTTCTTGGAACGCAACCGGTGAAGAAGCCGTTCGTGAATACAAGAAAGGCGACGAGATCTCAGCAGTGGTTCTTCAGGTTGACGCAGAGCGTGAGCGTATCTCACTCGGCATCAAGCAGATGGAAGAAGACCCATTCAACAACTACCTGGCAGCCAACAAAAAAGGTGCTATCGTTAATGGTACGGTAACCGATGTTGACGCGAAAGGCGCAACTGTTGAGCTAGCAGAAGGTGTTGAAGGTTATCTGCGTGCTTCTGAAGCATCGCGTGATCGTGTTGAAGACGCGACACAAGTGCTTTCAGTTGGCGACAGTGTTGAAGCGAAGTTCACCGGTGTTGACCGTAAGAACCGCGTTCTTAACCTGTCTGTACGTCTGAAAGACGAAGCTGACGAGCAAGAAGCAGTCGCGAGCCTGAACAAAACCGAAGAAGGTTCTATCGGCAACGCGATGGCTGACGCGTTTAAAGCAGCAGCGAAAAGCGAATAATGTATACGTTGAGGGGGAAATATTCCCCCTCTGTGTCTATACTGTTGAGAAACATACTAAAGCGGGGTGTTTATGACCAAATCTGAGTTGATTGAAAGGCTCTGTAGTCAGCAAACCCATCTGTCTGCGAAGCAGGTAGAGGATGCCATCAAGGAGATCCTTGAACATATGGCAAGCACACTAGAAAGCGGTGATCGTATTGAAATCCGTGGTTTTGGTAGTTTCTCACTACATTATCGCGCGCCTCGTGTAGGGCGTAATCCTAAAACAGGCGAGAAAGTTGAGTTAGACGGTAAATACGTCCCTCACTTTAAACCTGGTAAGGAGCTTCGTGATCGCGTTAACATTTATGGTTAATCGATAGACGCTGAAAAAGACGGCATGCTGAGAGTATGCCGTTTTTTTATGTCCGTCGATCATAGCTTGCGTGACGAATTTCCTGCATAATCATACCTCCTGTTTAAGATCT
This sequence comes from Salinivibrio socompensis S35, assembly GCF_000513715.1. Classification (GTDB taxonomy): domain Bacteria; phylum Pseudomonadota; class Gammaproteobacteria; order Enterobacterales; family Vibrionaceae; genus Salinivibrio; species Salinivibrio socompensis. The sequence continues at coordinate 50,074 of NZ_AQOD01000009.1, forward strand.
TGTACCTACGACTGATACGTTATTATTTGGATTAACCTTAGCCTGAATAAAGCGTAAGCTAGGGGCAAGCTCAAGATGACGTTTGATATTGAAATCAAGCGTAAACGTTCACAGTGGCAGGTGCCTCGCACTTTGTCTATCTACATCACTGATCGGGCATTCGGCCTTTCGCAATGAGGGAATACTTGTGAAAATACTCGGCATTCTGTTTTTGGTATTATGCTTTTTGATCGCCTTGGCGCTAGGAGCGCAGAACCAAGCTGTGGTCAATTTTAATTATTTAATCGCTCAGGGTGAGTTTCGTTTATCGGTCATCTTGGGGATTGTCTTTGTCATCGGATTTGGTATTGGTTGGCTCGTTTGCGGTGCGCTATACCTCAAGGCTCGGATGACGGCTCGAGGACTACGTAAACAGGTGGAAAAACAACGCAAAGAACTTGATAAGTTGCGTACGGACCCGCTTAAGGAAAAATAATCCATGCTAGAGCTGTTGTTTCTGTTACTTCCCATTGCCGCCGGTTACGGTTGGTACATGGGTAACAGGAATGCTCGTCATCGACGGCAAGAACAGTCCCATCATTTGTCGCGCCAATATGTGGCGGGGCTCAATTTGCTGCTGTCTGAGCAATCAGATAAAGCGGTCGACTTGTTTATTGAGCTGTTACAGGTCGATAACGAAACCATTGATACTCATCTCGCTTTGGGCAATTTATTTCGCTCTCGTGGTGAAGTCGACCGAGCCATCCGGATCCATCAAAACTTAATTGCCCGCCCCAATCTTACGTTAGATCAGCGTAATCTTGCGATGCAGCAGCTCGCTAAAGATTATATGGTCGCGGGTTTTTTTGATCGCGCCGAGAAAATCTTTGCAGAGCTGGTTGATGAGCCAGATTATCGAGAATTCGCCCTTCAGCAATTGCTTGCCATTTCGCAACAAACGCGAGAATGGGAGCAAGCAATCGATACCGCTGCGAAGCTGGTCAAAATGGGCAAACATAAGCTGCGTAAAGATATTGCCCATTTTCACTGTGAGCTTGCAATGCAGCAACTCGCTGAGGGGGATGAGCACAAAGCGCGACAATTATTACGCCGTGCCTTGTCTTACGATAAAAGTTGTGTGCGGGCGAGCTTAAAGCTGGCAAGGCTCGATATCCAGCATGAAGACTATAAAGGCGCGCTTAAACAGCTCGAGAATATCTTAGAGCAGGATGCCGATTTTGTCAGTGAAGCGCTGCCTTTGCTCGCAGAAAGCTATCGCGCCTTGGGGCGTGAGATGCAGCTGGTACGTTTTTTAAAAGAATGTATTGAAGAGAACGCGGGCGTCAGCGCTGAGCTCATGCTCTCTGAAGTCATTGGCAGCAACGAAAATATTGCCATGGCACAGAGTTTTCTCACCCGCCAGCTTACGCGTAATCCCACCATGCGCGGCTTTCATAAGTTAATGGAATACCATGTGGAGCAAGCAGAGGAAGGGCGTGCAAAAGCCAGCCTAAACACCTTGAAAGACTTGGTCGCCGAGCAAATGAAAGTCAAACCCCATTACCGATGTCGCAAATGTGGTTTTTCCACCCATGCGCTTTATTGGCAATGCCCATCTTGCAAAAGTTGGGGGGCTATCAAGGCCGATTCGGGGGCTTGATGGGGAGTAATGGCGATGCTTAGGCATCGCCGTTTTTTTATCAGTTGTTGCGGCATGATGCCGTGTGTAAGAATTCAATGAGGAACGAGGAGACAAAATGCACGACCCAAAAGTCATCGTGGCACTTGATTATGCAGATATGCACCAAGCGTTAGCCTTTGCGGATAAAATCGAGCCAGGTTCATGTCGTCTAAAAGTCGGCAAGGAAATGTTTACTTTGTTTGGGCCGGCGTTTGTTAAACAGCTTCATGCAGGTGGACACGACGTCTTTCTCGATCTCAAGTTCCATGATATCCCGAATACCTGTGCCCGTGCTGTGGCGGCAGCGGCAGAGCTAGGTGTATGGATGGTCAATGTACATGCATCTGGGGGGGAGCGCATGATGGTAGCCGCGCGCGAAGCGTTAACGCCCTATGGCGGCAATCGTCCGTGGCTCATTGGTGTGACGGTACTTACGAGTATGACAGAGGCAGACTTAGCGGATAGTGGGATCCATGTTTCACCTCAAGCCCAAGTACAGCGTTTGGCTGGCTTAACCAAACAGGCAGGGCTTGATGGGGTAGTGTGTTCAGCGCATGAAGCCAGTATGCTTAAAGCGCAGTGTGGTGAGAGCTTTAAGCTGGTTACCCCAGGGATCCGGCCGGCCGGCAGCGCCGTGGGCGATCAGCGCCGTATCATGACCCCAGTAGAAGCGGTGAATGCCGGGTCTGATTACTTAGTGATTGGTCGACCTGTCACACAAGCCGCCGACCCGGCGGCTGTGTTAAATACGATTAATCAATCCTTACGCACTTAATGCCACACTGATAAGCGTGTAAAAAGGTTGGGCGGCAAGCTTAGCAGGCCGCCCCTATTGGCATTATGGCCGTGTGCTTGGGGATTTGCGAGACCGTCTGTCTAAAACAGGGGCGGTAAAGTGGCTATCGATAAGCCGCTGAGTGAGGCTATGCTGTGGTTTAGCAAATAGCGACGCGGTGTCGCCCGATTCAACCACTTCGCCTTTTTGCATCACCATCAGCTTGTCGGTCACATGTTTAATCACCCCCATGTGTTGCGACACATAAACATAAGACAGCCCCATTTCCTCTTGCAGCTCGAGGAGCAGATTGATGATCTGCGACCGCATCGACATATCCAAGCCATTTAACGCCTCATCGGCAACAATCACACTGGGTTGCAAAATCAACGCTCTTGCTAGCGAGACCCGCTGTTTTTGCCCAGTGGCGAGCATTTGCGGATAAAAATAAGCATGTTCGGGGATTAAGCCAACCCGCAGTAAGGTATTTTTTATCCGTTTTCCGCGCTCTTGAGGCGTCATATTGGTATTTCTACGCAAAGGCCCTTCTAATATTTGTCCAATCTGGTTGCGTGGGTTCAGTGACGTATTCGGGTCTTGAAAGATCATCCGGATGAGCTTGCAGCGCGTTTGATAATCTTTATAGTGGAGCAGGTCGCCATTCACGCGGATTTGTCCGGCAGTCGGTTCAACCACGCCAGCAATCATCCTTGCAAGGGTCGATTTTCCTGAGCCATTTTCTCCCACAAATGCAATTGTCTCACCCACATCCAATGAGAACGAGACCGGTTTCACCGCATGAGTCACGCGTTTTTTCAGCCAGTCAGTGCGGTGATGATAGTCTTTTGATAGCCCATCGATTTCAAGAAGAGCGGCCATGGTTGTTCTCCATGTTGAGCGGGAAATGACAGGCAAATTTATGATTTTTTACTTTCTGGGTCCGTGGCACTTCCACGCATTTTCGTTGCGCATAAGGACAACGTGGCCCCAGTCGGCAACCGATGGGTAAATGTTGCAATGGCGGTATTGATCCTGGCAACGTTTCTAACTTGCTTTTATGCGGGATCTCGCGGCTGAAATCCGGCATGGTCCGTAATAATGCATCTGTATAAGGATGATGCGGGGTTGTCAGGATTTGTTCGCGATTCCCTGATTCCACTGACTGACCACAATACATCACAGTAATTCTATCTGCCCAACGCGTGACCAAGGTAAGATCATGGCTAATCAGCAAAATCGTCGTGTTCGACAGTTGATTCGTACGGCTGAGTAATCGGAATATTTGTGCTTGTGTGATGGGATCCAAATCATTGGTCGGTTCATCCGCAATTAATAGCCGAGGACGGTTGGCGATCGCCATCGCAATCATCACTTTTTGACACTCGCCATCGGTGAGCTCGTACGGGTAGCTGTCCATCACCCGCCGATGATCCTTTATTCCCACCTTGTGAAGTAGGGCGATAGAATGCTGTTTACGCCAGTTTAAGCGTTGCCACCAACTGACCAGAAAGGACGCGGAGGAATGGCTTCTTCAAGCTGATGTCCCACCACTTCAGAGGGGTCAAGACAGGTGGAGGGCTCTTGAAAAATCATCGCAATGTCTTTACCCACCACGTGGCGACGCTCTCTGGCGGGCAGCTCCAGTAAATCAATATTGCCAAGCGTAAGCGGTCGGCGCTAACATGCCATTGATCTTTGGTCACACCACAAATGGCCTTAGCGACCAAGCTTTTGCCTGAGCCCGATTCACCTACTAGGCCGCGGATTTCGCCGTCATTAATGGTCAAGCTCATTCTATCTACCGCTTTAACCATTCCTTGAGGCGTTTCAATCTCGATGGTCAGGTGTCGAATATCTAATAACGGCATTATTCAGTTCCTGCGTTGATGGCTTGGCTGACCCCTTCACCCACAAGGTTAACAACCAACACGCTAAACGCAATGGCCATACCGGGTAGCGTCACTGTCCAGGGGGCGGTAAAAATCAGCTCGATAGAGTCGCCGAGCATTGCGCCCCATTCGGGGGCCGGAGGTTGAGCCCCTAACCCCAAAAAGCCGAGCGCAGCAACATCCAAGATCGCTACCGAGATCGCATGGGTCACTTCTGTACTCAACACGGTGACAATATTGGGTAAAATAGAATGGTGTAGCAAATAGATATCATTCGCCCCGTCTAAACGTGCAGCGATGATGTAGTCCTTTTCTATTTCATCGTGGACCGCGGTATACACTGCACGAATAATACGCGGGATCAATGATAACCAAATCGCGAGCAACACCTGGGTTTCACCAACGCCGAGAAATGCGACCACAATAATTGCCAATAGCAGAGAAGGAATAGAAAGAATGCTATCAAGAATGTGGTTTAACACACTGGATTTTAGGCCTTTGGTCATCCCTGCGAGTACACCGATAGCGACGCCGACCAGCGACGCGGTTAATGCCGTTATCAGGGCAAAACCAAAGGTTAAGCGAGAGCCCGCAACTAAGCGCGACAGCATATCTCGGCTTAAATCATCGGTGCCGAGAAAGAACTCAATCTGCCCAGACTGTACCCAAGAGGGTGGCATCAAAAGTTGACCGGTTTGATGTTGCGGATTCCAAGGCGCGAGCAACGGCGCAAAGAGGGTCACCAAGATAAGCCCAGCCAGACACCAAAAGCCAATCACCGCTAATTTGTTGCGGCGGAAGGCATTCCAAGTGCGTTCAAACTGAGTGGGAATATGCTGTTCGACGTAAACATTATTTGAGGGCATACCATTTCTTCCTTACCAGTGGATTCATAAAAGCCCCTAGCACATCGGAGATAATATTAATCAGTAACACAAACCCACCGATCGCTAGCACGCCCGCTTGCACGGATGTGTAGTCTTTGGCAAGTAAGGCATCAAGTAACCAGCGCCCAATACCTGGCCAGTTAAACACTGACTCTACGATGATCACAAAGGTCACCATGGTGGAAACCAATAAACCAAAGTTGGGAATGATTGGCGGAATCGCGTTTTTCATCCCATGACGAAGCACAATCTCAGTTTTCGATAGCCCCTTGGTAGCGGCCGCTTTAATGTAATTCTGACTCATGACATAGGCCATCGAGTTTCTGACCATTTTGATAATTTCAGTCGTCGGTACCACTGCCAGTGTTAGAGTCGGGAGCGCAAGATGACGCATGATATCGGTCGCCACTTTTCCTTGAAGTGGTAAATCCGAGAGCCATAAATCGACCAACGCAAATCCGGAAATGTGTGGGATCTCATACAAAAGGTTATACCGGCCCGAGACTGGGAACCATTGTAAGTCGAGTGAAAACACCATGATCAGTAAGATCGCTAACCAAAAGGTAGGAATCGAAAATACGATCAGCGCGAGAGATGAAATTACCTTATCGGTGGGCCCTTGACTGCGCAGCCCTGCGAGTGTGCCAAGCGGTACCCCCACCATCACGCTAATTACCAGGGCGGAAATACACAGCTCCAACGTCGCCGGTGCGACATGTGAAAGGGTATTAATCACCGGCTCACCATTTGCGGTGGCCCCGAGGTTTCCATCAATGAGTTGGCGTAGATAATAAATCCACCCTAACCAATAGTCATATTGGTGCCACACCGAATCAGGCGACAATAAAATGATGTTATAAGCGACCAACGTGAGAATGACCAAGGTGATCAAGAATAAGTTGAAGCGTCGTAAAGTATAGATCAACATGGTTTAGCGCTCCCGTGACACATCAGCAAAACTGTCCGCCCCAAAAGGGGTCATCGTCAGCCCGGTTAAATGCGCATCACGGACTTGGTGTTGAATGCCATGCGCAAGCGGCACCACCGGCATTCTGCGGTCAAGAATGGTTTGCGCGTCACGGTATAAGGTTTTGCGCATGGCGATATTGTCTGTCGCAATCGCCTCATTTAAAGTTTGATCAAAAAAGCGGTTACACCAATTGGCGATATTCCATCCCGTGAACTTGGCATTACAGGTCAGTAGAGGACGTAAAAAAGCATCGGGATCGCCATTATCGGCCACCCAACCGGTGAGCACCATATCGTGACTATCGTCGCCTTCCCGAATGGATGCGCGGTTAACGGTTTTTTCGGGAATGATATTAACGTCTATCCCAATTTCTCCGAGGTCAGCTTGGATCAGCTCGGCGGTTTTACGTGGACTGGGATTAAATGCCGTGGGTTTTAATGGCACCGTTAAGTCAACACTGAACCCATGGCGATACCCCGCTTTAGCGAGTAAAGCCGCCGCGAGCTTGGGATCATATTTACTTTGACGATTCGGATCATATGCCCATGACATCGGAGGTAATAAGCTAGTGGCGGGAGTGCCGGTACCATAGTACACCGAGCTGAGTAAGGCACCGCGATTAATCGCCAAGTTGATCGCCTGACGAACCTCTACTTCCGAGAGCGCCGGATGGCGAGTGTTGAGTGCAATGAACGCCACGTTCATCCCATTTGAGGATAAACGAAAACGCGGATCATCAATCACCACCGGCAACTGGCTGGCGACGGGAGAAGCGAGCACATCACATTCACCGGTGAGCATTTTCGCCAAGGTGCCAGTGCCTCGGGTTGAGATATCAAAGACCACCTGTTCCATAGGGGCTGGACCTTGCCAATATTGCCAGTGGCGGCGTAGGCGAATCAGTTCACGAGGCTGATACTCAGCCATGGCGAACGGGCCGGTTCCCACCGGATAGGTGTCGATTTTTTCTGGTGTCCCAGCTTCTAATAATTGGTTGGCGTACTCTTTTGAAAGAATCACCGAAAACTTGGTGGCCAATGTTGAAAGAAAAGACACATCGGGCCGGGAGAGGGTAAATTGTACACGGTAGGTATCGGTCGCTTTGACACTCGAGACTAAACCTGAAAAATCCATGCTATCGAACCATGGATATTGACCGCCAGAAATGCGATGAAAAGGGTGACGGGGATTAATCAAGCGACGAAAAGAGAAGACAACGTCCTCTGCATTCAGATAACGAGAGGGCGTGAACGTCACACTGCGGTGGAAGGCAACGCCGCGACGAAGTACAAACGTATAGGTTTTACCGTCGTCACTGACCTCCCAACTTTTCGCGAGCATTGGCTCTGGTTGGTAGGTGTCAGGGTTCAGTCGAAGCAGACGGTCGTATAGCTGGCTCGATAAGGTGTCCGCGGTCAGGCCGCCATCGGTCAACTGAGGGTTAAATGTATTAGGTTGGCCTTGACCACAAAACACAAAACCACGGTTGTCGGCCGCACGTTGATCGTTGGCCGCATCACAACCTGCGAGAACCAGACCGCTTACGCCCAGGATCAAAAACTGGAAAAAAACGCGCATAAACCAAGTAAAATCAGCTATCAAAGTGAATCCCGTAATCTACCACCGAAACAGTCTTACCACCAAGTAAAGTAGGGGCTATCTTGTGTTTCTTTGTCGCGAGTTGTCCCTGAGCCCGTACCGGTTGATTGCCACAATGCTAGTTGTCTTGTCCCACGTCATATTTGCGCAGCAGCCCCCTCAATTGATGGTAGCTTAGGCCAAGTAACTGCGCGGCCTTCCTCTGATGATAGTTGGCTTGCGATAATGCCGCTGTGACCAACTCGCGTTCTTGTATGGTTTGCCACTCCCGCAGATCGACGGGCAAAGCTGGAAGTGAATCTTGGACCGCTGACGGAGCACGCGCCGTCTGCTGAGCCTGCCAAGGCGGGGAAAACGGGTCAAGGCAAATGGTATCGATAGGCGTGTTGGCATCATTATGGCGAGAAAGCGCCCGCTCAACCGCATTTTTCAACTCTCGCACATTGCCTGGCCAAGTGTGTGTCAGCAATTGTGTTTGAGCTTGTTGCGAAAAGCCTGCGAACAATGGATAACCAAGCTCAACCGCCATTTTCATAGCAAAGTGCTCGGCCATGATCAAGATATCCTGCTGGCGCTCGCGAAGCGGGGGGAGATGGATGACATCGAAGGCGAGTCGATCCAATAGGTCAGGACGAAACTGATTTTGTTGGGCAAGCGTGGGCAGATCTTCATTAGTAGCGCACACCAGCCGAACATCCGCACGCAAAGGGGTGGTGCCGCCAACACGTTCATATTCGCCATATTCAATCACACGGAGTAACTTTTCTTGCACGCCCTGAGGTGCGGTGGCAATTTCGTCCAAAAATAACGTCCCGCCCTCAGCGCGCTCAAATCGGCCCGCATGTCGGCCCTTGGCACTGGTAAAAGCACCGGCCTCATGGCCAAACAGCTCAGAATCGATCAGCCCCTCGCTTAACGCCGCACAGTTCAAGCTCACAAGCGGTTGTGACCAACGGGACGAGAGATAATGTAGGCGCTGCGCGATCAACTCTTTCCCGGTGCCGCGCTCACCCATAATCAGAATGGGACGGTTGAGCGGTGCCAGCCTGCTGACATGATCTAACACGGCTAAAAAACGGTCGGACTCCCCGAGTAAGTTATCTTGTTCTCGCATGGCGATTTTTACCAAATAGTGGTTTTATTCATCATGAACGGTTTAGAAGATCGACGCAACTGGTTTTAACTGATTGAAAAATAGCACCTAAAAAGTTGGCACACCGTTTGAATAAGATTGAACAGGTTTAAACAAACTTGAATCAATATAGGGAGTCAGTGATGGGAATATTTTCTCGTTTTGCAGATATCGTCAATGCCAATGTCAACGCGTTGCTCGATAAGGCGGAAGATCCACAAAAAATGGTCCGTTTGATCATTCAAGAAATGGAAGACACCTTAGTAGAGGTGCGGACCTCGTCAGCGAAAGCGATGGCGGATAAAAAAGAAGTTGCGCGTAAGATTGAAAACATTGAGCGACAAATTCAAGAGTGGCAAGAAAAAGCCTCGTTAGCGTTACAAAAAGATCGTGAAGATCTCGCGCGGGCCGCCCTAATTGAGAAACAGAAAGCGCATGATGTCAAAGTCGCACTCGATGAAGAGTTAAGCTTAATTGATGAAAGCGTTGAAAAACTAACGGGTGAAATTGCAGCGCTTGAAACCAAGCTAAGCGAAACGCGGGCACGTCAGCAATCACTAACCCTTCGCCGTGAAACCGCAGGTAATCGTCGTGATGTGCGTCGCCATCTAGGGAGTGGCCGAGCGGACGAAGCCATGGCGAAATTTGAACAATACGAGCGTCGTATTGACGAACTAGAAGCTGAAGCCGACAGCTACCAAGTGGGCAAAGGCAAAGGATTAGACGATGAGTTCGCGGATCTGCAAGCGCAAGATGAAATTGAGAAAGAGCTGGCGTCTTTGAAAGCTAAAATGAAAGATAATCAATCATAACCCATATGACGAGGAGCAGACATGTCATCACTATTTCTTGGTTTTCCCCTGGCGATATTTTTACTGTTCGTGGCCCCACTGTGGCTGTTGCTGCACTACCGCAGTAAACGCCAAGTTGAGCAAGGCTTAAGTGGGCAAGATTACGAAACGTTGCAGCAGCTGGCTCAGCGTGCTGAAAAACTACAAGCCCGTGTGGATAATTTAGAGCGCTTGCTGGATGCGGAAGCGCCACAATGGAGGCAACGCGCATGAGGGGAACCTTATATCGAGACCCAGACAACGGCCGCATTGCCGGTGTGTGTGCCGGGCTTGCGAATCACTTTGGGATGGAAACCTGGTTGGTCCGGATCCTGACGGTTTCCGCGTTTTTGCTCGGCTTCGGTTTTTTTGTCGTGGTCGCTTACATCGCGGCGGTGTTGATTTTAGATAAAAACCCGCGCAAGAACAAGAAACCGTCGAACCGACCCACGCTGCGCCAGAGCACCAAGTGAAACAAAAGCCGTGGCAATCCGGCAAGTCAGCCAGTCAACTGATCGGTGATCTCAACCGTGAGTTCACGCAAATGGAAGACAAAGTCACTCAGATGGAAGCCTATGTGACATCCTCGGCCTTTAATGTCGATCAAGCGTTTAAAAAGTTATAATTCGCCTCAAATTATCAACATAAGCACTCAATCACGCCAAATCGGCTGCCTGTCATGGGCAGCTTGGCGGTTCAAGGAGCCATATTTACTTATGCCATCAGTGAAAAAGCGTGTAAAGCAGTGGGCCAGCCGAGGTGCTGACCGTCATGTTCGTCTTGCGGTCACTGGCCTGTCACGTGCGGGGAAAACGGCGTTTATCACCTCACTGATTAACCAGCTGACGCATTTGGGCACTGAGCCTAATTTACCGCTTATGCAATTAGTGCAACAAGGCCGAGGGCTCGGTGCGCGTCGTGAGCCACATCCACATATGCACTTGCCCGCTTTTGATTACGACACCGCCATGCAAGCGCTACACAGTACGCCACCGGTTTGGCCATCACCGACGCGCGATGTCAGTGAAGTACGCCTCGCGGTGCGGTATCGACCGCAGTCTGCGGCACTGAGAGCAATTAACGACATGGCGACCTTGTACGTTGATATTATCGACTACCCCGGAGAGTGGCTACTCGATTTACCCTTGTTAAGCCAAACGTATTCGCAGTGGTCAGCAAAACAGTCTGGATTATTAACCGGGCGTCGGGGCGAATTGGCTGGCAGGTGGGCAACCAAAGCCGCGGCGCTAGACCCGTTTGCACCTGCTGATGAAAAAAAGCTGGCAGATATTGCCGAAGACTACACCGCCTTTTTACACCAGTGTAAAGCGCATGGTGGTTTACACTGGGTGCAACCTGGCCGATTTGTGTTGCCAGGCGAACTAGCCGGTGCGCCTGTGGTGCAGTTCTTTCCATGGGTTGGCACGGAAAACGAACAAGACCTCGCCAAAGCAGGCAAAGAGTCGAACTATGGAGTGCTTAAAGCCCGCTATGACTATTACTGTGAACATGTGGTCGCCCATTTCTATCGCGAGCACTTTGCCAAAATTGATCGCCAAATCATTCTGGTCGACACCTTACAGCCGTTGAATGCGGGGCCCGCGGCGTTTCACGATATGCGCCTCGCCGTCGAGCAGCTGATGCAAAGCTTTAAATACGGCAAGTCAGGGTTACTCAAACGGCTCTTTTCACCCCGCATCGATAAAGTGTTGTTTGCCGCTACCAAAGCGGATCATGTCACACCAGAGCAGCACCCAAATATGGTGAGTCTGTTGCAACAAATTGTGCATCAAGCGTGGCAACAGGCGGCGTTTGAAGGCATAGAGATGCGCTGTCAAAGCGTCGCTGCGATTGAAGCGACCACACCGGGTTATGTCTCAGTAAAAGGGAGTAACCGAAGCGCGTTAAAAGGCAATTTGGTCGATAACAGCCCGGTGACATTGTACCCAGGCGATGTGCCGGCCCAATTACCAGCTGACGACTTCTGGCAAGACCAAGGGTTTGATTTTCCGTCGTTTCGTCCGCAGCCGGCGCCGTTAGATGCCCCTTTGCCGCATATCCGGATGGATAAAGCCCTAGATTATTTGCTTGGCGATAAATTTCGATAGATGAGGTGGTCATGACCCAATACAAGCCAAAACAAACCTTTGCACAGGATGCCGAGATAGACGAAACAGCATTAGATAGCCAGATACAGCAAGGCACCACATTTGAATCGGAAAACGAATTCACGCCAGCGGCAAGTGCTGAGTGGGAAGCATCGCTTGATGCGACGCTTGCCCCTTCGTTACGCAAGCAACGCCGGGTGTGGCCATTTCTTATGTTGGCAACCCTGCTACTGGCGTTGTGGCAATCCGCTGACAGTGTGTATCAAAGCTGGCTCGCGCAAGATTGGCTGAGCCTTGGCTGGCAAGGTTTGCTGATCGCCATCGCGACGACTGGCTTGGTGGCGGTGGGTAAAGAGTGGTGCGCCATGCGTCGTCTGGTGCAACGGGATGCGGTACGCCAGCAGGCCGAGCAACTGCTGACCAGTGATGCTGTTGGGCAGGGCGAACGTTTTTTCGTCACCAGTAGCGGAGCAAACCGGACAAACACAGAGCGCTGCTTTTACACAGTGGCAGCAAGCGATCACGGCAACCCATAATGACAGCGAAATTTTGGGCCTATATGAACAACGGGTACTGAGCGCACAAGATAAAGTGGCACGTGCGTTGGTCACGAAACACTCGCAAGAAGCGGCATTAATGGTGGCAGTGAGTCCACTCGCGGTGGCTGATATGTTGCTGGTGGCGTGGCGAAACTTTCACTTGATGACCAAGATTGCCAACGTGTATGGCATTCAGCTTGGGGTTAAAGCTCGATTTAGCTTGCTCAAGATGGTGCTTACCAACATGGCGCTTGCGGGGGCGAGTGAGGCGATGACGGATGTTGGGTTTGATGTCCTGTCGGTGAACCTCGCAGGACGTGTTTCTGGCCGCGTCGCCAAGGGTTGGGGAGTTGGCTTGCTCACCGCTCGCCTTGGGTTAAAAACCATGACCCTCATGCGGCCACTGCCTTGGCATGGGCAAGCGGCTCCGAGCTTGTCACAGTTGCGGCGCGAGTTGGTAAAACGCTTAATGGGGAAAAGCCAAACCGCCACCCCTTAACAAGCCATACTTACAGCAATAGGTGTACCGCTCGTTATGGCAGAGCTCTTGGTCACAGGGCTCTTAGTGATACGGCTCTTGGTGATATAGCTCTTAGTGATACGTTTCTTGGCGACACGGTAGGCAGTGAGACGCTGCCGCCCTGTCTGCTTATTTATAATATAATCAAAAATTTATGCGGAAAAAGCCTGTGCTACAAACGTGATGTCGTATGGCAAAAATGGCATCAGAGCTTGACTGTTAATCCCAACCCGCTCAAACTTCGCCTCAGTGTCAACTTATCCTGACAGCTAATCCGGCGCGCGCGAAAATTCTGACGAGTGCTTATGTAACGTCTTGATCAGAGCAAGTTTTAACCACCTCATCCCATCTTGTTCTGCGCCGGTATTGGGTATCACTGTCACGTTACAGGAATCCATTATGAGACTGAAAGTCTGTTGTGAAGATAGGATCGGACTGACCCGCGAATTGCTCGACATTTTGGTACGCCGCGATATTGATTTACGCGGGATCGAAATCGACCAGGTCGGGATTATCTATCTGAACTGCCCTGAAATTGAATTTGAAACCTTTAGTCAGTTGATGTCTGAAATTCGACTGATTTCTGGGGTCACCGATGTGCGCAAAGTCCAGTTCTTACCCGCCGAACGGGAGCATAAAGAGCTGCGTGCCTTGGTGGAAAGCTTGACCGACCCTGTGGTGTCGATCAACTTAGATGGCTACATCGATATGGCCAATAAAGCCGCGCAAGATCTGATCGGTTCCAGTGAACACCAGCTTATCGACGAACATGCGAATACCGTGTTCCCCGATTTTCAGTTTGCTCATTGGCTTGAGAAAGAAGAAGCCAGCCAAAGCTGTCGAATGGTAGTGATGGCCGGCCTCGACTTCTTAATGGAAGTGATGCCTGTCCATATCAATGATGAAAGCGAACAGCCTGTGCTCGTCAGCGCCGTGGTCCAACTAAAACAAGTGGCCATGAATAACACCCCGCAAACGGTTTTCCGCACGCCAAGCGATCATGGTTTTGAGCACCTTGTGGGTCAATCGAATAAGTTTAAGCAGCTAATCAGCCAAGCCAAAAAATTGGCGATGCTCGATGCGCCATTGCTAATACAAGGTGAGACCGGAACCGGCAAAGAAATGATGGCGCGCGCCTGTCACCGGCATTCACTGCGGGCAGACAAACCCTTCTTGCTGGTTAACTGTGTGTCGATGCCAGATAACGCGGCCGAAACCGAGCTGTTTGGCATGGCCGCCGCAGAAGAGGGTGGCAGCGCTAAAAAAGGAATTTTAGAGCAAGCGGATGGCGGCACCGTCTTTTTATATGAAGTGGGTGAAATGAGCCGTCACCTGCAGGTAAAACTGCTGCGCTTTATGCAAGACGGCACTTTCCGTCGGGTCGGTGAAGAGCGTGAAATGCAGGTTGATGTGCGAGTGATTTGCTCAACGCAGAAAAACTTACCTGAGCTGGTGGCCGCGCATCAATTCCGTGAAGATCTTTTTTATCGCCTGAACGTTTTGTCGCTGACGGTGCCACCGCTTAGAGAGCGCTCCGCGGATGTGATGCCATTAGCGCAGCTATTTATTAAACAATTTGCCGCCGATTTAGGCCAATCCAAGCCAGGTATTGATGACGCTCTCGCCGATTATTTGACCCACTATGCGTGGCCGGGCAACATTCGCCAGCTTCGCAATGTGTTACTGCATGCCATGACCCAGACCGATGCCGACGTAATGACGATTGATGATGTGCAGTTACCGGAAATCGAAAACACCCAGTTTATGAGTGAAGAGTCGATCGATGGTTCATTAGACGAAATCATGAAGCGCTATGAATCTGGGATCTTACACAACCTGTATCGAAGCTATCCCTCCACGCGTAAATTGGCGAAGCGGCTGGATGTCTCGCATACCGCTATCGCGAACAAACTGCGCGATTATGGTATTGGTAAGAAATAACTCGGGCCAAGACAGTGACTATGTACGAACCCTCAGTGTGTGACTTCCCACGATTGTCGGTGGATGAGCTACGCATTGGTGCCATCAGCCATGAAGACGTCACGCGGGTGGTGCAATACTTTCAGCGTAATCGCGACTTTCTAGCACCATGGGAGCCGGCGCGAACATCGGGCTTTTACTCCGAGCAAGGCTGGAAACGACGGGTACTTCAGCTGATGGAATTACAAAAACATCAGCTGGCGTATTATTTTCTCATCGCCAAGCAAGATTCACCCACGGTATTGGGAGTGATTTCTTATAGCAGCATGATGCAATACCCCTCGTATTCCTGCACCGTCGGGTATTCGTTAGACCAAGCTGCACAAGGACAAGGCATTATGTGCCGCGCATTGGCAGCCACCAATCAGTGGTTGTTCGACAATATCCACATTCACCGCGTCAATGCCGCTTACATGCCATGCAATGCGCGCAGTGCCAAGGTGTTAGAAGCCGTCGGGTTTGAACAAGAAGGGCGAGCACGTGATTATCTGCTGATTAACGGTCAATGGAAGATCACCTATTAATGGCGCACATTAACCCGCACTGGCGCCCTAAACCCGCCCTGTCGAGCTAAAGAAAAGGCGTCTTTGAATGGCAGTTTTAACCGAAAAAAGGCGATCCGTCTGGATCGCCTTTCTAATTATGGATGCTGGTTGTTACCCATGCCGAATGGTTATTTGACTGTTAACACACGCATAGTATTGGTTGAGCCTACCACTTCCATTTGGTCACCTTGCGTCATGATGACCTGATCGCCCTCATTCAAAAAACCACCGGCTTTCAGTGTCTGCAGAGCCTGTTCGGCCACTTGCGGACCGGCGCCGCTGTTGCTATCAAAATACACAGGCATGACGCCGCGGTACAATGCCGCACGATTCAGCGTTTGCTCATGACGAGACAAGGCAAAAATAGGCTTCCCTGAGGAAATGCGCGACATCATCAACGCAGTGCGGCCTGACTCAGTCAGCGACACCATGGCTTTAATCCCTTTCATATGGTTGGCCGCATACATGGTTGCCATCGATACCGTCTCTTCTTGGCTATCAAATTGGCGATCCAAGCGATGGTTAGACACATTCACTGACGGCATTTTTTCAGCACCGACACACACTTCTGCCATGGCGCGTACCGTCTCAACGGGATATTGTCCTGCCGCCGTTTCTGCCGACAACATCACCGCATCTGTACCGTCTAACACGGCGTTAGCGACATCCATGACCTCTGCACGGGTTGGCATCGGGGCGGTGATCATTGACTCCATCATTTGAGTCGCGGTAATCACTAAGCGGTTCATACTGCGTGCGCGACGGATCAATTGTTTTTGGACCCCAACCAATTCAGGGTCACCAATTTCAACGCCCAGATCGCCACGTGCCACCATCACTACATCAGACGCTTCGATAATGTCATCAATACTGGCATCGCTGACCACGGTTTCTGCGCGTTCAACTTTAGCCACCAAGCGCGCATCCAAGCCAGCATCACGTGCTAATGAGCGGGCATAATGCATGTCTTGACCGTTGCGAGGAAACGAGATAGCTAAAAAATCGACCTTTATTTTAGCGGCGGTGAGAATGTCTTTTTTATCTTTTTCGGTCAACGCAGGCGCAGACAGGCCACCACCTTTTTTGTTGATCCCTTTATTGTTGGATAGCTTCCCGCCCACCGTCACTTCGGTGTGAACTTTGGTGCCCTCAACCGCCAACACTTTTAGCTGTACACGGCCATCGTCGAGCAACAAAATATCGCCATTGGTCACATCTTGAGGCAGAGCTTTGTAGTCGAGGCCCACAGCGTCTTGATCGCCCATTCCCGGCGAAAGGTCGCTGTCTAGAGCAAATTTATCACCTACCGCCAGCATGATTGCGCCGTCTTTAAAGGTGGATACACGAATTTTAGGCCCTTGTAAATCACCCAAAATGCCCACATGACGGCCAAGCCGGGCTGCTATCGCACGCACCTGTTCGGCACGCTTAATATGATCTTCCGCACTGCCGTGAGAGAAGTTGAGGCGAACGACATTCGCACCCGCCTGAATGACGGACTCCAACACACTGTCTTTATCCGTTGCCGGGCCCAATGTGGTCACAATCTTCGTTCTTCTCAATTTTGCAGACATGATTAACTCCTATAGACAGGGTGATGCGCAAGAAGCGTGTTGCGAGGCAAGCATCACCGCTTGGTAATAAACTAATCAAACGCTGACATCAGTGTAGCGCATGGAAAATATCAACGAGATGACACAAAAAAAGGAGTGCCATGCACTCCTCAGGATTAGGTCAATGATTCTTTATGGAAGCGTGAATCGCGGATGGCTTCTTTGACACGTTTCAAGTTATCTCTAAATCCGGGACCGCGACGCAGGGTAAAGCCGGTGGCCAGCACGTCGATCACTGTCATTTGTACCACACGACTTGCCATTGGCATGTACTCATCGGTATCTTCGGGGACATCAAGCTGAATGGTGTGAGAGCACACTTTATCGAGCGGCGAGTCGCGCTGTGTGATGCCAATTACGGTTGCGCCATTTTCTCGGGCCAAGTTTGCCACGTCGACGAGACTCTTGGTCCGACCGGTATGTGAGATCATGACCACCACATCGCCGTCATTGCAGTTAATACAGCTCATGCGTTGCATCACAATATCGTTAAAGCAGACAACAGGGATATTGAAACGGAAAAATTTGTTCTGCGCATCGTGAGCAACGGACGCCGAGGCACCCAGGCCAAAGAAGGAGATCTTCTTTGCTTGTGTCAACATGTCCACAGCACGGTTAATTTGGTGGGTATCAATGCTGTTCTTGGCCACATCCAAACAAGCCATGGTTGACTCAAAAATCTTCGCCGTGTAAGCATCAGCACCGTCGTTTTCTTCAACGTTACGGTTCACATAGGGCGTGCCGTTTGCCAAACTTTGCGCTAAATGCAGTTTAAAGTCGGGGAATCCTTTAGTGTCTAAGCGACGACAAAACCGGTTCACCGTTGGCTCACTCACATCAGCCATTTTTGCTAGCGTCGCAATGCTCGAATGGATAGCGGTTTGAGGGGAGGCGACAATAATTTCAGCAACTTTTCTTTCAGACTTGCTGAAGTTTTCAAGATTTTTTTGTATTTTTTCCAGAGTATTCATCTGAGTTACCGCTTACGTTCAAGACCAAATTAAAAAACTACCGCTCCCTGAGAGCGAGTAAAATGCAGTGTTTAAGTACGTCAATCATCACGGTTTTTGACCACCGTTTAATGATTGATAGTCTATCCGCTCACGCTTTGTAATGACATTATTATGACTATCTGAGAATAAAAACTTTGTCATCATTCACGCTTTTGGTTATTTCCTTACATAATCAAGGAATATATTTACAGCGTGAAATAAATAATCGGTCAAAAATGGGTCAAAACGCGGTGTGAAGGCGATTACATTGAAAAATAATTACGTAACCCTAAGGAGTGCTTGTGTCAGGATTGAAAGTCGGAATATGTGGTTGTGGTTGGTTGGGGACCCCACTTGCGTCGCACTTGTTAGCGGCAGGACACCAAGTGGTTGGGACCAAGCGTCAATCGGACGCAGCGCAAGCATGGAGCCAGTCATTAAATACCCCCGTAGTGCCCTTTGATGTAATGACACCCGATTACCATCACGCGCAGCCATTGCTTGAGTGCGACATTGTGGTGATCAATATCGCGGCAGGACGACGTAATGCAGATTTTAATGCCTACCGCCGCGCGATGACCGCTTTTATTGATCATCTCGCGCAATCGGGGGTTGAGCACGTGCTCTTTATTAGCACCACGTCTGTGTATGGCGAGCGTAAAGGGCAAGTGACAGAACAAACGCCGACCGCCGCGACAACAGCATCCGGTAAAGCGCACGAAGCTATTGAAGCCCATGTTACTCGCGTGTATGGCGATCAGGGCAGTGTCGTGCGTCTGGCAGGCTTAATCGGCGGTGAACGCCATCCATCGACCATGTTGTCGGGACGCACTGGACTGTCTGGCGGCAGCGAGCCGGTCAATCTTATCCACCGTAGCGATGTGATAGCAGCGATCAGCGCGATAATTCACCAGCGCCAATGGGGACACGTCTATCATTTGTGTGCCGAGCTTCATCCATCCAAAGGCGTTTATTACGGTTGGGCCGCGCGCGAAATGGGATTAATACCGCCTGAATACCACGAGAGTGCTGGCGACGGTAAATGGATTGATGCTTCGCATACGCTGGCGCAGCTGGGACTCACCTTGCGGTATGCGTCGCCCTATCAAATGATTGCCGATGGCCAAGTGACGTCTGATGATCCCGCGCCAAAATAAAAAAAGCCCACACAAGGTGGGCAAAATAAAGGTAGAGACAAATAAACTCTAAGTAAGTAGAAAAAGCAGCAGCAGTTCGGAAAGAAGGAGAATCGAGCACCTCAATCACTGAGGGGGATAAGGCATTTCTTACCGATGCACCCATTAGGACTGGGCGAATACAAAGAAGTTCCTACAAATTAAAAAAAGTCGTGATATTTAATCAATTGGCAATTCATATGTGACTCATCTCGCAATAATGGCGGCAATTAATGTCGCCATCTCACTGAATTGGAACACATATAGCTGTTCACTCAACGCTTAACCTGCTTGAAACTACGCGGCCCATTGCCGCTGCTTGAGCCACTGAAACAATCCCCCTAGCGCCACCAAACAAAGCCCCAAGCCAATAAAGGACAGCGCCCGCATTAGCCCCTCTATGCTGGCCATATCGACTAAGAATACTTTGAGGATCACCAGCGCCAAAACAGCCATCGCGCCTTGCTGCACACGTACTGATTGCTGCCAGTATCCACCGAGCAGGCTAAGACTACCTATCGCTAACCAAACCAATGAATAGGTGTATAGCTCTGCATTTGGGGTGGGTTGTGATAGTACGATGGTGTTACCTTGCCACGCTTGGCGAATCAAACCATTGACGAGCAAAAAACCAAAAACCGCTGCACTAATACTGGTCAGTGTTTGCACACGTAGTTTACTCGCGGGGAGCGACAGATATCCCCATCGACCCAGCCAAAGGCAAGCCAGCAAAGGAACGCCCCACCAAGGCCAGAGCAAACTAGAGAGCGGAGAATGACCAATCGATATTCCCTCAAAGTAAGGGTTATGCTCAAAAAAGAGAATAAATTGGATAAGTGCACTTAAGACTAAGAGGGCGATCCCGCCGATACGGTACAAAAACGCGAACGTCTGCGCGGCGCGAGCGCGATACAGATAAACACACGCCAATAATAACCAGTTCATGCTCATGACCACCGCGCCAGAAACCGAGTGCATCACGCTGGTCAGCCCTTGAAGATCACATAGCCACAGTGTTGCACTTGTGAGCCACAGCGCGGCGAGTTGCAGTTGCGCGCCAGTGAGCCAAGCGGGCAGTGTGTGATTTTGTACCCAGCGCTGACCCACATAAATCAAGAGTCCAATCGACGGATAAAGCCACAGTGTGTCCGGCATCGATTCCACGTGATTAGTGGTAAGCAATAACAAGGTGGCGCGAGCGAGCACTGCAGTGACCAGCGCCTGAATAACCCAATTTGTAAGTGCTATCCGATATGTGTGGGTGAGCCAAAGCATCATCACGGCTTGCAGAGTCAGTGCCAAGGTCAGTGCGTACTCGCTCAATAGCAAGGTCAACGCGAGAGCGAGGTGCGCATTGACCCCACACCACAAGCTTAATCGTGCCAGTGTTTGCGCTTGCTCTGTTCCTTTGAAATGACGAGTAAACGCCGCTAATACTGCTGCGCCGCCGGCCAGGCAAGCCGCCCATAACAAGGTGCTAAATGCGTGTATAACGTGTCCACCCCACAACTGATCAGTCACGACCGCGTTTAGGCTCACCATTAATGGCACCGCTAGGCACGCCAACCAAATAAAGTGAATGCTTTGCGGGGCACGCTTGCCCAGAACTAAGCCATAAAGCAGGGTAAAGACACCCATGCCCAGGCCAATATGTTGGGCTAGGGAAGAGCTATCAAGATCACTTGATAATAGCCAAAGTGCTACCCAAACCAAGCCCAGAACCGGCCAGGCATCCCAACGCGCGGAGAAAAGTGGGGCGAGATATAGACACGCCACCAAGGCTGTGATCAACGGTATACCGACAGAGAGAGGTAACGGAAACACCGCGATTGATGCAATTGACATAATGGCAAGCATCAGCCAGGTGTCGAGCGCGTGATGGTGCCATGCGCGCACGTCGAAAAGCGTAAGCAAAGACAACGGAGTGTCAGGTGTCGGTTTGAGCTGCCAACCCAATCTTGGCACCGCAATTAACAAGTACACAGAGCCAAGAGCAAAACCTGTGACAGTGACTAATGGCACCAAAAAATGGGCAAACGCAAACAGCCAGGCAAGATGCATTCCCCATAGGCTATACCACAACCAACGACGCTCAACACGTTGAGCAACATACGTGATGGCGGCGGCGACGAGTAAAAAATAGCTCGCGAGCAACCCGTAGCTGGGAGTGGCACCAGTGGAAAAGAGTGGCGCCCCATACGCACCAATGAGGCCGACAACGGTCAATAAAGGGCCAAATCTAAGCCCGTAAAAGGCGGCGCCGAGCGATATTAGCGCCAGCACCACAACGGCGACGGGCTCGGAAATAAAGTGGTAAGGGGTAGCCGCCATTAAGGTAAGACCGAACAAGCTGATAAAACCGGCGCTAGCAATGGCAGCGGGGACATAGCTCGGCCAATGGATAAGAGTGTAACGGCGCAACTTATCGTGCAGCCACTCACTACCGACAATCAAGCCAGCGCCAAAGATGGCACCTAAGGCAAGACGCGCCAGAGGAGGAAAGTAGCCTTCGCTAATCAGATATGAGATTAAGAACAGTCCGCCGAGGGTGAAAATACCGGCACCACTCCAAACCAGCCATTGCTGTTTTGCGCGTTCAAGCCATGCGAGGCGATTCCCATTGTCGCTTGGTGTATCGGGTTGGTGTGTCGTGATCCGTTCTGCTTCGTTTGGCTCAAGAGGGGTAGACTCGGTGAGCGCTTCCCGCGCGACAGTGCGAGTATCACCCGAGACAATGGCAGTGTTTGCATCGACGTTAGTCTCTTGCTCTGCTGGATTGTCGGCATCAGCAGAGGGTTGAGTGGACTCACCTGGTACGGTCAATTGTGATTGCAGCTGAGTGAGAGCTTGCCGCGTCTCAGCGAGTTCACGATTGAGTGCATTCACTTTGAATAGTGCCAAGAGGCCACAAATACTGCCAATGAGCATCACCAAACTGGCGACGAACATAAAGAAGATCAAGGATTCCATATCGCGTTAACCAAGCCCGTTGTCACAAAATGCGTGCACACTGTACAGCGAGGCGGAATTAAATGGCGTTATGGCGGCAATAAAAGTCAAAACTTGGGAGCAAGTGCATAAAAAAGCCCACAAGCAACGAGCAAGTGGGCATAGAAGAAAAGTCTTCTAGAAAAAGCAGTGGCACAAAGTGTGACTGCCAAAAATGCGAATGGGTTCCCACACAGGTACAAAAAAGCACAGTCTATTTTTGCGAACGTACGGACTCACCGGCTTAGTCACTGATATTCAATACGTTACATATCGCGTTGCTGCCTCTCTTAGCCTCATCCTTTACCAAACATTATACGGTGACAACAAAAGGGCACTGAAACCCCGATGATGTCGCGAGGACGCTTTCATCACTCAATAATGTGATGTTGCTCATGCGATACGCGGGTGTTTCTTACTTGTTAAATGAAGTGTGTCGGTATAAAGTTAAACAAGCGTTTAAATCAGGTGAGTGAATCATGGCAGGACGAGGCGACACCAAAGCGAAAATACTGGATGCCGCGGAGCAGCTCTTCGCCGAGCATGGCTTTAAAGAAACATCGTTGCGTACCATCACGAGTAAAGCAGGGGTTAACCTTGCGTCGGTGAATTACCATTTTGGTGACAAAAAATCACTGGTGCGCGCGGTGCTTGGACGATATCTCGAGGCATTTATGCCCGCACTTGGCGAACAACTGCAAACGCTGTTAAGCCAGCGTGACTGTTCGATGGCCCAAGTGTTTTCCTGTGCCAAACAGCCGGTACTCGCCCTTGACCAATACCGGCCTCATGGTGCCGCCACCTTTATGCAATTAATTGGTCGAGGATATACCGATGTGCAAGGACATTTGCGTTGGTTTATAACCACACGCTACGAGCATGTATTAACCTTGTTTAATCAAGCCGTTCATAAAGCGAACCCAACGCTTACCCCTGAAGCTGTCTTTTGGCACATTCATTTCACGCTTGGAGCGGCTATTTTCACCATGGCATCGAGCGAGGCACTTCGTGATATTGCCGAAAATGATTTTGATCGCACGTTAGACACCGAAGCGATCGTTGATCGTCTCATCCCGTATCTAGCCGCAGGGATGAACGCGGAACCTGCAGTGATGCAGCCAGGCCAAGTGCTGCCGTTTGCGGCGGAATCGCAGGCCGACTAACGCAACAATCCATCGGGCGTGGTAGACGTGGAGCCAGCCTCATTTATCACTCAACGCATTGTCGATGTCTACAGCGCGTTAGGTGCAATGTAAAACCCGTTCTGGTCGCACAATAACAGCAACAAGAGTGCAACTATGATCAACAAAAGGACCTGAATCATGAGCTCTCAAACTTCGTTACGTCGTTCACTGATTAGTGATAAAGCGTTTACTTTCTTTAAAAAGGTGCTGCCACCCTTATCTGCGACAGAGCGTGAAGCGATGGAAGCGGGTAGCGTATGGTGGGATGGCGAACTCTTTTCTGGATCGCCAGATTGGAAGACCTTGCACAGCTATGGCAAGCCAATGCTCACTACTGAAGAACAAGCCTTTATCGATAACCAACTCGATACCTTACTCGCCATGCTGGACGATTTTAAAATCGTGCAAGAGCAAAAAGACTTGCCGGAAGAAGTGTGGGATTACTTGAAGAAAGAACGCTTTTTCTCGCTGATCATTCCCAAAGAATACGGGGGCCTCGCGTTCTCGGCGCTGGCTAACTCCACCATCGTATCGCGCATTGCCACGCGCAGTTTAAGTGCCGCGGTCACCGTCATGGTGCCCAACTCGCTGGGCCCGGGTGAGCTACTGACCCATTATGGCACCCAAGAGCAACGCGATTACTGGCTGCCTCGTCTTGCCGATGGCCGTGAAGTGCCTTGCTTTGGCCTCACAGGCCCAGAAGCTGGCTCGGATGCAGGGAGCATTCCCGACCATGGCGTGATTTGCATGGGTGAGCACAATGGCGAGGAAGTCCTCGGCATTCGCTTAAGCTGGAACAAGCGCTATATTACCTTAGCTCCCGTGGCTAGTGTGGTTGGGCTTGCTTTTAAACTTGGCGATCCGGAAGGTTTACTGGGTGACAAAAAAGATCTCGGTATCACCTGTGCGTTAGTCCCGGCGGACCACCCAGGCGTTGAAATTGGCGACCGCCATAATCCGCTTAATATGGCCTTCATGAACGGCACCACCAAGGGTGAAGATGTATTTATCCCTATCGATTGGGTCATCGGTGGCAAAGACTATGTCGGACGTGGCTGGCGTATGCTGGTGGAGTGCCTGTCTGCTGGACGTGGGATCTCGCTGCCCGCATTAGGTACGGCGGTCGGACACTTAGCCACACGCACCACAGGCGCTTACAGCTATGTGCGCAAGCAATTTGGTATGCACATCGGCCGTTTCGAAGGCGTGGCGGAAGCCTAGGCCGTATGGGTGGGTTAAATTATTTAATTGAATCGACCCGAACCCTGACCACCACTGCACTGGATCAGGGTGAGAAACCGGCGATCATCACGGCTATTTCTAAATATCACATGACCGAGATCGCGCGCACCATCCTAAACGATTCGATGGATGTTCACGCGGGCCGCGCCATTCAATTGGGGCCACTCAACTACATTGGTCACCACTACTTTGGTATTCCTGTCGCGATCACCGTCGAAGGGGCGAACATTCTTACCCGTAACCTGATGATCTTTGGCCAAGGGGCGACCCGTTGTCATCCTTATGTGCTCGAAGAAATGGAAGCGGCCGCCAACCCAGATCAAGAGCAAGGCGCACAAGCGTTTGATAAATTGCTGTTTAAACACATTGGCCATGCCACCAAAAATAGCGTGATGGGCGTAGTAAACGCCTTGACCGGCTCGCTGACCAACAGTGCGCCAGTGAGTGGTGAAACGGCCAAATACTATCGTCACTTGACCCGCATGAGTCGTGCACTGGCGGTCACCACCGATGTGGCGATGTTGTCACTGGGCGGTGAGCTAAAACGCCGCGAAATGCTTTCAGCTCGCCTTGGCGATGTATTGAGTCATCTTTATATGGCATCGGCAACCTTGAAGCGCTACGAAGATGAAGGGCGTCCAAGCCAAGATCTGCCGATGGTGCACTATGCCTTGCAATACTGCTTAGCTCAGTGTGCCAAAGCCTTTGATGGCGCCTTTAACAACTTCCCGGCTAAAGGTGTGGGTCGTAGTTTACGCGCCCTACTGTTCCCATTAGGCATGCGTTACAAAATGCCATCCGACAAGCTGCTTAACCAGATCGCTGAGCAGTTAATGACCCCAAGTGCCGAACGCGACCGTTGGACGCATCTGTGCTATGTCGGGGAAAAAGCCGACGATCCGGTGGCGGTGATGGAGCGTGCCTTTACCGCGATGTGGGCATGCCGTGATACCGAAAAAGCGTTGATCAAGGACGGTGAAAGCCAAAAAAATCAATGGTAAAGCTAGCCTAGCCGACCGCTCACAACAAGCGGTAGAGCAGAACATTATCACCGCTGATGCGCGTGAAAACTGACTTGAGGGTGATGCGTTGCGTGCTTACGCCGTACAAGTGGATGATTTTGAGGCCGATTGGTTTACCTCAAATCAGTTAGAAGGGGGCGCTATCGACAAAGCTAACCCAAATAAAGCCGCTTAAATGCTGTGATTGCACGAATGAAAAGCGTCTGTGATAAGCAGACGCTTTTTTTATTGGCTCGCTCATGGAGGCGACTAACACTGCGATCTTGTCCACTATTTTTGCCTGCAACACCTCCAACCACTGGGTATTTTTGCCCTTTTTCCGTAAAAGGGGATGCATAGGCAGGCGTTAGTATTTATCCTTAGCTCAATTTTGTGAGGGACGTTGAATATGATCATCAAACCTAAAATTACGCGGATTTGATTCTGTACGACGACACATCCCGTCGGGTGTGAAGCGAACGTAAAAGAGCAAATTGATTACACCAAAGCACAAGGCCCGATCGCTAACGCGCCAAAACGTGTACTGGTCGTGGGCGCATCCAGCGGCTATGGCTTGTCCTCACGCATTGCGGCCGCTTTTGGCGGTGGCGCAGCCACCATTGGTGTGTTCTTCGAAAAGCCAGGCACTGAGAAAAAGCCAGGCACCGCAGGCTGGTACAACTCCGCCGCGTTTGACAAGTTTGCTAAGCAAGAAGGCCTGTATTCAAAAAGCCTGAACGGCGATGCCTTCTCGCACGACGCCAAGCAAAAAGCCATCGAGCTCATCAAACAAGATCTTGGTCAAATCGACATGGTGGTTTACTCACTGGCCTCGCCAGTCCGTAAATTGCCCGATAGCGGCGAGCTGGTCCGCTCATCACTGAAACCCATTGGTGAGACGTACACCTCAACCGCCGTCGATACCAACAAAGATCAACTTATCGAAGCAAGCGTCGAGCCGGCCACAGAGCAAGAGATCCAAGACACCGTTACCGTAATGGGCGGTGAAGACTGGGAGCTTTGGATTAATGCCCTCAATGACGCCGGTGTTTTGGCCGAAGGCTGCAAAACCGTGGCGTACAGCTACATTGGCACAGCGCTCACCTGGCCAATTTACTGGGAAGGCGCGCTGGGCAAAGCCAAAATGGACTTAGACCGTGCCGCCAGCGAGCTAAACCAGACCCTTGCTGCCAAAGGCGGTAGCGCCAATGTCGCAGTACTGAAAAGCGTGGTCACTCAAGCCAGCTCAGCGATCCCGGTGATGCCACTGTATATCGCCATGGTGTTCAAAAAGATGCGCGAAGAAGGGGTGCATGAGGGTTGCATGGAGCAAATCTATCGCATGTTTACTCAGCGCTTATATCAAACAGACGGAAGCGAACCTGCGGTTGATAGCGAACGACGCTTGCGTTTAGACGACTTAGAGCTGCGCGAAGACATTCAGCAGCACTGTCGCGACCTGTGGCCACAGATCACCACAGAGAACCTCACCGAGCTGACCGACTACAATGAATACAAAGCTGAGTTCTTGAAGTTATTTGGCTTTGGCGTTGATGGGGTGGATTACGACGCAGACGTAAACCCATTAGTGGAATTTGATGTAGAAAACATCTAATTCTGCATACAAAAACAGCAGAAGGGGGCAGCGACAAGCTGGCCCCTTTTTTATTGCGCGAAAGCTAACCAAACAAACAGCAATCCATATATTTTTCCTTTACAAGCAAACGGCAAATCCCTAATATACACAGCGTTCGGAGGGATGGCTGAGCGGTTGAAAGCACCGGTCTTGAAACCGGCAAGGGTTAATAAGCCTTCTAGGGTTCAAATCCCTATCCCTCCGCCACATATCGAAAAGCCGCTGAGAAATCAGCGGCTTTTTTGCGTTTATGCCCTGACAAATCCCCAAACCCTGACCTCGCCAACATTTTAGACGCCTTTGCCTAAACAAGCACCTAACCATCTGATAATCTAGCCCGCGAAAAATTGCCCTGTAAGGCCTTTTGGACGCCGCCAACCAAAGGGCGGTAGCGTGGGTGTTAAAGCAAATCCTTAATACGTAACCTCAAGCACTCATTGATGCGTAGACCACTGCCGTACATAAGTCCACAAATCAGCTTATCTCTTGCGCCAAGGTAGGTGAAAATTCTCGCAACTTCTTCTTTACTGAGCACAATTGGAATTCGCGGCGATTTTTTGGACGGACTAAACGCAATCTTACCTAGCGGTTGGTTTAAAAACTGGTTGTAAAGAAAGGCTAGGGCGTGTTGATCTTTGCTGTACACATTTTATTCAGCAATACATCGGCAGCCACATTATAGTAAACGCCAGTGATACCATACTGGCGTAATTTCTTGCTAACTTATCATATCTCGTTGATATTGCTCGGAAGTGCTTAATCCTCGCGAAAGCATTCTCAACTAAATGTCGATACTTATAGAGACACCAATCCATGCTTTCTTTGTCGATATCTTGTCCATAATTTCGCGTCGGTATAACGGTGTCACCACCTTTAGAGTCAACATATGCCCTTAAAGCTTCGCTGTCATAGCCTTTATCAGCGATAAATACGTT
>NZ_AQOD01000010.1 GCF_000513715.1 Salinivibrio socompensis S35
CTGACGCAGCAAAGGAGCCATGGGTATTGGCCACTAACTTACCGACAGCGGCTCGTACTCCCAAGCAGTTGGTAAGGCTTTACGCAAAGCGCATGCAAATAGAGGAAACCTTCCGAGACTTAAAGAGTCCCGTTTACGGATTAGGCCTACGTCAAAGCCGCACCCGTTGCCCCAAAAGGTTCGATATCATTTTGCTGATAGCTTTAATGCTGCAACTCATGTTTTGGCTGGCAGGAATACATGCGCAGCAGCAAGGATGGGACAGGCACTTTCAAGCGAATACAGTCAGAAATCGAAATGTCCTGTCTACCGTCCGGTTAGGTATGGAAGTCCTCAGGCGACCAGACTACGAAATTATAACTCAACACCTCTTAGCTGCGGCTGTGGTTCTAGCCCAGCAGCTCTTAAAAGAGGGCTATGCATTGGCGGATTTATGAGGGGATCTCTCAGCACTAAGTGTCCATCAGGATCTTGAATGACAAAGGTTCGACCGAAGACATCCTCATAAGGAGACTGAACCACATCAAGCTCCATACGCGTCGACCATTGGTTAAAAACGGCATCGACGTTGTCATTAGTGGGTATCATAATGCCAATTTCACTGAGGCGCGTAATCGATGGCGACGGATGATTTCCCCCCGTCCACAAAGCAAACAAGGCATCACCCTGCTCAGAGGCAGGAAATGCAACATATCTTGGGCTAATAAATACGGGCTCACACTGAAACAGGTGTTTATAAAAGTCGACGGAACGATCAATATTAGAGACATAAACCAATTGTAGGTTAGCGCGTGTTTTTATAGACATAGGTTCGCCTAATCACTAGCCAATTAACGGAAACACTAGTCTACTCACACCTAAAAAGCTGTATATATAAACAGTTTAGTATTGGGTATTATGTCGCATATAGGTATGAAAAAGGCCAGCAAACTGGCCTTGAAATATAAAGCAGTAAAGCAGATAGGTGATTGAGTTTAAACGTCGAGGTTTTCCACTTTGAGTGCGTTGTTTTCGATAAAGGCTCGACGTGGCTCAACCTGATCGCCCATTAGGGTAGTAAAGAGCTCATCTGCTGCGACCGCATCGTTGATGGTCACCTGCATCATACGACGCCCTTCAGGATCCATGGTGGTTTCCCAGAGTTGATCAGGATTCATCTCACCCAAACCTTTGTAACGTTGACGCGATACACCACGCATTGATTCTTTAACCAACCAGTTGAGGGCCTGCTCAAACGTCTCCACTTTTTGCGTCCGTTCCCCACGCTTCACGTAAGCACCCTCGTCAAGTAGCTGGTCGAGTGTTTCCGATAAGCTCGCAATACGTCCATATTCTTTCGAATTCAGAAAGTCATAGCTGACTTGGTATTTGTAATCAACGCCATGGGTACGTACCACCAGCTCAGGCACCCAAACTTGATGCTCTTCATCGAAGCGACAAGACGCTTGGTAATGGCTTTCACCGGTCGATTTGCGATTAAGGATGTCGACAATATTCTTAACCCATTTCTTCGCGGCCCATTCGTCACGGAGCTCCTCGACCGCTAAACGCGGTTGGTACAGTAGCTCATTCAGCAATGCCGCTGGATAACGACGCTTCATACGCTGAATCAGTTTGAGTACACCGTTGTACTCTTTGACCAGTTTTTCGAGTGATTCACCGTGCATCGCCGGTGCATCAGGATTCACAAATAAGGAGGCGTTTTCCAATGCAAGCGCGACCTGGTACTGCTCCATTGCTTCATCGTCTTTGATGTACTGCTCTTGCTTGCCCTTCTTCACTTTATAAAGGGGTGGCTGAGCGATATAAATGTAACCACGTTCAATCAACTCAGGCATTTGACGGTAGAAGAAAGTTAATAACAACGTACGAATGTGCGAGCCATCGACGTCGGCATCCGTCATAATGATGATGCTGTGATAGCGCAGTTTATCGGGATCGTACTCTTCACGGCCAATCCCGCAGCCCATAGCCGTAATCAAGGTAGCCACTTCTTGCGATGATAACATCTTATCAAAACGGGCTTTTTCCACGTTTAAGATCTTACCTTTTAGCGGCAAAATCGCTTGGTTTTTACGATTACGCCCTTGTTTTGCAGAGCCACCTGCTGAGTCACCCTCCACAATATAGAGCTCAGACAGGGCAGGATCTTTTTCTTGGCAATCGGCCAATTTACCGGGCAAACCGGCCAAATCTAGTGCCCCTTTACGGCGTGTCATTTCACGGGCTTTACGGGCCGCATCACGTGCACGAGCGGCATCAATAATCTTGGTGCAAACCACTTTGGCATCGGCTGGATGCTCAATTAAGAAATCTGACAAGTGGCTGCTCATCGCCGATTCAACCGCAGACTTAACTTCGGATGACACCAATTTATCTTTGGTTTGGCTAGAGAACTTAGGATCAGGGACTTTAACAGACACGACCGCCGTCAAGCCTTCACGGGCATCATCGCCGGACGTTGCGGCTTTGGCTTTCTTTGAATAGCCTTCTTTTTCCATAAAGCTGTTCAAGGTTCGCGTCAGTGCGCCGCGGAACCCGGCTAAGTGGGTTCCCCCATCACGTTGGGGAATATTGTTAGTGAAGCAATAGATATTCTCTTGGTATCCATCATTCCACTGCATCGATACTTCGACACTGACACCATCATCACGCATGTGTTCAAAGTGGAACACCGATGGATGAATCGCCGTCTTCTTATTATTGAGATGCTCAACGAACGCGCGAATACCGCCTTCGTATTTAAAGTGATCGGATTTGTCTTCCTCTCGTTCATCGATCAATCGGATCGACACACCCGAGTTGAGGAAAGACAGCTCACGTAAACGCTTGGCTAACGTCTCGTAGTTGAAGTTAATCCCCGTGAAGGTTTCTTCACTAGGCCAAAAACGAATGCGGGTACCAGTTTGTTCGGTTTCACCCATTTCGACCAAGGGACCAAGCGGCTCACCGTGAGAAAAGTTGAGTTGGTGAGCGTGGCCATTACGCCAGATCGTCAGTTCAAGCTTCTCGGAAAGCGCGTTTACGACGGAGACACCAACACCGTGTAAGCCGCCAGAGACTTTGTAAGAGTTATCATCAAACTTTCCGCCGGCGTGTAGCACAGTCATGATAACTTGGGCGGCTGAAACACCTTCTTCTTCGTGAATATCAACAGGGATACCACGACCATCGTCGCGGACCGACACAGAGCCGTCTTCGTGAATGGTCGTCACGATATCGTTACAATGTCCGGCCAGTGCTTCATCGATCGAGTTATCGACCACCTCAAACACCATATGGTGTAGGCCGGTACCGTCGTCGGTGTCGCCGATATACATTCCCGGACGCTTACGGACGGCATCCAAGCCCTTCAGTACCTTGATACTCGATGAATCGTATTCGTTGGACATTGAGTTACTCTCGCTTATTTATCCTGCGTTAATTTTGCCATGTTCCACATGAAACATCTTACTATTTTCGTCGCAAATTTCCGCGACTTGATCGGCACTAATGGCGCTGACAAAAACCTGAGCCCCGATACGGGTTAATTCACTGGCTAGCAGTGCCCGGCGGCGGCTGTCTAATTCTGAGGCAAAGTCATCGATCAGGTAGATACAGGCGATGCCTTGCTCTTCGCTATAGAGTTGGCCTTGTGCAAGCCGAAGTGCACAAACCATCAATTTTAATTGCCCTCGAGAGAGCACATCATCGACCGGTGTGCCAGCCACTTTGATGCGTAAATCGGCTTTGTGTGGCCCTGATACCGTGTAGCCCATTTGCTGATCACGTTCAAAGTTGGTTGCCAACAAAGCCTGGTAATCCGTACCGCGCTCCCAGCCCTGGGAAAACCGAAACTGAATCGAGAATTCGGGCAAAAATGCCTGACATAAAGCCGTCGCACGCGCAGCCACGGCCTCCACATAGCTTGTCGCCAAACACTAATTTGTTCCGCTAAGCTGGCAAGCTCCGTATCCCACACTTGAATGTCGCGGTAATGTCGCGCCGTTTTAAGCGCGGCGTTCCGTTGCTTAGTGAGCCGTCTTTACCCGCGTCCATGCTTCAAAAAAACCGGGCTGGGAATGAAACACTCCCCAGTCGATAAACGCACGGCGAAACTTAGGGCCATCGGTCAGTAGCTCAAACCCCTCTGGGGTAATCAGCTGCAGGGGTAGCACTTTGGCCAGCGCCACCAGCTTTTGTCCTTTCTCTTGGCCTATTTTAACATCGGCACTGCCGTCTCGGCGCTTTTGAATCCCGATCGGAAGCAATATCCCATCTTGGGTTTTCACCCGGCCATGCACTGTTAAGCTCGGTTGTTGATGACGGATCACGCGGCTGTTGAGTGCGCTGCGAAATGAGCGCCCGTGGCCAAGAAAATGAATCGCCTCCAAGACACTGGTTTTTCCACTGCCGTTGGGGCCAATTAAAAAGTTAAAGCCTGACGACAGTTCGATATCGCAGGCTTCAATATTTCTGAAGTCATGAATGACCAGTCGAGTAAGCGCCATAATCTAGAGGCGAATGGGCATCACGACATACATGGCGTCATCGCGATCACAGTCCTCAATCAAGGTACTGCCGACCGCGTCTGTCATAGAAAAACGGACCGTGTGACAGCGCAAAACGTTGAGCACATCTAAAACATAACTGACGTTAAAGCCAATCTCGATGGCCTCACCTTGGTAATTCACTTCCAAAAATTCTTCGGCTTCTTCTTGCTCGGGGTTATTGGCCGAAATGCGAAGCTCACTGCCATCTATATTCATCCGAACACCGCGGAATTTCTCATTCGAGAGTACCGCGGCCAGCGACAAGGCTTGCTTGAGCTCCGCGCAATCGACCTCAAGTGTCCGAGACGTTGACTGAGGCAGCACACGACGGTAGTCAGGAAATCGCCCATCGACCAACTTAGAGGTAAAAGTTACGTTACCGACGATCGCACGAATATTGGAGGCTCCAATTTGAATATTGACCAGATTCTCGCTGTCACCCAACAAACGTGCTAATTCACTGACGCCTTTACGCGGCACAATCACTTGTTGCGCCGGAGCGCTCTCGTCCATGGTCAAATGGCATACTGCCATGCGGTGACCATCTGTCCCGACCGTGCGTAACGTTTGTCCGTCGGTTTCGAACAACAAACCATTGAGATAATACCGTACGTCCTGGTTTGCCATTGAAAACTGGGTCGCATCAATCAGATGACTCAGCTTGTTTTGTGGCAGCTGTAGGCTCACATCCGCTTGCCAGTCGTCGATGTTGGGATAATCACTGGCCGGCAACGTGGACAGGGTAAAGCGGCTTCGACCCGCACGCACCACCACACGATCGCCTTCTTGGGCCACCGTAATACGGGCTTCACTGTTCAAGCCTTTAATAATATCCATGAACTTACGCGAGGGAACGGTAATGGCACCATCTAGATACTCCCCCTCCAACGGTGCCGTCGCATTGAGCTCCACCTCCATATCGGTGGCGGTTAGCTTAAGTTGCTGTTCGGCGACTTCAATCAGAAGATTGCTTAAGATCGGTAAGGTACTGCGCCCACCTAAAGCCCCAGAGACTTGTTGCAGCGGTTGAAGTAGCTGCTCACGCGTAAGAATAAATTTCATAATTAGGACGACAATGTTCGAATCAGGTTAGAGTAATCTTCTTTAATATCGTGACTTTCTTCACGCAGTTGCTCAATTTTACGGCACGCATGCAACACCGTTGTATGGTCACGACCGCCAAAAGCATCACCAATTTCTGGCAAGCTGTGGTTGGTCAGCTCTTTCGATAAAGCCATCGCCATTTGACGAGGACGCGCGACCGAACGAGACCGACGCTTGGACAACAAATCAGCCATCTTGATTTTATAATATTCCGCCACGGTTTTCTGAATATTATCGATAGTGACCAGCTTTTCTTGAAGAGCCAGCAGATCGCGCAGCGCTTCTCGGACAAAATCAATAGTGATCGCGCGGCCGGTGAAATTGGCGTTGGCTATAACACGGTTAAGTGCCCCTTCCAACTCGCGTACATTCGAACGCAACCGCTTAGCAATAAAGAAGGCGACTTCATCCGGCAGACGGATTGCGTGATCTTCGGCCTTTTTCATCAAGATCGCGACACGCGTTTCCAATTCTGGCGGTTCGATAGCGACCGTGAGCCCCCAACCAAACCGTGACTTCAAGCGATCCTCTACCCCATTAATTTCTTTTGGATAGCGATCGGAGGTCAAAATGATCTGCTGATTGCCCTCAAGCAAAGCATTAAAAGTATGAAAGAACTCTTCTTGTGAGCGCTCTTTATTGGCAAAAAACTGAATATCATCGATTAATAGCGCATCCACACTGCGGTAATAGCGCTTAAATTCTTCGATAGCGTTGTTTTGCAGTGCTTTGACCATATCTTGCACAAACCGCTCAGAGTGCATGTAGACTACGCGAGCGTCTGCCTTTCGGTCAGAAATGGCATTCCCCACCGCATGTAACAAGTGCGTTTTACCTAGACCGGTACCGCCATACAAAAACAGCGGGTTATATGCCGCCCCTGGATTCCCCGAGACCTGCCGTGCGGCCGCGAGCGCAAGCTGGTTCGATTTACCTTCAACAAAGTTATTAAACTTGTGTTTAGGGTTCACGTTTGAGCGATGGTTTACATCTGATTGCACCGGCGACGGAGCCGGCTCCCAAATGCGTCCGCGTGTTGGTGCAGGTGCCGCTTGTTGTGGCGCAGGTGCTGACGCCGGGCCAGCTGGCGCGGATTGCGGCGCAGCCGCAACGGATTTACTGCCCACTTCAAAGCGCAGCATAGGCACGTCGACACCACAATACTCATTCAGCAGTTGATTAATCTGATGCAGATATTTATCTCGCACCCAATCAAGCACAAAACGGTTAGGGGCAAACAGGGTCAACGTATTGTCATTGAGCTCGGCTTGAAGTGGCCGTACCCACATACTGAATTCTGTTGCAGGTAAATCATCTTGAAGCCGTTCAAGACACTGCAACCAAAGCGATGATGACACGTTTGACTCCACGCAGTTATACCGAAAAGGAAAAGGCCATAATGGTACTCCTGTCGCGCTAAGATCGCTACCCACAAGATCCCGAATTCAGTGAATAAGATCCGACTTATGCACATAGATCCCACAGATAAAACAGAGATCGCCACAGTCTACCCGCTTTTTACTCACAACATTACGCACATCGCACCGTCAACAGGCCCGATCATTCTCGGCCATTTCCAGAGTCTGTCGCGCCGACTCTGTTAATACGTTATGACTAATAACAACAAGGTATTTCTCGCAGGCCCCTCGCTCCCTCTATATTACGTTTCTTATCAATATTGATGTGGTTATTACGGAGCTTTTCATGACTAAATGGATCATCAACGCCTTGCTCAGCCTGAGCATGGTTATTTCTGTCCCCGCTTTTGCCTCTGACACAGTCAAAGTGGGAATGTCTGGCCGCTACTTCCCTTTTACCTTTGTCAAACAAGATAAACTGCAAGGGTTTGAAGTCGATCTGTGGGATGAAATAGGTCGCCGTAATGACTACCAGGTGGAGTATGTGACCGCTAACTTCTCTGGGTTGTTTGGTTTATTACAAACCGGTCGAATCGACACCATCTCGAATCAAATTACCATGACCGATGCGCGCCAAGCGAAATACCTCTTTACCGACCCGTATGTCGTGGATGGTGCGCAAATCACCGTCCGTAAAGGTAATGATATGATTCAATCAGTCGCTGATTTAAAAGACAAGACGGTCGCAGTGAACTTGGGCTCTAACTTTGAGCAGCTACTGCGCGAGCACTCTGCCGCTGGTGACATTAATATCAAAACCTATGAAACCGGCATTGAACACGACGTGGCTCTGGGCCGTGCCGATGCCTTTATTATGGATCGCCTCTCCGCCTTACAATTGATTAAAGAGTCAGGCCTGCCTTTACAACTGGCTGGTCAACCGTTTGAAACCATCGCTAACGCCTGGCCATTTGTCGACAACGAACGCGGTCAGCGTTTGCGTGATGAAGTAAACATGGCATTGACTAATATGCGTGATGACGGCACGTTAGCCGATATTTCAATCAAGTGGTTTGGCGCTGACGTTACCGAAAAGTAAGCATTCACTAACATTAATAAGCCCGCTGTTGGCGGGCTTTTTTGTTTAAAGGACTCTCATGGCGTTTGATTTCGATTATATGATCTCCCTGTTCCCTCTATTGCTTCGCTATTTGGGGATCACCATGGAGATGGCCTTTTTGGGGCTACTTTTCGCCCTCGCCTTGGCCGTCGCTATCGCCTTAATTCGCGTCTTTCGCGTACCTGGGCTCAATGGTTTAGCGCAAATCTTTATTAGCTTCTTTCGAGGCACCCCTTTATTGGTACAGCTGTTTCTCCTCTATTATGGCTTGCCACAGGTGATCCCTAGTTTAGTCGGGATGGATGCCTTTACCGCAGCGGTCATTGGGATCAGCTTGCACTTTTCTGCGTATATGGCCGAATCGATTCGTGCCGCGATTCTCGGGGTCGATCGCAGTCAAATGGAAGCAAGCTTAGCGATCGGCATGACCACGCGACAAGCAATGCAACGCATCATTTTACCGCAAGCCGTGCGCATTGCTCTGCCGTCGTTAATGAACTATTTCATCGATATGATTAAAGCCACGTCACTTGCCTTTACATTAGGGGTCGCTGAAATCATGGCGCAAGCGCAAATGGAAGCCTCATCCAGTTTCAAGTTCTTTGAAGCGTACTTGGCCGTCGCGCTGATTTACTGGGCGATTGTAGTTGTACTCACCCGAGTCCAGTACTGGGCCGAGGCACACCTGAATAAGGCGTATCAACGATGATAAAGATAGAAAAACTGAAAAAAATCTATCAAGGTGTTGCCGTGCTTGACGGCATCGATCTCACTATCGAACGCGGCGAAATTGTCTGTATTATTGGCCCAAGCGGTACCGGAAAGTCGACCCTATTGCGCTGCATTAACGTCTTAGAGCGTGCGGAACAAGGAGTGATAACCATCGGGAAACAACGCGTCGACAGCGGCAATCCTGCCACCCAAAAGCAAGATATTCTGGCATTGCGGCGTCAAACTGGGTTTGTGTTCCAAAACTACGCCTTGTTTGCCCACCTGACCGCGCGCGATAACATCGCTGAAGGACTACGCACCGTGAAAGGATGGCAAAAAGCCAAAGCTCGCCAGCGCGCCCAACAAATTTTGGACGATATCGGACTTAGCGATAAAGGTGACCACTACCCCGCCTCGTTATCCGGGGGGCAGCAGCAACGGGTGGGGATCGGCCGCGCGATGGCGTTGGAGGCGGAGCTCTTGCTCTTTGATGAGCCGACGTCCGCCCTGGACCCAGAATGGGTAGGCGAAGTGCTAGCGCTAATGAAAAAGCTCGCCACGCGCCACCAAACCATGCTGGTGGTCACCCACGAAATGCAATTTGCCCGTGATGTCGCGGATCGTGTGGTATTTATGAACGATGGCCATGTTATCGCTCAAGGCACCCCAGATTGGCTGTTTAATCACTGTGATGATCCCCGGTTGCATAAGTTTCTGAATCAAGTTGGGATCACAGTTTAATTTGCGATCAGTTAGGTAGGATCCTTGCGATCTCTGACTAAGCGCTTATAATTCACGGCCCGAAGTGGCGTGGGTTTTGTGATTGACTAATCGTTAGTCAATGGCTACAATCCGCCCTCTTTGTTGAGAGGCGTGGGAGACCAGCATACTGCTACCCTCCCACGTCGGGTTAACAAACCTAACACTGATCAGTAATAAAGGTAGAAACCATGAAACGCACTTTTCAACCTTCAGTTCTAAAGCGTAAGCGCACTCACGGTTTCCGTGCGCGCATGGCGACTAAGAACGGCCGTAAGGTCATTGCCGCTCGCCGTGCGAAAGGCCGCAAGCAGCTTTCTAAATAATCCGTAGTGATTTGTGAATAAGCTCGCTTATCCTCGGGAGTTACGTCTGCTAACTCCCGAACATTTCAGTGCCGTCTTTCAGCAACCTCATCGCGCAGGTTCGCCGCACTTAACTATACTCGCCAGAGACACCGCACTCGACCACCCACGTCTCGGTCAAGCTGTACCGAAAAAGCAAATCAAACTTGCCGTTGATCGTAACCGCTTTAAACGTGTGGTCCGCGAGAGCTTTCGTTTGCGTCAGCATCAATTGCCGGCGAAAGACTTTGTGGTCATCGCGAAAAAAAGTGCCAACAACCTGAGTAATCAAGCGCTGCGAGACGAATTGGACAAGTTATGGCAACGTTTGTCGCGACCGCCGCGCAAAAAGCGCTCATCGCGCTGATTCGGGGATACCAACTGGTGATTAGCCCATTAATTGGGCCACGATGCCGGTTCACACCAACCTGCTCGCATTACGCCATCATGGCGATTCAATCCCATGGTGTGATAAAAGGGTGTTGGTTGGCAGGCAAACGTCTATTAAAATGCCACCCTTTGAATGATGGCGGTTACGATCCTGTGCCGCCTTGCGACCACCATAACAGAGACAATTAACAATGGATTCCCAACGCAATATCCTGTTGATTGCCCTATTGTTCGTTTCTTTCATGCTATACATGGAATGGAGCAAACCAGAATCCCCGCAACCGCAGGGACAGGGCGTTGAGCAGCAGCAAACGACTCACAGTGACGTGCCGAGCAGCAATGACGGTAACGACACCACGTCTCTTGATGCACAGCCTGTCTCTGACAAGCTCGTCACCATCAAAACCGACGTATTAACACTAAAAATTGATACGCAAGGCGGTGATGTTGTCCATGCCGAGCTTCCACAATACGATGCTGAGCTGGACTCTGACAATGCTTTCACATTGCTGCATACCAAGCCGGATCATACCTTTGTCGCGCAAAGTGGTTTAATTGGTGCCAATGGCATTGATACCGCAGAAGGCCGCGCACAATACCAGGTGACGCAGAGCGACTTCTCTCTCTCAGACTCAGACGATACCTTACGTGTCCCGATGACAGTCGAAAAAGACGGGATTACTTATACCAAGACCTTTGTGTTTAAGCGTGGTAGTTATGCGGTAGACGTTGAACATACAATTAATAACCAAACCGATGCCAACGCTAGCGTGACCATGTACACCCAGCTAAAACAAAACTTGCTGGATGATGGTGGCAGCCTCACCATGCCGACTTACCGCGGCAGCGCCTACTCAACCGACGACAAGCGTTACGAGAAATACAGCTTTGATGATATGGAAAGCAAAAATCTCAACGTAACCTTTGATCAAGGTTGGGCGGCAATGATTCAGCACTACTTTGCCACCGCGTGGATCCCACGCGCCGACAATAATGTGTTGAGCACACGTACCACCTCACAATACGGTTATATTCAAACCAAAACCAGTGACACCATCCCGGCCGGTACCCGTAAAACGCTGACGGCGACCCTATGGGTAGGCCCGAAACTGCAAGAACAAATGGCCGCCGTGGCGCCAAGCTTGGATTTGGTGGTTGATTATGGTTGGCTGTGGTTTATCGCTAAACCGCTGCACTGGTTGTTGTCAACCATCCAGACCTTCGTGGGGAACTGGGGCCTTGCCATCATCATGTTGACCTTCATCGTCCGTGGTGCCATGTACCCGCTCACCAAAGCGCAGTACACCTCAATGGCCAAGATGCGCATGCTGCAGCCTAAACTGCAAGAAATGAAAGAGCGCATTGGTGACGACCGTCAGCGCATGAGTCAAGAGATGATGGCGCTGTACAAGCGCGAAAAGGTTAACCCGCTGGGTGGCTGCCTCCCGCTGGTGCTGCAAATGCCGATATTTATTGCGCTATATTGGGCATTGATGGAATCGGTCGAGCTACGTCACGCCCCCTTCTTTGGTTGGATTCAAGACTTGTCAGCACAAGACCCTTTCTATGTGCTACCGCTGTTGATGGGGGCATCCATGTTCCTGATTCAGAAGATGAGCCCAACCACGGTCACGGATCCGATGCAGCAGAAGATCATGACCTTTATGCCTGTGGTCTTTACGTTCTTCTTCTTGTTCTTCCCATCCGGTCTGGTTCTATACTGGTTGGTATCGAACGTGGTCACGCTGCTCCAACAGACGTTAATCTACAAGTCGTTGGAGAAAAAAGGCCTGCATTCGCGCTCGTAACTCAGGCCGCGTCAAGCAATAATAAAAAGGCGACCCGGCGGTCGCCTTTTTTACTGTTTAGGGCCCACGGGCCTGTCACCGCAATCATAGAGTGTGCATTATGGCTCAAACAGACACTATCGTGGCGCAAGCTACAGCAACTGGCCGCGGCGGTGTGGGGATCGTTCGCGTGTCTGGCCCCCTCGCCGACCACATTGGTAAACACCTCACAGGACGCGACTTGGTCGCGCGTCGTGCCGACTATCTTCCCTTTCTTGATCAAAATAATCACCCGATAGACCAAGGTATTGCCTTGTTCTTTAAAGGACCTCATTCCTTCACCGGTGAAGACGTCCTAGAACTACAAGGCCATGGCGGCCCAGTGATCATGGATATGCTCATCCAAAGAATTAGCGCCTTCGACGGAGTACGAGCCGCCCGCCCAGGTGAGTTTTCTGAACGCGCTTTCTTAAATGACAAACTCGACCTGGCTCAAGCTGAAGCCATTGCCGACTTAATTGATGCTAGCTCCGAGCAGGCCGCACGTTCGGCGCTGCAGTCGTTGCAAGGCGCCTTCTCTAGCCAAGTGAACGCACTGGTGGAAAAGGTGATTCACCTGCGTATTTACGTTGAAGCGGCAATTGATTTTCCCGATGAAGAAATTGATTTCCTCTCTGATGGCAAAGTCGCCAACGATCTCAATCATATTATCGACCATCTCGCTACTTTACGTAAGGAAGCCAACCAAGGCGCTATCATGCGTGAAGGGATGAAGGTAGTGATCGCTGGGCGCCCGAATGCAGGAAAATCGAGCTTACTCAACGCCTTGTCGGGTAAAGACAGTGCGATTGTGACTGATATCGCTGGGACCACGCGTGATGTGCTGCGTGAACACATCCATATTGACGGGATGCCTTTGCATATCATTGATACCGCAGGCTTGCGTGAAGCATCTGACGAGGTGGAACGTATCGGTGTGGAGAGAGCGTGGGATGAAATCGAGCAAGCAGACCGCGTCTTATTTATGGTGGATGGCACCACCACTGATGCCACCGAACCACGCGAAATCTGGCCGGATTTTGTGTCCCGTTTACCTCAAGAAATGGGGATGACGGTGATCCGCAACAAAGCCGACATGACAGGCGAACCCATGGGATACAGTGATACCAACCACCCAGCCTTATCCGTCTTAGCGCCAAAACCGGCCAAGGCGTCGATGCACTCCGTCAACACCTCAAAGCCTGTATGGGCTATGCCGGAGGCAGTGAAGGCCGCTTTATGGCACGTCGTCGCCATTTAGATGCGCTCGCCAGTGCAGCCACGCATTTGGACATTGGCCAAACACAATTGGAAGGTTACATGGCCGGTGAAATACTGGCGGAAGAGTTACGCCTTACCCAGCAGTACCTTAATACCATTACCGGTGAATTTAGCGCCGATGATTTATTAGGGAAAATATTCTCCTCATTTTGTATTGGCAAATAATTATCCCCAACCTGATCACGGGATCCTGACACAAAGGATCCCTTACCCTCACTGCATTGATCGCCGTTATCCTTATCATAAGATCATAAGTTATCCCCATAGTTTTCACCATGTTCACCCCAACTTGATCACCGCGAACATCCTCAATATTCAGCAATAATTGACTCCTAGGAACAAGGTCTCAATACTAGGCGCGAGACTCTTAATAATGAGGATAATATGGCGACTATAACGATTATTACCGGTAGCACCTTAGGTGGCGCAGAATATGTTGGCGATCACCTGTCAGAGCAACTGCAAGCAAAAGGCTACCAAACGACCGTCATCAATGAGGGGATCATTGACGATGTACTCGGTGCCAATACCTTGTTGATCGTCACCTCAACGCATGGTGCAGGGGATTTTCCAGACAGTATTTCGCCTCTAATGGAACAGTTGCTTACCGATCGCCCAATGCTTCGTGACCTGCAATACGGCGTGGTTGGGATTGGCGATTCTAGCTATGACACCTTTTGTGAAGCAGGCATGAAAGCAGACGCCTTATTACAAGACCTCGGGGCAGTCAAAATTGGCGAACGGATCGACATCGATATCCAAGCTCATCCCATACCTGAAGATGAAGCAGAACGCTGGTTAACAGATTGGGAGCCCTTACTTCAGGCATCTAAGTGAACAATAATTGAACAAACCATCTGTGGATAACTAATGAATAACCCAGTGTTCTTCCTTTAGTTATCCATTTGATACTTTTTCCTATTGATCGCCCTGTGGATAAGATGCCTAGTTGACCCCAGGTGATACAGGATCCGATCCAAGGCCACCCACAGAAAGTGATCGTCCCAAGATCCTTGATCTCAATGATCTTTTACCGCTTATCCACTGAGATCCTCTTCCCTAATAGTA
This sequence comes from Salinivibrio socompensis S35, assembly GCF_000513715.1. Classification (GTDB taxonomy): domain Bacteria; phylum Pseudomonadota; class Gammaproteobacteria; order Enterobacterales; family Vibrionaceae; genus Salinivibrio; species Salinivibrio socompensis. The sequence goes on from NZ_AQOD01000010.1 coordinate 14,494, forward strand.
GATCTAATAAAAGATCTATATAAAGATCTTATATATATAAAGCGAAAGCCTTAAGAAGATCAGGATCAAGGTTTGGTTCCTTGTTGAGAGAAAAAGCGCTAGAATGTCGCCCCTTTTGCTTAGTTCATGCGCAAACACTTAACCAGGTTGAGGCTTTAATCATGTTTTACCAGGATCACTTTGACGTCATCGTTGTGGGTGGTGGCCATGCTGGTACCGAGGCAGCACTAGCCGCCGCTCGGATGGATCAAAGAACGTTGTTGTTAACCCATAATATCGACACTTTGGGACAAATGTCGTGTAACCCTGCGATTGGCGGGATCGGGAAAGGACACCTGGTAAAAGAGATTGATGCCCTTGGCGGCGCAATGGCGCAAGCTATCGACAAAGGCGGGATCCAGTTTAGAACCCTGAACGCGTCGAAAGGTCCAGCGGTGCGAGCGACACGCGCACAAGCTGATCGTGCGTTGTACAAAGCCGCGATCCGCCACACTCTAGAAAACACCCCAAATCTGTCCCTTTTCCAGCAAGCCGTGGTGGATTTGATCGTCGATCAAGATCGCGTTACTGGCGTAGAAACGGAAATGGGACTGAAATTCAGCGCCACCACAGTGGTATTGACCGTCGGCACCTTTTTGGGCGGGAAAATCCATATTGGCATGGATAACTATTCTGGGGGGCGTGCAGGGGATCCGCCTTCGAACAAACTTGCTGATCGCTTGCGCGCACTGCCATTCCGAGTCGATCGCCTTAAAACGGGACCCCCCCACGTATTGACGCCCGTTCGGTCGATTTCTCTGTGATGCAAACGCAGCATGGTGATACGCCGCGTCCGGTCTTTTCTTTCTTGGGTGATGTGAGTCAGCACCCTGAACAGATGCCTTGCTATATCACGTATACCAATGAAAAAACGCATGATGTGATTCGAGAAAACTTATCTCGAAGCCCGATGTATGCCGGTGTTATTGAAGGGATTGGTCCACGCTATTGCCCATCCATTGAAGACAAAGTGATGCGCTTTGCTGACAAAGACAAACACCAAATCTTTGTGGAGCCTGAGGGACTAACTAGCAATGAGCTCTATCCCAATGGTATTTCCACCAGCTTACCGTTTGATGTGCAAATGGGGATCATTCAATCGATCAAAGGGTTTGAAAACGCCAAAGTGATCCGCCCAGGTTATGCGATCGAATATGACTTCTTCGATCCTCGCGATCTCAAGCAAACGCTAGAAACCAAATTTATTCGCGGATTATTCTTTGCCGGACAAATTAACGGCACCACGGGTTATGAAGAAGCGGGCGCACAAGGCTTGCTGGCTGGCTGTAACGCCGCGCTGCAAGCACAAGGCAAAGAAGGTTGGAGCCCTCGGCGAGACCAAGCGTACATGGGGGTGTTGATTGACGATCTCTCTACGATGGGGACCCAAGAACCCTACCGCATGTTTACCTCTCGTGCTGAGTACCGCTTATTACTGCGTGAAGACAATGCGGATATGCGTTTAACGGAGAAAGGCCGTGAGCTCGGCTTGGTAGATGATGAGCGCTGGGCGCGTTTTAACCAGAAAATGGAAAACATGGAGCAAGAGCGTCAGCGATTACGCGGCACTTGGATCCATCCGCATTCTGACGATGTCACTGCGCTCAATGCAATGCTCAAAACACCACTAACACGTGAAGCGAATGGTGAGGATCTCCTGCGCCGTCCAGAGTTGCGGTATTGCGATATTGTGACATTGCCAAGCTTTGAACCGGCGCATGCGGATCAGCAAGCCAGTGAACAGGTTGAAATTCAGGTTAAATACGCAGGTTATATTGACCGTCAGCAAGATGAGATTGCGAAATCGCAACGGCATGAAAATACCGAATTACCTACCGATCTCGATTACGACCAAATAAAAGGTTTATCGAACGAAGTGAAAGGTAAGCTCGCCGATACACGTCCTGAAACCGTGGGCAAAGCATCGCGTATCTCTGGTGTCACGCCGGCGGCTATCTCCATTCTGCTTGTCCATTTGAAAAAGCAAGGCATGCTGAAAAAAGGGGCATAAAATGGAAAAGCAACTAGAACACGGGCTGGCACAAGCTGGCCTCGTTATGTCGGTGCAACAGCAACAGCAATTGCTCGACTACGTGCGTCTGCTGCACAAATGGAATAAAGCGTACAATTTAACCTCGGTACGTCACCCTGACGACATGGTGGTGAAACATATTCTTGATAGCCTAGTGGTCTCACCATATCTTGAAGGCCAACAGTTTATTGATGTCGGCACAGGACCAGGGCTGCCAGGGATCCCATTGGCCATTGCCAATCCCGATAAACAATTCACCTTATTGGATAGTTTGGGCAAACGGATTCGCTTTATTCGCCAAGTTCTCCACGAACTTGGCCTCACAAATGTGACCCCTGTCCAAAGTCGAGTAGAAGACTTTACCCCTGACCATGGATTTGATGCTGTACTCAGTCGCGCCTTTGCATCAATGAGTGACATGGTGAGCTGGTGCCACCACTTGCCGCATGAGCAAGGGTACTTCTATGCGTTGAAAGGGCAAGTGGACCAACAAGAAATTGATGCGCTTCCGGCTGATTGTTCTGTGACCGATATCAAAGCTTTGAAGGTACCGGGATTGGAAGGGGCGCGTCATCTAGTAATCTTGAGAGCTAAGAGTAACGAGTAGAGGTCGAAAGCACGTGGGTAAAGTTATCGCGGTAGCAAACCAAAAGGGCGGCGTGGGAAAAACCACCACGAGTGTCAATCTCGCAGCATCACTGGCTGCCACCAATCGCAAGGTGCTACTGATCGATTTGGACCCACAAGGCAATGCGACCATGGCGAGTGGCGTTGACAAGTACGATGTCCATGCCACGGCCTATGATCTCCTGATTGAAGAAACGCCGTTCGAACAAGTCGTGGTCGAGGATACGGCAGGGAGCTATCACCTTATCGCTGCCAATGGTGATGTGACGGCAGCAGAAATCAAGTTGATGGAAGTATTTGCTCGTGAGGTGCGTCTACGTACGATGCTTGAGACTGTCGTCGACCGTTATGATTATATTTTTATTGACTGCCCCCCCTCACTGAACCTTCTGACCATCAACGCGATGACTGCAGCCAATTCTGTGCTCGTCCCGATGCAATGTGAATACTTTGCACTAGAAGGGTTGACCGCCTTAATGGATACTATTAGCAAGCTGGCAAGTGTCGTGAACGCCGACCTTCACGTTGAAGGTGTATTGCGCACTATGTACGACCCAAGAAACCGATTAGCGACCGAAGTATCGGATCAGATCAAAAAACACTTCGGTAATAAGGTGTATCGTACAGTGATTCCCCGCAATGTGCGGCTCGCAGAAGCGCCAAGTCATGGCCGACCCGCCATGTACTACGACAAACTATCGAGCGGTGCTAAAGCCTATCTCGCCCTTGCGGGTGAAATACTGCGTCGCGAAGAGCAAGCTCGCTCCTCGCAAAACGCTGTCAATGCCTGAGGAAAACAATGAATTCAGCGAAACGTGGGCTTGGAAAGGGCCTCGATGCCTTGCTGGCGACCAGTGCACAAGCACAGTCTTCACAAACAGCGGCCCTGAATCGACCGATACCAGCAACAGCGAATTACAACCGTTGCCGCTCACCGTGTTAGAGCCGGGCCAGTATCAGCCGCGACAAGGTATGGCTGAAGACGCGCTGGAAGAGTTGACTGAGTCAATCCGTGCCCAAGGTGTGATTCAACCTCTCGTTGTGCGTCAACTTGCGGCTGGACGTTACGAGATCATTGCCGGTGAGCGTCGTTGGCGAGCGGCTAAACAAGCAGGGTTAAAGCATGTTCCTTGTTTGGTTCGTAAAATGACTGACAAAGTCGCCAGTGCGGTCGCCTTGATTGAAAATATTCAACGCGAAAACCTCAATGCGATGGAAGAAGCGCAGGCATTGGCGCGTTTAGTAGATGAATTTGAACTTACCCATCAACAGCTTGCTGAATCGCTGGGTAAGTCTCGGACCACCATTAGCAACCTACTTCGATTAAATGGGTTGGAGTCCGGGGTGCGGCAATTGCTGCTCAACAAACAACTCGAGATGGGCCACGCACGTGCCTTGCTGGCACTTGAAGGCGACGTACAGATTGATGCGGCTTTGACCGCGGTCAATAAGAAGATGACGGTTCGCCAAATAGAAAAACTAGTAAAAAAGATGCTTTCGCCACCTGTTGAAGCGAAAAAGCCTGAATTATCACCTGAAGTCGAAGCCCTTCAGCAACGCCTTGGCGATAAATTTGGTGTGAGTGTCGCTTTAACACAACAGAAAAACGGCAGTGGAAAATTGGTGATTAATTTTGAAGAATCTGAAAAGTTAGCGCAAATTCTTGCAATTTTCGACGAAGAAATGTGATTTATATCAGTCGCTTTTTGTTACATAAAAGCGCTTACTGTGATCGGGTTACACTGTTGTAAAATTCCCCCTGTTTTTTTACATTGATGCGATTGCATTAGTCGGGGCGAAACGTATAATTTTTGCTGTTTTCCCAGCACGGCAATAGTGCTAAGTGGAACGGAATCGAGGAACAAATACATGGTATCGACGCTCGCGCGGCCGGGTCGTGAAATCGCGACAAAATTGGTGCTTTTGCAAGCTGGCGTCGTATTAGCAACGGCAATCTTGATGGCACTAGCTATCAATGTCGACTGGGGAAAATCCGCGTTGATCGGTGGGGGCATCTTTGTGATAGCCAATGCCGTGTTTGCATCGTGTGCTTTCCTGTTTAGTGGGGCAAGAGCTGCAAAATTTGTGGTGGCGTCCTTCTTTGGCGGTGAAGTTCTAAAAATTTCACTGACCGTCGTCTTGTTTGTCCTTGTTTACCTGTATGTCGAGGTGGAACTTGTTCCCCTCAAACTGGCCTATTTGCTGGCATTAGGGATTAATATCTTTGCGCCAGTTTTATTCATTAACAACAACAAATAGGATGAGTTATGGCTGCGTCAGGTGATGCGCTTACACCGTCTAGCTACATCACTCACCACCTGACTAACTTGTCAGTGGGTGAAGGGTTTTGGTCGGTTCATATTGATAGCCTGTTTTTCTCTGTCCTCATCGGTATCGTCTTCTTAGGCATTTTCCGATCGGTGGCAAAGAAAGCGTCGACAGGTGTCCCGGGTAAGCTTCAGTGTTTTATCGAGATCTTGGTTGAGTTCGTTGATGACAATGTCCGCGAAACCTTCCATGGACGCAATCCGCTGATCGCACCTTTGGCCCTGACTATCTTCGTCTGGATATTCCTGATGAATACGATGGACTTAATTCCTATCGATTTTCTTCCGTATCCAGCGGAACACTGGTTGGGTATTCCATACTTAAAAGTGGTGCCAACTGCAGATGTAAATATCACCCTTGCGATGGCGCTGGGCGTGTTCTTCTTGATGATCTTCTATAGCATCAAGATAAAAGGTGTGGGTGGCTTTGCTAAAGAGCTCGCGTTACACCCGTTTAATCACCCTATCATGATCCCGTTCAACCTTCTGTTGGAACTGGTCTCGCTGTTGGCGAAACCTATTTCACTATCGATGCGTCTGTTCGGTAACATGTTTGCCGGTGAGGTGGTATTTATTCTTATCGCGGCCTTATTGCCGTGGTGGGCGCAATGGCTAGGCGCTGTGCCGTGGGCAATCTTCCACATTCTAGTCATTACGATTCAAGCCTTTGTCTTTATGATGTTGACCATCGTGTATCTCTCGCAGGCACACGAAGATCCAGATCATTGATGACATTTTTTAGAAAGCAATTTGTTAGTCATTATTGGCTCATAGCCGACAACGAAAACTGGAGATAGTGATGGAAACTTTATTGAGCTTTTCTGCAATTGCCGTGGGCATCATTGTAGGTCTTGCTTCCCTTGGTACTGCGATTGGTTTCGCCCTGCTGGGTGGTAAATTCCTTGAAGGTGCAGCACGTCAACCTGAGATGGCTCCTATGCTGCAAGTTAAGATGTTCATCATCGCAGGTCTTCTTGATGCGGTACCAATGATCGGTATTGTTATTGCCTTGCTGTTCACGTTCGCGAACCCATTTGTAGGTCAACTGTAAACTGGCTAGTAGCTGAACAGACCCTTTAGCTTATGATTAAGGAGGCGCCGTTGTGAATATCAACGCAACTCTGCTAGGCCAGGCAATCGCGTTCACTATCTTTGTGTGGTTCTGCATGAAATATGTATGGCCACCATTGATGCAAGCGATTGAAGAGCGTCAGAAGAAAATTGCTGACGGTCTCGCGGCGGCTGATCGCGCCGCCAAAGACCTGGATTTAGCCCAGGCGAACGCTTCTGATCAATTGAAAGAAGCGAAGCGCAATGCAACTGACATTATCGAGCAGGCCAATAAACGCAAAGCACAAATCCTCGATGAGGCACGTGTTGAAGCGGCTGCTGAGCGCGACAATATCCTGAATCAGGGTAAGGCCGAGTTGGAAGCTGAGCGTAACCGCGCACGCGATGATCTGCGTAAGCAAGTCGCATCGCTCGCTGTTATTGGTGCCGAGAAAATTATTGAGCAATCTATTGATCAGAATGCTCATAAAGATCTTCTCGATAAAATCACTGCAGAACTGTAATAAGGAGGGGCAGCAATGTCTGAATTGACAACACTCGCTCGCCCCTACGCGAAAGCAGCCTTTGATTTTGCGGTAGAAAAAGGTGAGTTAGCCCAATGGGCTGAAATGCTTGCCTTTACTGCTGAGATTGCCCGTGATGAACGCGTAAAACATATGTTGGACGCGTCCTATTCTGCCGAGAAATTGGCCGATATTTTCATCACTGTGGGTGGCGATCAGCTCAACGATTTCGGCCAAAACTTGATAAAAGTAATGGCGGAAAACAAGCGTCTAAAAGCGCTTCCTGAGGTTTGTGAACAGTTCCTTGCGATGCGCGCGGAATTGGACAAAGAAGTTGACGTCCAAGTGATGTCAGCGACGGCTCTCTCCGAAGAGCAACAACAAGCCATCAGTAACAAGCTCACGACGCGTTTTGAGCGCAAAGTAAAGCTGAACTGTAGTGTAGACGAAGCCTGATTGCCGGGGTTATTATTCGAGCTGGAGACTTGGTCATCGATAACTCAGTAAGTGGCCGTATGCGCCGCCTGAGCGATGCATTGCAGTCTTGATTTGGGGAATTGGAGCATGCAACTTAATTCCACGGAAATTAGCGATCTGATCAAACAACGCATTGAAAAATTTGACGTTGTGAGTGAAGCGCGTAACGAAGGTACCATCGTGTCAGTCAGCGACGGTATCATTCGTATCCATGGCCTTGCAGATGCGATGCAAGGGGAAATGATTGAACTGCCTGGTAACCGCTATGCACTAGCATTGAACCTTGAGCGTGACTCAGTGGGCGCGGTTGTCATGGGTCCGTATTCGGACCTGCAAGAAGGCATGAAAGTGACCGGTACTGGCCGTATTCTTGAAGTGCCAACAGGACCTGAGCTTTTAGGTCGTGTGGTGAACACCTTGGGTGAGCCCATCGACGGTAAAGGGCCAATCGAAACAGAAACCACTTCGCCTGTCGAAGTGATTGCACCAGGTGTTATCGCTCGTCAATCGGTCGATCAGCCTGTTCAGACCGGCTATAAAGCGGTTGACTCGATGATCCCTATCGGTCGTGGCCAGCGTGAGCTGATCATCGGTGACCGTCAAACCGGTAAAACCGCGTTGGCGATCGATGCGATCATTAACCAGAAAAACTCTGGTATCTACGCTATCTACGTCGCGATCGGTCAGAAAGCATCGACCATTGCGAACGTGGTTCGTAAGCTAGAAGAGCATGATGCACTGAAAAACACCATTGTCGTCGTGGCATCAGCCTCTGAAGCGGCTGCCCTGCAATACCTGGCACCTTATGCAGGTTGTGCGATGGGTGAGTACTTCCGTGACCGCGGTGAAGATGCACTGATTGTCTATGATGACTTGTCGAAACAAGCGGTTGCTTATCGTCAGATTTCATTGCTACTGCGTCGTCCACCAGGCCGTGAAGCTTCCCAGGTGATGTTTTCTACTTGCACTCTCGTCTTCTTGAGCGTGCTGCACGAGTGAATGCACACTATGTTGAAGAGTTTACTAATGGTGAAGTGAAAGGCAAAACCGGTTCATTAACCGCCCTGCCTATTATCGAAACCCAAGCCGGTGACGTGTCTGCATTCGTACCGACTAACGTTATCTCGATCACAGACGGTCAGATCTTCCTGCAAACCGAGCTATTCAACGCCGGTATTCGTCCAGCGGTTGACCCAGGGATCTCGGTCTCTCGTGTGGGTGGTTCTGCGCAAACCAAGATCATGAAAAAACTGTCAGGCGGTATTCGTACAGCTTGGCACAATATCGTGAGCTTGCTGCCTTTGCCCAGTTCTCATCGGATTTGGATGACGCCACCAAGAAGCAATTGGATCACGGTCAGAAAGTGACCGAGCTGATGAAGCAGATGCAATATGCGCCAATGTCTGTCTTTGAGCAGGCAATGGTTATCTTTGCGGCTGAAAAAGGCTACTTGGAAGACGTCGAACTGAACAAGATCGGTGACTTTGAGCGTTCTCTACTCGCCTTTGCGAAGGCGCAGTATGCCGACCTGGCTGCTCAGATTGATGAGTCTGGTGCCTACAACGATGACGTTGAAGCACAGTTGAGAAAGCTGCTGGACGACTTCAAAGCGACCCAGACTTGGTAACATTGTAGGTGACCACTTAGGTGGTCACCCACTAACGGAGAGTAACTATGGCCGGCGCAAAAGAGATTCGTACTAAGATCGGAAGTGTGAAAAACACACAGAAGATCACTAAAGCGATGGAAATGGTGGCAGCCTCCAAAATGCGTAAAACGCAAGAAGCCATGGAGTCGTCACGTCCATATGCTGTCACTATGCGCAAAGTGATCGGTCATCTTGCACTGGGTAACTTGGAGTACCGTCATCCTTACTTGGAAGAGCGGGAAGCCAAGCGCGTTGGTTACATCATCATTTCTACTGACCGCGGATTGTGTGGTGGCCTGAACATTAATTTGTTCAAAAGTGTCACCAAAGATATGGAAAGCTGGAGCCAAAAAGGTGCCGAGATCGATATGGCATTGGTTGGGGCAAAAGCGACCGCTTTCTTTAACAATCACGGCGGAAATGTAGTCGCACAGGACCTCCGGTTTGGGGGACTACCCCAGTACTGGAAGACCTGATCGGTACGGTCGGGGTGATGCTGAAAAAATATAATGAAGGTGAGCTGGACCGCTTATATGTTGTTTTCAATAAATTTGAGAACACCATGGTGCAGACCCCAGTGATCGATCAATTGCTGCCTTTGCCAAAGTCAGACGACGAGGATATGCAGAGTAGCCACGCTTGGGATTATATCTATGAGCCTGAGCCCAAACCCTTGCTCGATACCTTATTGGTTCGCTATGCCGAGTCACAAGTGTATCAAGGTGTGGTGGAGAACCTCGCCAGTGAGCAAGCGGCGCGTATGGTGGCGATGAAAGCTGCGACCGACAATGCAGGCGATCTGATTGATGATCTGCAGTTGGTGTATAACAAAGCCCGTCAGGCTGCGATCACCCAAGAGTTGTCAGAGATTGTTTCTGGCGCAAGTGCGGTGTAAAGGCAAGGGTTAACGAACTAGTTTAGAGGAATAACGATGGCTACAGGTAAGATCGTTCAGATCATCGGTGCGGTAGTCGACGTAGAGTTTCCACAAGACGCAGTGCCGAAGGTATATGATGCGTTGAATGTGAAACGTGAAGGCGAGCGTCTGGTGCTGGAAGTTCAGCAGCAGCTAGGTGGTGGCGTAATTCGTGCTATCGCTATGGGCTCATCTGATGGTCTACGTCGTGGAATCGAAGTAGAAAACTCAGGGGCAGCAATCCAAGTCCCTGTGGGTGAAGCAACCTTGGGACGTATCGTCAACGTTCTGGGTGATGCCATTGATGAGCGTGGCGATCTCGGTGAGAAAGAGCGTTACTCGATTCACCGTGAAGCGCCAAGCTACGAAGAACAATCGAACTCTACTGAGCTTTTGGAAACCGGTGTTAAGGTTATCGACCTTATCTGCCCGTTTGCGAAAGGCGGTAAAATCGGTCTGTTCGGTGGTGCGGGTGTAGGTAAAACCGTCAACATGATGGAGCTTATCAACAACATCGCATTACAACACTCAGGTCTATCTGTTTTCGCAGGTGTTGGTGAGCGTACTCGTGAGGGTAACGACTTCTACTTCGAAATGCAGGAAGCCGGTGTTGTCAACATCGAGAAGCCGGAAGAGTCAAAAGTGGCCATGGTGTATGGTCAGATGAACGAGCCACCAGGTAACCGCCTGCGTGTGGCACTGACCGGTCTAACCATGGCGGAAAAATTCCGTGATGATGGCCGTGACGTCCTGTTGTTTATCGATAATATCTATCGCTATACCCTTGCGGGTACCGAGGTATCTGCCCTGTTGGGTCGTATGCCATCAGCGGTAGGTTATCAGCCAACGCTGGCTGAAGAAATGGGTGTATTGCAAGAGCGCATTACGTCAACCCGTACTGGTTCGATTACCTCCGTACAGGCGGTTTACGTACCTGCGGATGACTTGACTGACCCGTCACCGGCGACCACCTTTGCCCACTTGGATGCAACGGTTGTATTGTCACGTAACATCGCGTCTATGGGTATGTACCCAGCGATCGACCCATTGGATTCAACATCACGTATGTTGGACCCATTGGTGGTTGGTCAAGACCACTACGATATCGCGCGTGGCGTACAGACTGTCCTTCAGCGCTATAAAGAGCTGAAAGACATTATCGCTATTCTGGGTATGGATGAGCTGTCTGAAGAAGATAAACTGACGGTTGCGCGTGCACGTAAGATTGAGCGTTTCTTGACTCAGCCTTACCACGTTGCCGAAGTCTTCACCGGCCAACCAGGTGTTTATGTTTCGCTGAAAGACACGATTGCAAGCTTCAAAGGCCTGCTAAGTGGCGAGTACGATGATATCCCAGAGCAGGCATTCCTGTACTGCGGTAGCATCGACGAAGTACTCGAAAAAGCGAAAAACCTGTAAAGCTTGAGTAGGAGGCGATATGGCAGCGATAACCTTCCATCTGGATGTGGTCAGTGCAGAGCGACAATTGTTCTCTGGCCGTGCTGAACATATTCAGGTGACCGGTAGCGAAGGTGAACTGGGTATTCACGCAGGACACACACCGCTGCTGACCGCTATCACGCCGGGCATGGTGCGTATCGTCAAGCAAGGCGGTAGCGAAGAGATTATTTATCTTTCTGGCGGCACGCTTGAAGTGCAACCTAGTACAGTCACTGTACTGGCTGACACGGCAATTCGTGGTGAAGAGCTAGACCAAGCCAAGGCAGAAGAAGCGAAGCGTCGCGCTGAGGATAAAATCCACAATCAGCATAAAGACGTCGACTTTGCTCAAGCGGCCAGTGACCTGGCTAAAGCGGTTGCGAAGCTTCGAGTGATCGAGCTGACCAAACACAGACGTTAATCAGTCACTTAACGGTAAAAAGACAAGCGACGCTTCGGCGTTCGCTTTTTTTATGTGTCGCGCGACGTGATATCTCCTAGGTGCGTCTTGCCACCAAAAAGCGTTACACTGAGTCTCATTATTTATTCAAACCAACCCTCATCACGGAAAGACTATGCAATACAGTGCGGTTATTCTCGCGGCCGGTAAGGGCACGCGCATGTATTCTCAAACTCCTAAAGTGCTTCATACATTGGCCGGTAAGCCAATGGTTGAACACGTGATTGATACGTGTCACGGCCTCGGTGCCTCACAAATCCATTTGGTTTATGGCCATGGTGGCGACACCATGCAGCGCGTTTTAGCTCACTCTCCGGTAAACTGGTGCTTGCAAGCTGAACAACTCGGGACCGGCCATGCGGTGCGACAAGCCGCGCCATATTTTGCGGATAATGAGCAAGTCTTGGTGCTCTATGGCGATGTGCCGTTAATTTCAGAGCAAACCTTAACGCGTTTGTTAGAGGGTCAGCCTGAGGGCGGGATTGGATTGTTAACCGTGCATCAGAACGATCCAACCGGTTATGGCCGTATTGTGCGGGAAAACGGTGACGTGGTGGCGATTGTCGAGCAAAAAGATGCCACTGATAGTCAGCTTGCGATCACCGAAATCAATACCGGTGTGCTGGTAGCAACAGGATGCGACCTTCGCCATTGGTTATCGCAGCTAGACAACCATAATGCCCAAGGCGAGTTTTACCTCACCGACGTGATTGCGCTGGCGTATCAACAAGGCCGTGCTATTCAAGCGGTTCACCCTGTGAATGCGGTAGAAGTCGAAGGCGTGAATAACCGTCTACAGCTCTCACGTCTTGAACGTGAATATCAAAAAATGCAGGCCGAGCAACTGTTGCTGAGCGGGGTCATGCTCACCGATCCGGCCCGTTTTGACTTACGCGGTCAGTTGCAATGTGGCCGTGATGTCACCATTGACGCCAATGTCATCATCGAGGCACTGTCACTTTGGGCGATAACGTGGTCATTGGTGCAGGCAGTGTGCTGATTGATTGCGAAATTGATGACAATACCTTGATTCGCCCCTATAGCGTAGTGGAAGGCGCCAGTGTCGGGGAAGCTTGTACCGTCGGCCCATTCACCCGTTTGCGTCCTGGCGCTGAAATGGCGCGTGATGCGCATGTGGGTAACTTTGTGGAAATGAAAAAATCTCGTTTGGGCGAAGGCTCGAAAGCCAACCACCTGACCTATCTTGGTGATACCGAAGTGGGGCGCGGCGTGAATATCGGTGCCGGGGTGATCACCTGTAATTATGACGGTGCTAATAAATATAAAACCGTGATTAAAGATAATGCCTTTATTGGCTCGGATTCTCAGCTGGTGGCCCCAGTGGTTATTGGTGAAGGCGTCACTGTCGGAGCAGGCAGTACTATCAGTAAAGACGTCGCGGATGGTCAACTCGTCATCACTCGCGCGAAACCAAGGACAATTGAGGCTTGGCAACGGCCGAAAAAAAAGTAGAATACTGACTATTGAGCGCGCACATGCGGCTTTTAGCTTGATAGGCCAAAAGTTGTGCGGTTGGTAAAATCAGGTGTTGACTCCCGATAAAAACCAGCCTATTATGCGCGCCTCAGTTGGGGTATCGCCAAGCGGTAAGGCAACGGGTTTTGATCTCGTCATTCCCAGGTTCGAATCCTGGTACCCCAGCCAACGCGTCCGTAGCTCAGCTGGATAGAGTACCTGGCTACGAACCAGGCGGTCGGAGGTTCGAATCCTCCCGGACGCGCCATCTTTCTTCAACTACCATGAAGTAAGATGAACAACTTGGAAAGCGGAAGTGGCGGAATTGGTAGACGCACCAGATTTAGGTTCTGGCGCCGCAAGGTGTGAGAGTTCAAGTCTCTCCTTCCGCACCATTTATTAAAGACATGTGGCTGTTGAGCGGCATGGAAAATTGGGGTATCGCCAAGCGGTAAGGCAACGGGTTTTGATCTCGTCATTCCCAGGTTCGAATCCTGGTACCCCAGCCACTTTAGGTTGGCTACGTAGCTCAGTTGGTTAGAGCACATCACTCATAATGATGGGGTCACAGGTTCGAATCCCGTCGTAGCCACCATTATCCGATTTATTGCTAACGCAGTGAATCACACCGATTTGCGGCGGTGGCGGAATTGGTAGACGCGCTAGCTTCAGGTGCTAGTGTCCGAAAGGACGTGAGGGTTCAAGTCCCTCCCCCCGCACCAAGACAATTGATATTCGGCCCGCCCGCCGTCCTATCATAAGAATTTGCGGAAGTGGCGGAATTGGTAGACGCACCAGATTTAGGTTCTGGAGGGTGTTCAATATTCTGTGTCAGCTAAAAATCATAGCGCGATGTGATCATCCAGTCGACCCTCAAAATGGATTGCCAACTGCGACAGTGTGAGGTTCCAATTCTGCACCGGATGTGTCCATCGCTCAGACGCTTTTAGTATCCCTGCATACAATAATTTCAGCAA